>NZ_JACHYZ010000005.1:0-428459 GCF_014193215.1 Rhizobium sp. BK112
CTGCCGTCAGCGCCAGCGGCAATGCTGAGTGTCGCATCTCTAAATGGCTGGCAACGTCGCGCCTCTAATCAGCTTTGACAATTGTTGTAGCCGGGCAGATTCCATTTTCAAATGCAACGAAGACAATAATCGATTGGCCTGAGCACCCGCCCTCTCCTTCGAGGCCCTTCGGGGCACCAGGATGAGGTTCTCTTGGATGTTGCGCTCCGCAAAACGTCCATCGAATGCGGCTCCGGCAGATCGGCGCCGCGCCGTCTCCGCTTGTCATGAGGAACAAAATTCGTATGGCGAGGTTGTCATTACGATAAGCACAAGACCATGGGAGGAACTCATGCGGAAATCTCTTCAATTCGTCCTGGTTGGCTTGGCCGCCATAACTGGGCTGACCATCTCGCCGACGATCGTTGCCGCGCAGGACTTGGAGTTGCGGCTCGGCCCTGGTGGCGTCGGCGTTTATGACCGTGATCGTGATTATGACCGTTATGACCGCCGCGACCGCGGACGGCGCGGTTGTGATCCGGACGATGCTCTCGACATCGCCCGCAGCGAAGGACTTCGCAGGGCGCAGATCGTCCGCATATCTGCCCGCAGCATCGTCGTCCAGGGCATGACGCGCCGCGGACCGGAGCGAATTGTCTTTGCAAACCAGCGAGGCTGCCCGGAAATCTGAGTAGCGGCGTGAGCTGTAAAGTCGGTCGGCCTTTGTGATTGCGGAACGAATCCGCCCGGTGCAGCCTTGTTTGCGCACCGGCGCGGAACCTTTGGGCGCTCCGGACATTGCTGCCCATGCGGCGACCTGCATTGGGCCGTCTGCACCTTGGAGCACCATAGGAGGATTCATCATGATGAGCGGTCAATTGAAGGCGCTTCTCGCCGTTCTTGCCGTTGCCGGCTACCAGAACAGAGACAAGATCGGGGAACTCCTGCGGGGCATCCAGAACCCTCAGCAGGCTGGCGCGGGGAACCAGCAGCCGGGCGGGCTTGGGGGCATTCTCGGCGGACTGGGCGGTTCCGGCGGTCTCGGCGGCCTCCTCGGCGGGCTGACCTCCGGTGGCATCGTCAGCGGCGGGCTGGGCGATCTTCTGAAGACATTTCAGCAGAACGGTCACGGCGACAAGATCGAGTCTTGGGTACAGCCCGGTCAGAATGCCGACATCAATGATGGGCAGCTGGCGGAAGCACTCGGGCCTGATGTTCTCAACGAGATCGCCGCCAATACCGGCCTTTCTCATGAGGAGATTTTGGGCCGGCTGAGCCGCGACCTTCCCAAGGCTGTCGACGATCTGACCCCAGAGGGGAAAGTGCCCACCGCCGAAGAGGCGTTTTTGTCATCCGCGAGCCAATCAACCACCTCCGGGCGGCCCGGCACCATCTGATATCGGGACGTCGCCCTCGCCTATCACCGCTGGGCAGGTGCTCGGTCATCGAACGCCTGCCAAAGTCTTCACTTGCAGGCCTGGGGAAGCAGGTTCATGCTTGTCCCTGTCCGCTGGTTGCGGCTGAAAGAGCCGCAACGCATCGGGTTTTCGCGAGATGCGTCCGATGGAGTGCGCGGGCTGCGGTTTCGATATTCAGAGCGGTTTTGCTTTCTGTCCGCGATGCGGCGCAAGGCAGCCTGTCACCTGCGCCGCCTGCGGCTATCCCTGTCAGCCCGATTTTGCCTTCTGCCCGCAATGCGGCGCATCGATATCAGGCAAAGTCCAACCTGCATCGAAGCCCAACATCGAAGCGACAGCGCCTAAGCCGGACAGCGATGCCGACCGGCGGCCGGTGACCGTGCTCTTTGCCGATCTCTGCGGCTTCACGACGCTGAGCGAGCAGATCGATCCCGAAGTCATGCGGGTGCTGCAGAACGAATTGTTCGAAGAGATGGCACAGGCGGTCGAGGCTTATGGCGGCTTTGTCGACAAGTTCGTCGGTGATGCGCTCCTGGCGCTGTTCGGCGCGCCGGTCGCCCATGAAGACGATCCGGTTCGGGCGCTTAACGCCGCACTCAATATGATCAAGCGAGCCACGGAGGTCGGCGAGCGCTGGCACGCACGCGCCGGCGTGCCGTTGCGTCTGCATATCGGCATCAATAGCGGCCCTGTTGTCACCGGCGGCTTCGGTGCAGTCAGTACGAAATCCTATTCGGTGACCGGCGATACGGTGAATACCGCGCAACGCCTGCAGTCCATGGCCGGCGAAAACGAGATCCTCGTTGGGCCGCTGACCTACCGCCTCACCCGCCATGCCTTCGCCTTCGACAGTCTCGGGGCTCAGACCTTGCGAGGCAAAAGCGGAAACGTGCAGGTCCATCGGCTGACCGGGCTGTCGGAAGCGCCGCATACGGCGCGTGGACTTGAAAGTTTCGGCCTGCGGGCGCCAATGATCGGACGGGACAGGGAGTTGTCGGGCTTGCTGACATGCCTCGACCTCGCCTGCGGCGGCGCGGCACAGCTTGTCCGCCTGATTGGCGAAGCGGGTATCGGCAAGTCGCGGCTGGTCAACGAGTTCGTCGCAATCGCTAGCAATACTGCCCGTTTTCGGGGCCTTGCCATCCGCAAAGCGACCTGCTCTCCCCTCGGCGAACAATCCTATGGGACGCTCGCCGCCGTGGTGCGCAGCGCCTACGGCATCGGCGAGCGGGATGATCTTGCCAGGACGCGGCAATTGCTGGCAACGGGGTTCGCCGCGCTCGATCTGACGCCGGAGGACGTGGAGGCACTTTTGCCGCTCTTTTTGCATGTCCTTGGTCTCGGAGATCCCGATGGCGCGTTGCGCCACATTGAGCCGGAGCAGTTGCGGCGGCAGATTTTCTATGCCGTCCGCACCGTCTTCGAGCGGCGGTTGGGACAAGGCCCCCTGCTGCTCGTCATCGAGGATCTGCATTGGGCGGACGCCGCCTCGCTTGAGGTGCTGCGCTTCATGATGGATCGGCTGGAGCGCAGCCGGCTGATGCTGCTTGTGATCTACCGGCCGACATCGCAGACCGACCCGCTGAACTCCAATCGTGTCAGCGTCACCGTGCAACGTCTTGAGCCACTCTTTGCAGCCGACGGGGAGAAGCTGCTTGCTGCCTTTTTTGGCGAGGGCCATAGCAAGTTGCCGGTGACGGTGCGCAAGCGCATCCTCGATCGCGCCGGCGGCAATCCGCTTTTCATCGAAGAAATCCTGCGCGGACTGATCGACATGGGCACGTTGCACGATGATGGTCAGCATGGCGACGGCCAGCACTGGCATGTCGCCGCCGAAGACACCGATGTCGATATCCCGGTCAATCTGCAAGCCCTGCTGCTTGCCCGCGTCGATCGGCTGCCGCAGGAGATCAGGCGGCTGGCGCAGGAGGCGGCGGTGGTCGGCCCGAAGTTCGATACCGCCCTGCTCCGCACCGTCGCCACCGACCCGAGCGGCATCGACGCTGCCTTGGATTACCTCTGCGATGCCAATATCATCGAGGAATTGCGCGGGTCCGATGCCGTGGTATCGCCGGGCTATCGCTTCAGCCAGACGCTGATGCACGATGTCATCTACCATAATCTCCTGCTGCAGCGGCGGATGGAGCTTCATCAACGGATCGGCCGGGCTCTGGAACGTCAGTATGGCGCAGCGCCCGACCGGCCCGAGCATCTGGCGCAACTTGGCCATCATTTCAGCCTGACCACCGAAAAGTCCAAGGGCGCCAGCTATCTGATGGCGGCAGGCGATCTGGCGCGCAAGACCTACGCCAATGATGATGCCATGCGTCTCTATCGGCAGGCGCTTGCGGCCTTTGCCAACGAGGCGGAAGTGACACCGGAGCAACTGGCGCTGCTGGAGCGTCTTGCCGATCTCTGCGGTCCTGCCGGCCTGCGCGACGCCGCCTTGGCCCATTATCAGCGAGCGCTTGCGATCCACCGCGCCAAAGACAATCCGATTGCCGCGGCGAGGATATTGCGCAAGATCGGCCGTTTGCATCTCGATGCCGGCCGCCGCGATCAGGCGGAGATCCATTGCGCCGAAGCTGAAGCGACGATCGCAACCGTGGATGCGCCGGTCGAACGTGCGCATGTCCTGCAAGAGCGCGGCCATCTCGCCTTCCGCATGGGCGATCAGGCTGCCGCTGCCGAGTGGGCGACGCAGGCGCTGCAATGCCTGCAAACGCTGCCGATCGACGGCACCACCGAGGCCGGACGGGAGACGGCGCGGGCGATGGCAGAGGCGCTGAATACCAAGGGTGCAGCCCTTGCGCGACTCGGACGTAGCCGCGAGGCCGTGCAGGAAGTGGAGCGCAGTCTCTCCGTCGCCGAAAAGGCCGATCTGCAAAGTGCCGCCTGCCGCGCCTATTCCAATCTTGGCGTTCTCTACACGATCGTCGATCCGGCCAGCGCCATCAAGATCTGCCGGCGAGGACTGGAGGTCGCGACCCGTATTGGCGATCTCGGCTTCCAGGCGCGTCTTCTCGCCAATCTCGCCGTTGCCTGCTGCACCTTTACCGATCGGTGCGCCGCCGAGGGCGTACCGGCGGCGGAGAAATCAGTCGAAATCGACCGGGCGCTCGATCAGCGCGACCATCTCTCCGTGCCGCTGATCGTGCTCGGCCAGATTCATCAATGCCACGGGCAGCCGAAGCTAGCTCGTAAGTATTACGAGGAAGCCCTTGAGGTTGCGAAGGAAATTGATGAACCGCAACTGCTCTTTCCGTGCTATGATGGCTTGGCGACACTCAGCCTCGAGCATGACGACATGGACGCGGCAGAACGGTATTTCACGCTGGCACAGGATGTGTGCATCCGCCACAACCTCGATCCAGGCACGCTCGTCGTCTTGCCGTTTCTCGACTGACCCGTCCTCGTTGCAGTGATCGCCGGAGATCGATTTGGCAAGTCGATTCAAAAACATAAAGGGAGGAACGAAACATGCAGGAGAACCACGCCGCAAGGCCATTGCAGCCGGGAGATCGCGCGCCGAACGTGGTGCTGGATGCTATCACCCGCCAGGGGAAAGTTGCCATCGACGATTTTCGCGGCCAGAAGCCGGTGCTCGTCGGGTTGTTCCGCGGATTGCATTGCCCCTTCTGCCGCCGCCAGATCGCCGCCATGGCCGAACTCACCGATGCCTTGCAGGAGAAAGGCATCGACAGCCTGACCGTCGTCAACACACCGATCGACCGCGCCCGCCTCTATTTTCGCTACCATCCGCTTCCCAATCTGCTGGCGGCCTCGGACCCGGAGCGGGTATCGCACAAGGCCTTCGGCCTGCCGAACCTTCAATTTACCGAAGACGAGAATGACTGGCCGCATAAAATCAGCATGAATGCGGTGACGTCGATGCGCATCGACATGCCGGACGAGCTTCCAGCGCCCATGGACCTGATGGCAGCCGTGGAATTTCTCGACAAGGCCGATGGTTACGAATTCACCGAAGATGACAAGCAGATGATCGCCACCGGCCACGGCCAGCTTGTCGGTGAATTCCTGCTCGATCGGGATGGCGTCGTGCGCTGGTGCTTCACCGAAGTCGAGGAGGATGGTCGTCATATGTTCGGCGGCCCTGCCCCTCGCGAAGTGATGTCGGCAGCGTCGAACATGGCTGTTTGAAGCAAAAGAGGCCGTTCTTGACCGGTTGAACGCCGGAGCAAGGCGGGCCATTCCAAACCCGCGTGCTCGCCGTCATTCCGCCCTGAATTTGGCGTGGCAGGTCGTGCAGGTCTGGAGCATGAGGTGGAACGCGTGTTCCGCCGGCATTGCCAGGAGATCCTGCTCGTTGCGGACGTGAGTGCCGAGCGGTCCGCCGCCCATGGCCTCGCCGGGCTTCATGCGCATGCTGGCAGACATCGATCCCGGGTTACTCCGGGCGGCGGCGTCCAGCGCGACCGCGTAGTCGCGCAGGTCGTTCGCAATCCGGTCGAACCGCTCGCGCTCCGCGGGGATGTTCGGCCTGGCCTTCGACTGTGGACTGACGGCCTCGGACATGAAGTGTCCGGAGAGAACGACACCCGACCTGTCGCGGATTGTATCGGCAGCCCAGCTGAACTCGTTAGCCGTGTAGCTCGCCGGATCCTTGAACATGCCGGAGATGGTCTTAACCGCCGCGGCCATGGCCTTCATGTCGGCCTGCCGAAGCGCTACGACATCCTCGGTCGCCGGCGACGAGACTGCCATGATCAGAATCACACCCACGACGAAGAGCAAACCGAACATGTTCGCAAAAATGGTTCGTCTCATAAGGCTGCTTTCCGAATCCGAGATCGTGCCGCTTGCGACTACCGATATCCGTTCTCATCGGGGCAATAAAAGGGCGGGCGCCCTCCCCGATACGCCGCATCTCGCGATGCTCCAAGCCGATCAGGAAGCGTTAACCGCCGCCGATTAGTCTGCGCCCTCGGCAGGAGAGGATCGATGAAAGGTGGCTATTCACTGGCCCAGATAGGGCTTCACTGGCTGGTCGCCCTCATGGTGCCGGTGCAGTATCTGACGGGTGGCAGCATCGAGAGAACCCACCATGCCGTCCACATGGGGATGGCGCCGGCTTATTGGGACGTCGTTCAGCACCAGCTCCATAACTATGCAGGAATGGCGATCGGACTGCTGATGGGCGCACGGCTGGTTCTTCGTATCCTTCAGCCGCCAGAGATCGGCGCGCCCGGCACATGGAGCGGACGAGCCGCCACGGCGCTTCATCACGCCTTCTACGCCGCCATCATTGGACAGGCCTGCATGGGATTGGTCGCGAGCTACGTCTGGTTCGCGATCGCGCCGTACCACGTTGTCGGGTCGAGGATCATCCTGGCGATGGTCGCGCTGCATCTCGCCGCGGCGATCTGGCATACGCTCGTCGTCCGTGACGATACGGTCGACCGGATACTGCTGCCGCGCCGGAAGCGGTCAGCCGAAAATCTGTAACGTGGCGAGCGTCAGCAGGACATAGCGGCCCGCCTTGGCGACGAAAACCAGGATCGTGTAGCATTATAGCGCCAAAGGAAGCTCTAGCTTGTGCACAACGTGATGTTCGCGCCACATAAAGGACTCGAACATCCGTGACACAGAGGTCTTAATTGAAATCCGGCTGCATTGCATGTAGGCCGTTGGGAATGGGCAAGATGTACCGAATCGCAATGAGCAAGCTGCTCGTGATGATACGGCTGGTGATCGTCGTATCACTGGCGGGGTACTCGTTGTCGAACGCTAACGCAGCGATGCACGGCTCCTCCTTCCCCGATCTCAAAGCCGTTGTGTCCGACGTGACGTCGCCCCATGAAGGCCACGACATGACGGAGGCCGCCCATCATGGCCACGCGCATGGCGACGTATCTCATGATGGCGATGGCCCGTCGAAGCTCGTCAAGCAGGAATGCTGCAAGGACTTCTGTGGCGGGCTTGGCATCATTTGTGATGGCCCCGACGTCGGCGGACCCGTCGTGACCTCGATCCGGCAGTTCGTCGACGACCAGACGACCATTGGCGAACTGCCGCCCCTCCACCGTCCCCCAAATATCTGAATAGAGACACACCCGCTTGATCGGGTCCCGTCGGTCGCGTGCCTTTTAGGCGAGCGCTCACAGGTTATCTCTTATTCGGAAACTTCATAATGAAACCCTCGCTTTTCGTGGTGGGGCTGCCGCTTCTTGTCGGCGGCTGCGCATCCACGCTTCCTCCCGACGTGGTGGCATCCTCCGCCGCCGTCGAACAGCCGTCCGCGCGCCCCATCACATACCGGTCGCCGATCTCGGGCTATGAAGCCAGGCAGCCCGTCGACCCCAAGCCTTGGCGCAGACAGAACGATCTGCAGTCTCCAGCAAATGGAGATGCCTCATGATCGGGCCTAGAAGAATAATCATGGCGCTGGCATTCCCGCTGGCGCTAAGCGGTTGCGTCACGGGCGACGACTATTCCCGCAATGAGGCGGGCTTCATTTCCGTCGCCAACAAGACCGCCAGTGTCGAGGCGAAAGAGACCGTCTGGATCCAGAACCGGAACCAGGCCCGTTCTGCGGGGGCGCAGGTCAAAAGCCTGCTTGCTCGAACGAAACCTCTCGACGTCGAGACGGCCGTCCAGATCGCCCTGCTCAACAACAAAGGCCTCCAGGCCGCCTATGCCGATCTTGGCGACAGCGCGGCTGACGCCTGGCAGTCGACGATGTTCATCAACCCGACAGTCTCCTTCGGCACCACAGGGATCGGAACTCCGGAACTTCAAGCGTTCAAGACGATCGAGGGGATGATCACAACGAACATCCTGGCGCTCGCGACGAAGAGCAGGGACGTGGCGATCGCCGACACACGCTTCCGGCAGGCGCAGTTGACCGCGGCCGTGAGAACGCTCCAGGTTGCCGCCGACACGCGGCGTGCCTGGATCGGCGCAGTCGCGGCGTGGGAGAACGTCGGGCAGCTCCAGCGCGCCCAGGCGACGGCCGATGCCGCTTCGGAGCTCGCGGCGAAGCTGGGCGAGACCGGTGCGATGACCAAGGGCGCCCAGGCACGTGAACATGTGTTCGTCGCCGAAATCGCCGGAGAAACGGCGAAGGCCCGCCTGGCGGCCCGCCTCGCCAAGGAGGAGCTGACGCGACTGATGGGCCTCTGGGGCTCCGAGCTGGACTATCAGGTTCCGAACAGCCTGCCGCCGCTGCCCAAGTCCGTCGCAAAACGCGACACCATCGAAGCCGAAGCACTCCGAAACCGGATAGACCTCCAGGTCGCGAAGCTCGAACTCGAAGCCACAGCCAGGTCCTATGGCCTGACCGAAGCGACGCGCTACGTCACCGACCTCGAGATCCTGACCGGCTTCGAAACGGAACGGGAAATCGAGGACGACGAGAAGAAGACAAGGACGACTCCCCAGGTCGAACTGGAGTTCGCAATCCCGATCTTCGACACGGGCAAGGCCCGGATGCGCAAGGCCGAGGTGGCATACATGCGGGCGGCGAACTTACTGGCGGAGAAAGCCGTCAACGTGCGCTCGGAAGCGCGCTCCGCCTACGAGGCCTACCGCTCGAACTACGACATCGCCCGGCACTACCGCAACAACGTCGTGCCGCTGCGCGCCAAGGTCGAGGAGGAATCCCTGCTGACCTACAACGGCATGATCACCAACACGTTCGAGCTGCTGACCGACACCCGCGACAAGATCAACTCCATCCTGCTCTCCGTCAACGCGAAGCGAGACTTCTGGCTGGCCGAAGCCAATCTCGCGCCTGCCATCTACGGCGGCGGCGCGACGAACGCCTCGGCAGAGACCGAGGTCGCCGCTGCTTCCGGGAGCGGCGGTGGCGGCGGTCATTGAGAAAGGAAACAACCATGTTCAACAGAAGACAACTGTTCGGTGCAAGCGCGGCCATGCTGGCGGCGGGAGCCTGGACGAAGACGTCGGCGATGGGTCTGCCTGACGCCCCGACAATGGAATCAGCGGACATGCAGCCGCCGCTCCACCCGACCTCGGGTCCAGACTACCAGCCGGTCGTCACCCTCAACGGCTGGACCCTGCCCCACCGGATGAATAACGGCGTCAAGGAGTTCCACCTCGTCGCCGAGCCGGTCGAGCGCGAGATGGCCGACGGCATGACAGCCTATCTCTGGGGCTATAACGGCCAGTCTCCGGGGCCGACGATCGAGGCGGTGGAAGGCGACCGCGTCCGTATCTTCGTCACCAACAAGCTGCCGGAGCACACGACGATCCACTGGCACGGCATGATCCTGCCGTCGGGCATGGACGGCGTCGGCGGCCTGACGCAACCGCACATCCCGGTCGGCAAAACCTACGTCTACGAGTTCGATCTCGTGAAGTCCGGCACCTTCATGTACCACCCGCATTCCGACGAGATGGTCCAGATGGCCATGGGCATGATGGGCTTCTTCGTCATCCATCCGAAGGATCCGAAGTTCATGCGCGTCGATCGCGACTTCGTCTTCCTGCTCAACGCCTACGACATCGATCCCGGCTCCTACGTGCCGCGGATCATGGAGATGACCGACTTCAACATGTGGTGCTGGAACAGCCGCGTGTTTCCGGACATCAGCCCCCTCGTCGTTTCCAAGAACGACAGGGTGCGGGTGCGTGTCGGCAACCTGACGATGACGAACCATCCAATCCATATGCATGGCTACGATTTCGAGGTGACATGCACCGACGGCGGCTGGGTCCGGCCGGAGGCGCGGTGGCCGGAGGTCAGCATCGACATTCCGGTCGGCGCGATGCGCGCCTACGAGTTCGATGCCAAGTACCTCGGCGACTGGGCGATCCACTGCCACAAGTCCCATCACACGATGAACGCCATGGGTCATGACATCCCGACTTTCATCGGTGCAGACAAGTCGAAGGTCGCCGAGAAGATCAGGAAACTGCAGCCGGACTACATGCCCATGGGTACCAAGGGCATGGCCGATATGGGCGAAATGGAAATGCCAATTCCCGAGAACACCGTTCCTATGATGACCGGCTGGGGGCCACACGGCCCCATCGAGATGGGCGGCATGTTCTCGGTCGTGAAGGTTCGCGAGGGCATCTCGGCGGACGACTACTCCGATCCCGGCTGGTACGAAAACCCGCCGGGAACGCAGGCCTGGGAGTGGACCGGCGAGCTGCCGGACGCGACCAAGGCCAAAGACGCAAAGACGCAAATCACGCCGAAGCCGACAAAAGGCTGAGGCCCAATCTCCCACGTCAAGAAAGGATCTACGCATGAAGAACTACGTATTGGCACTGGCGCTCGTCGCCCTCGCAACCCCGGCGCTCGCGTCCGGCACTCACGCCGGCGGCCATGGCGAGAAGATGGCCATCGGCGAGCCTGGCGACAAGGCGAAGTCGACGCAGACAATCCGCGTCACGATGAAGGAAACCGAGGACGGCAAGATGCTGTTTACTCCGGCCGTCTTCAATGTCCGCAAGGGACAGACGGTCAAGATCGCGATCAAGAATGCCGGAACCGTCGACCACGAGTTTGTGCTCGATCAGGAAGACAAGATTCTCGAGCACAAGGCGGTCATGGAGAAGTTCCCGGAGATGGAGCATGACGATCCGAACTCGATTCGCCTTCCAGCCGGCCAGTCCGGCGAGATCGTCTGGAAGTTCACCACCGATGGCGAATTCAAGTTCGCCTGCCTGATCCCCGGCCACTACGAAGCCGGCATGCACGGCGACGTCACCGTCGCTGGCAAGTAATCTGCAAAAGGAGCCATAAGCATGAAAACTGTTATGATCAAAATCGGCGTTGCCGCCCTGCTTTCGGCCAGCGCAGCCTTCGGTGCGTTCGCCCAGGAATTCACCAAGGGCGTCGTCAACAAGGTCGACACCAAGGCGAAGAAAGTCACCATCAAGCATGAGGACCTGAAGGGCCTCGACATGCCGGCGATGACGATGGTCTTCCGGGTCGAGGACCCGGCGCTGCTCGAAAAGCTGAAGGAAGGTTCGAACATCGAGTTCGTTGCCGAACGCGTGAATGGCAAGCTGACCGTCACCGAAGTAAAGTAGGGGACTCCTGCCGCCCGGCCTCGATCCGGGCGGCAGGACATCGAGGAGTGGAAACGATGCACAGGAGAAGCTTCATCGCATGGGCGGCATCAGCCCTGGCGTTCTGTGGCGGAAGGGCCTTCGCCGTCGCGCCGGCGAAGATGACCGTCTACAAGGATCCGAACTGCGGCTGCTGTCATGAATGGTCGAAGGCGATGGCGGCCGCAGGATTTTCGGTCGACGCCCGCGACACCGACGATCTTGCCGCGGTCAAGGCGCGGCTGGGCGTACCTGTCGACCTGGAGGGATGCCACACTGCCGTCGTCGAGGAATACTACCTCGAAGGACACGTTCCGCTCGAAGCCGTCCAGCGTCTGCTGCGGGAACGGCCGCCGGTCCGTGGGCTGGCCGTGCCCGGCATGCCTCCTGGTTCGTTGGGAATGGGCGACGACCAGCAGGCGTCCTTCGACGTCTATGCGATCCCCTCGGGGACCGCCGCGCCATACGTGTTCATGGAGGTCCGCCCCCGGAAGGGCTGACGCACTCGATCGGCCAAGCCATGTCGTACGACCGCTCAGGAAACCGGACTGTTGCAGAGCGCCGCCCAGAGATCGTGCTTCCAGTCGGCCCCCGGCCGCGCCGACACGTCGACCGCATAGTCGGCGGAATTGATCCGGACCGTGGCGGGCGAAACGCAGCGCACGCTCGCCTGGTGTCTTCCTCCGTCCCGATAGAGCACTGTCCCGCCGCCGTCGAACTCCAAAAGCGCAATGACGACGTCGAAATCGAAGGTGGGATCGCGGGCGGGCCTGCCCTCTGCCAGACTGAGGCTGACCGACCGGCTGCTGCCGAACGAAGCTGTATGGAAGATCGCAAATTCGGACGCCGCCGATATCGACGCGGACTGCGTGCAAAGGATCAAAAGCAGAAGGATCCGGTGCATTTACCCCTCCCGTGGTCAATGCATCTCGATCCTATCATATCCGAGGAGACCACGCGAATATTCGCATGGCTGGCCGGCCGTGTTTGAGTCACGCGGCGTCACTCCGGAAGACCGGCCTTGCGATAGCCGTCGATGAAATGCGCAAGCGTCCGGGCATCGCGGAAGGGCTCGGTCGCCGCCCAGTGGCGGGTTGAAAAATGCGGGTTGGCGACGAGGAACAGTTCGACCTCGGCGCTCGCCTCGCCAAGACGGCCGAGCTGGGCAAGGCTTGCCGCCAGGAAACGGCGTGAGCTCGTCCGATAGGTCTCGTCCCGGCGCAGCGTCTCAACGGCAGATTCGTAATCACCGGCGGCATATTGCGCCTGGCCGAGCGTCAGATAATACCAGCTTGCCGGAAACGGGTTCAGCCGAAAGGCCTTGGCGATGTGCTCACGCCCCTCCCCGATCCGCCCGGCGAGAACCGCGATGTCGGACAGCGCCGCAAAGGTGTCGGCCTCGTTGGGATCGAGCTCGATCGCCTTGGCGAACTCCGCATCCGCCTCGTCGAAGCTGCGCTCATAGGCCAACAGGTAGGCCAGGATCCAACGACAGCCAGCATCGTTGGGGTCGATTGCGACAGCCTTGCGTGCCAGTTCCAAGGCAAGGCTGCGGGTCGGTTGCGTTGGTCCGCCGCTGTGGACCTCTCCCATCCAGTGGTTGATGGCGAGCCAGCGATAGGCCTCGGCATAGTCCGGATCGAGCGAGATCGCACGCGTCAGCATCAGATGCGCTTCCCGCGCCGTCTGCGGTGAATCATCCATCAGCCTGCGCGCCCGCACACAGAGATCGTAAGCCTCGAGGTTCTTCGGTCGGTTGCGCGGCGGCGGCGCGCGCAGACGGCCGAGCAGCGCCTCGACGATCTTGCCGGTGACCTCGTCCTGAACGGCAAAGATATCGTCCAGGCTGCGGTCGAAGCGTTCGGCCCACAGATGATCGCCGCTGACCGCGTCGACCAACTGGGCGTTGATCCGCACCTGCCCTGCGGCGCGTCTGGCGCTCCCCTCCAGCAGGTAGCGCACCCCGAGCTCCTCGGCGATGGCGCGCACGTCCATCGCCCTTCCCTTGTAGGCAAAGGCCGAGTTGCGGGCGATGACGAACAGGCCCGGCATCCTGGAGAGATCAGTGATCAGGTCTTCGGTCAGCCCATCCGCAAAGGATTCCTGCTCGGGATCGTTGCTGATATTGACGAAGGGCAGCACAGCGATCGATGGCTTGTCGGGCAGCGGCAGAGGTGTTCGCTTCACGCCGCCGAGATGATTGATGGCGCCTGCAAAGCGGTAGCCGACGCGCGGCACCGTGGCGATCCATTCACCGTCATCGGCGGCCGGGCCGAGCAGCTTGCGCAACTGCGCGATCTGGACAGTGAGATTGCCTTCCTCGACCGCCCTGCCCGGCCACGCCGCATCCATCAATTCGGCCTTCCCCAAGATTTCGCCGGGCCGCCTGACAAGTGCTTCAAGCAGCTTTACCCCGCGATGGCCAACGGCAACGGGATCGTCGTTCCGAAGGAGCGTTCCCGCCCCCGGATCAAGCACGAACGGACCAAAGGCAAAGCGCGATCCCATGGGGCGCATCCTAGAGACTTTAAAGCTTGGATGGAACTATTCGTCCGCTTAAGCCGCATAGCATCAAGGACACGAGCGCCGGCCGGGACTGAGCCTCGTCTGGATAAGGTTGCCTGGAATCCAAAACGCAACGAATGCACGGCCTGCTGCTAGAGGAAGCAGGATTTCAATCCTGCCGGACGATGGCGCCGATGACATTGACCAGAAGGCGCGCGGCGGTCAGGGCTGACAGACCATCAACGTCTGCAGGAGGATAGAGTTCGACAAGGTCGAATCCCGCAATCTCAGCCCGCTTGCCGAGGCCGGCAATCAGATCGATCACCTCCGTATAAGTGAGGCCGCCAGCGGTACGCGCCGCCACGCCCGGCATGATACTGGGATCGATGCTGTCACAATCGAGGGTGACGACGACCCGGGCTCCTTCCGGAATATACTGAAGAGCGGCCTCGACGCCTCGAGCGTGGATCTCGCGGGCGGTCACGAAGCGGCTGCCATAGCGCTGCGCCGCCTCGATGTCGGCGAGGCGCGCACTGCCGACGCTGCGCAGGCCGACCTGCACCATGCCGGCGACATGCGGCATCTCGCTTGCCCGACGCATCGGACTTGAATAGCCGTAGCGTTCACCATGCACTTCGTCGCGCCAGTCGATATGGGCATCGATCTGCAGGACCCAGACAGGCCCTTGATCGGCAAAGCCGGCAAGGAAGGGAATGGTCACGGAACAGTCGCCACCGAGCAGGATCGGTACCGCCTGCAAAGCCAGCACCTCGCGCGTCTTCGCCTCGATACGGCCCCGGTTGCCGGGATTGTCATGCAGGATGGTCTGGATGTCGCCGGCATCGATGCATGAGACCGGCCCGCCGTCGAACAGCGGGCCGCCGAGATCGAAATCCCAGTGCTCAAGGAGTGGTGCATCGTCCTGGCTCGCCGCGCGGATGGCACCAGCGGCCAGGGCGTAGCCGCTGCTGTTCTTGCCGGGATAGGTGCTGCCATGGGCGGCTGCAAAGATCACCGCACGGGGCAAACGTCCATTGGGGAGGCGATCGGGAAGGCCGAGAAAGGAAAGCGGAGCTGTCATTTCCTGATGGTCCTGATGATGTCTGGCTGAAACTGTCGTGCTGAGGGTTTACGGTTGGGATGAAATTGGGCGCTGACCTGTTTAATCCCTTTGGACGTTTTTGAGAACTTTTTGGAAAAACTTAAGTACGACGCTCCCCTCTGTCCTGCAGAATTCATCCTCTTTGACGTCGAGGCTCCCGGAGCCTCAAAGCCTATGGTCTGACGAGGATAATCTGCATGACTGCCGAAAGCATCACATCACCGCACGCGGACCGCATTCCATGGGCGGCGATGACGGGCATTATCGCCACCGTCACGGTGTTCGCCGTGGCCCAGGGACTGACCTATCCGCTGCTCAGTTTTATCCTGGAGCGACAGGGAACGACATCCGGGCTGATTGGCCTGTCGGCGGCGATGACGCCGCTGGGTTTCATTGTGTCGGCCCCCTTCATTCCGGCGCTTTCGCGGCGCGTGGGCGGAGCGCGGCTGGCGATCCTGTGTTCGATCCTCGCCGCCCTCACGCTGATCGCGATCGCCTGGAAACAGGACGTCTGGGCCTGGATACCGCTGCGCTTCCTGCTCGGCTTCTTCGCCAATCCGCTCTACGTGATCAGCGAAACCTGGCTGATCTCCATCACGCCAGCACCACGCCGAGGCCGCATCATGGGCCTCTATTCATCGATCGTTTCGGGTGGCTTCGCCATTGGCCCGCTGTCGCTCGGCCTCGCCGGCACTGAGGGTTGGCCGCCCTTCATTATCGGCATCGCCGCCTTCCTCCTCTGCGGCCTGATCGTGCTTGCGGTCGCCCCGCGCCTGCCCACCACGCCTGTGGAAGGCAAGGCAACATCCGTCGGCGGCTTCTTCGCACTGGCACCGCTGCTGTTGTTTGCGGTTTTCGCGGCCGCCGCCTTCGAGCAGATCCTGCTTTCGCTGTTTGCGGTCTATGGCGCCGCCCTGGGCAGCGGCGAGGAGCGTATCGCTTCGCTGATCACCTGCTTCATCGCAGGCAATGCCGCGCTGCAGATCCTGCTCGGGCGCGTGGCCGAGCGGTTCGGGTCGACACGGACCATGTTGCTTTGCGTCCTGACTTGCCTGGCCAGTTGCCTCTTGCTGCCGCTCGTCTTCGATGCGTGGCTCATCTGGCCGCTGGTTTTCACCTGGGGCGGCGTCTCGTTCGGGATCTATACCCTGTCGCTGATCCAGCTCGGCGAGCGTTTCACCGGCCAGGCCTTGATCGCCGGTAACGCCGCCTTCGCCTTGGTATGGGGCATCGGCGGCATCGTGGGCTCGCCCGCGACAGGACTGGCGATGCAACTGATTGGCCATCAGGGGCTGCCATCGTCCCTCGCTCTGCTCAGCTGCATACTGGCGGTGCTTCTGATCGCGGAAAGGCGACGGGGCTGAGCGAGCCACTGGGTTTGACACAAATGCGGGCTTGGCGTCTCACAAGCAGCCCGGTTTTGTGATGGATCACCTGCACTCAATTTAGCAGGTTGAGCAAATATATAACACGTTATATAACCATCGATACAAATGGGGGAATGGCATGGTCGAGGATGTGGTCCGAACGCTCGGGTTTCTGTGCATGGGCAGCCGTCTGCGGCGCATCGGCGAGAGGTTGCAGGCAGATACGCAGCAGATCATCGACGAGATCGGCCTTGGCATCCAGGCGGGCCAATACCCATTCCTGGCGGCGATCGACCGGGCCGGCCCGCTGACGGTCGGCGAGCTGGCGCAGGCAGTGGGCATTACCCAGCCGGGCGCCACGAGGACCACCGGCCAGCTTCTCGAACTCGGTTTCGTCGACATGCAGCCGGCGCCGGATGATCAGCGCCGCCGATTGGTCTCGCTGACCGACAAGGGCCAGGAACTCATCGACTATTCGAAGATATCGGTCTGGCCGCGTGTCGCGGCAGCCGTCGCCGATCTCTGCGGCGATCTCGACGGGCCGATTCTCGAACAGCTCGCCGCCATCGAGGACGGGCTTGCAGAGGCGCCGCTGGCACAGCGGAGCCCCGCCAAGGAGAAAACACGATGAAACATGTTCTCGACCGTCCAATCTGGAGCGCGCTGGAGAGCGCGCACTCCCATCTTGCGGAAGGCAATGAAAATGCGCGGCGATACCCGCCGTCGATCGTCCCCTTCGCGGCGTCTGCCGACGACAGGCCGGAGAGCCTCGACGCGCTGGAGGCGCTGCCGGCGTCGGAGGAGAGCATGATCCTCGTTGAAGCCGGACCGATCGTCATCCCAGCGGGGCTAGCCGTCATCGCCGAGGCATCGTTGGTGCAAATGATTGCCGAGCGGCCTCACGGGCGAATTTCGGATTCTCGCATCGAGCCGCTGACGGAGGCCGATGCCGCCGACATGCTGGCCTTGGCGACCTTGACCAAACCCGGGCCGTTCACGCTGCGCGCCCAGAGCCTCGGCAGCTTCTGGGGGATCAGAAGCAACGGCCGCCTGGTCGCGATGGCCGGACAGCGGATGCGGCAGAGCGGCTTCATCGAGCTCAGCGGGCTTTGCACCCATCCCGATTTCCAGGGGCGCGGTTTCGGCACACTGCTCTTCCGTTTCGTTGCCGGCGAAATCGCATCCAGCGGCGACACGGCCTATCTGCATGCCTATGCATCGAATATCTCGGCCATTTCCCTCTACAAAACGCAGGGTTTTGCTCTTCGCTCGGAGATGAATATGCGCGCGGTCAAACGCCGGTCCTGAGCGGTATTCACCACTATCGTACCGCTGCCGGCAGCACTTCGAATTTCCAGAATCTTTCCGGGCCGAAATAGGCCGAGGAAAACGCGCGGATATCGCCGGCGGTGACCTTGTCGTAGCCGCCGAGACTATCGCGTATCCGGTCTAAACGACGCGAATCCGTCTGAGCGTGGTGCAGATATGAGAGCCAATATTCATTGCTCTGCTGCTGATGCTTCAATGTCTCGATGATGGGTGCCCGGGCGCGCGCAAGCTCGTCCGGCGAGACCTCCTGCGATCTGAGATCATTGGCGATCTCGTCGACAAGGGCGTAAAAGCGCGCAACCTTTTCCGGGCCTGTCTCGACGTAGAAATAGGCGTAGCCGTAACCGGGGACTTCCCTTGACAGGTCGACGTCGCCCTGCACGGCATAGCTTGCGCCTTCTGCAATGCGAAACTGGTCGATCAGCCTGTTTTGAAAAATCTGCACGGCGACATTGGCGGTGAAGGAACGCGGCAGATCGGAGAGCAGATCGCCGATGGGAGCTCCAACGACGGCGGCGGCATTGTCTGCCCTGCCGCTATGGGCCTGCAAGACGGGCTGGTTGGTCGCCGGCGGAAAACGCACCTCGTCCCGATCGGTGCTCGACGCAGTCTCCGGGCGCGGCGGCAAAGCGCCGAAGGTTTCAGCCGTCAGCCGGATCGCCTCGTCCACCGTGACGTCGCCGACGATGGTGACATCGATCGGGCCGTTGGAAACCATCGGCCGGAACAGCGCCTCGAAATCGTCCGGCTTGGCGGCGGACAATTGCGCGCGGTCGGGGAAGGTCCAGCGCAGATCTCCGGAATGCACGAGACCTGCGAAATCGCGGCTGACAACGCCGCCGGGCGACGCGTCATACTGATCGAGGCCGCTCAAATAGGCCTGCTGCACACGCTTGAACGCCTCGGGGCGGTAGGCTGGATCGGAGGTGTAAGCGGTCATCAGTTGCAGCTGTGTCGCAAGATCTTCCGTCCGTGTCCGACCGTCGAACCTGAAGGAGCTGTCGCCGACCGAGAAGTCGACGCCGACGATGTTGGCCGTCAGCGCTTTCTGTATATCCTCGTAATCCATGGCCTTCACGCCGGATAGCACCACGGCCGGAGATGCCCAGGTCGCGAGGGAACGGTCGCGCGGCAGATCCAGCCGACCGCGGCCGATATCTTCGCGCACCAGCACTTCGTTGGCACGCAGTTTGGTTGGCTTGACGGTCAGCCGCACGCCATTGGAAAAGCGCACCATGGTCAAGCCAAGATCTTCGACGGCGCGGCGTTCGACCACTGCGCCCGGCTCGCCGAAATGGGTGTAGGGCCAGGCGACGTCAGCAGCACCGGATGGCGCCGAGACGTCAATGGCATTCGAAGCGTCATAGACTTGCCGAACCGTGTCGGCTCCGCCCTGCGGTGATTGGGGCGTCTGCAGCACGACCTGCGGACCGTTGCCGGAGAAAGCACGCTGAAGGGCTTGATTGACCTCGGCCATCGTGACGCCCTTCGTTATCGTCTCGAACAGCGAGAGGTCTTCGGCAGGCGAGGTGAAGACTTGATCGTCGTCGACGCTGCCAGCCAGCGCCGAGGCGATGTCGGTGGTCGCGCGCGTCGCGGCTCCGTCTGCGGCAGCTTGCAGAGCCAAGCGATATTCGCGGATTTCGCGATCGATCTCCGCCTTTTCAACGCCGAATTTTTGGATACGACGCTGTTCCTGGTCGATGGCCGTGAGCGCTGCCTGCCATTTGTCCGCCTCGGAATTTGCCGAGACCAGGACGACATGCGCGGAATCGAGGAGATCCTGGGAGCCTACGCCCGCGCTGATGAAAGGGGCATCCGCCTTGCTGGCGATAGCGCTCACCCGCCGTTTGAGCACCAGCAGCCCGAGATCCTCAATAAGCTCGGCGCGGCGCCTGGCAGAGGTATCAGGCGCGGCGTCATAGGGACGCGTCCAGGCGACCTGTATGCTCGTCATGCCGCCGGGAACAGTGATCACCTCGGCACTTTCGCCTTTCGCCGCCAGTGTGCCAAGATCCGGTTTTGCCGGCGCCGGCCCCACGGCCTTCCAGTCGCCGAAGCGCTGCCGGATTTCGGTTTCCATGGCGGCCGGGTCGATATCGCCCACTACGATCAACGTTGCCCGATCGGGTCGGTAGTTGGCCCGGTAATAATCACGGACGAGGTCTACGGGCGCATTGCTGATGATGTCGGCTTTGCCGATCGGCACGCGCATGGTCGCGCGCTGGCCGGCGAGCAACGAATTCATGATTCCGAGCGCTGCGCGAGACTGCGGTGTATCGCGCAGCCGCTCTTCCGACAGGATGACGCCGCGTTCGCGATCGAAAGCTCCGGCATCGAGGGTCAGCTCGCTCGCCGTTTCCCGCATCAGCATCAGGCCCGTCGAAACTGTGTCCGCATCGACCTCGGGCAGATCGAGCGCATAGACAGTCTCGTCATAAGAGGTATGGGCGTTGGTGTCCGGTCCAAAGGCCAGGCCCTTGCGCTGCAAGATACGGATCATCTCCCCTTCGGCGACATGCGTCGAACCCTTGAAGGCCATGTGCTCGAGAAAATGCGCCAGACCCTGCTGGTTGTCGTTTTCCTCGAGCGAGCCGGCGCCGATGCGAAAGCGGATCGCGGCCTGTCCGGGCGGCGTGACGTTGCGCATGATCGCAAACCGCATGCCGTTGGCGAGCGTGCCGAAATGCACGCCAGTCTCGGCTTGCAGGTCGCTTTGCGTTTGCGGCCAAGGCTCGGATGGGGTGTCCGCATAGGCTGGCAACGCGAAGTTTGCAGCAAGGCAGACCGCCGCGAGAAACCACCGCGCCGTGGAGCATTCCATTTGTTTGTGAGACATTCTTGTCCAGGTGATGAGCAGGAGAAGGGTAGATAGCGTCGATTCGACTATTCCACAGGTTGCATTTCGCATCAACGTCCATGTGCGCGAATGGATAAGAAGGAGACAATTCCGGCCAAGCGTCAGACCAATGTCATTGAACCCACTTAAAGGATTGCGCCTTGATGAGGTTACCAGGAGGCGCTTTCATGGCGACGTTGGAGCAGGTCGCATTCCGGGCAGGCTGCTCGCTGGCGACCGCAAGCCGTGTTCTCAACCGCAACGGACCGGCGAGCGACCTGATGGTGCGCAAAGTGCGCCGTGCGGCCGCCGAACTCGGTTATCACTCCGCCGGCAGGCTTGGCCGCAGGCCCGTGGTCGGCGTGCTGATCCCGAGCATCACCAATCCGGTCTTTGCCTCGTCGTTGTCGAGCATCCAGAACCGCATGCTGGTGGCCGGCCACGGCGTCTTGATCGCCCAGTCGAACTACGATCCGGCGCGCGAGGCCGATGCCGTCGCCGCCCTCCTGAACGACCGGCCGACCGGGCTGATCCTCACCGTCTGCGATCCCTCGACCAGCCAGGCGCTGCTTGCCAGGCTGCCGCCGACCGTGCTGCTCAACAACCTGCCGACGGCGCAATTTCCGGCGGCTGTCACCGCCGACAATCGCGGCGCCGGCCGCGAGATCACGGCGTTCCTGATCGGCATGGGTCATCGCCGCATTCTGTTTCTTTCCGGCAATTTCGCTGCCTCCGATCGCGCGCTGCTTCGCTACCAGGGTTATCTCGACGCCATGGCCGAGAGCGGGCTTGCACCGCTCGATGTGATGCAGATCCCCTTCGTCAACGGTTTTGACCAACTCGATCTCGGCATGGCGATGACCTCGCTTGCGCCGACGGCGATCATCGCCTCGAACGATCTTCTGGCGCTCGGCGTCATCGGCGCGCTGAAGCGCGAAGGGCTCTCGGTGCCGGGCGATGTTTCGGTCGCCGGCTTCGACGGCATCGCCATCGGCCGGCTGATCGATCCGCCGCTGACGACGATCGAAATGCCGGATGCCAGCATGGGGGCGACGGCCGCCTCGCTGCTCCTCGACATGGCGGAGAATGCCGCCCCTGCCCGTCATCTCGACGTCGCCTATACGCTACGCCGCGGCGGCACGGTGCGCGCCATCTGAGAAGCTAGGGAAAAGAAGAGGCCGCCACGCGCTCGGCATGGCGACCCCTGCCCTATGCCTGGTGAGAAAGGAGATCAGCTGCGCGGCAGCATGTCCTCGACGTCAGCGGCCGCGTCGTCGAGCGCTTCCTTCGGCTCGGCCGACTGGTCGACGATGCGCGACAGGTTGTCGACGATCGTCTGCGTGACCTTGACGCCGTTCGAGCCGGGGAAGGCATACCAGGGGATCATCACCGGCATCTGGCTGAGGCCGGCCTGGAACAGCGGGTTCTGCTTGTAGAAATCGCCGAGATATTCGGGTGACTTCGCGGCAAGCTCATTGTTCGGAACATAACCGGTGCCAGGCACGACGACGGAAGCACCGTAGGGGCCGGCGGCGAATTTAGCGAACTTCCAGGCAGCATCCTGCTTGGCGGCGTCATGCGTCAGGATGACGACGGCGTTGCCGCCCGTCGGCAGGCGGCCGTTCACCGAGTCGATCAGCGGGATCCTGGCAGTGCGCAGATCGAACTTGTTGCCGACATTCTTGATCGTGTTGCGCAGCGCGCCCGTCGTCTGGAATTCGAAACCGACCTTGCCGGCTGCGAAAGCCTGTTCGCCTGCGGGCTTGGTGAAGACAGGCATGCCGCCCTCGGTGACCAAGCGATGCAGGACTTCGACGGCCTTCTGACCTTCCGGACCGTTGAAGGCAACCTTGCTTTCGTCATCGCTCAGCATCTTGCCGCCGGCGCCGAAGAGGAGAGCCGAAAACATCCAGTCGTCGCCCTGCCAGCGGAAATCGATGCCGTCGACACCGTTGCCGAGCGCCTTGATCTTGCCGCCGAGCGCGATGACCTCATCCCAGGTCTTCGGCGGATTGTCGGGGTTACCGCCAGCCGCCTTCACGAGATCGGCGTTGTAATACATGATCGGGTTGGAGGTCGCGAAAGCCAGCCCCACCTGCTTGCCCTTGACTTCGGCGAGCTTGAGGATCGTGTCGGAGAAGCCTTGCTCGGCCATGTTGCCGTCCTTCTTGACGAGCGGACCGAGGTCGACGGCGACGTCGCGTTCGTCAAGCATGCGCAGGCGGTTGAGGCCGATGAAGGTGATATCGGGCATTTCGCTGGTGCCGACCTGACGAAGGATCGTCTGGATGCCTTCTTCATAGGTGGCCGAGGGGCTGGCGAACTGGATCTTGATATCGGGGTTTTCTACCATGAATTTCTTCGAGATCGTGTCCATCACGTCCTTGAAGAAGCCCGGCATCGGGTAGTGAACCGTCAGCGTCGTCTCGGCATGCGCGGGAAGCGCGATTGCCAAGGATACGGCCGCTGCGGCGAGAATCTGGGTGATATGTTTCATCGCTCGTTCTCCTGGGTTGAAACCGGTCAGCCTTTGAGTCCGGTCATGGTGATGCCCTCGACGAAACGCTTCTGCGCAAGCAGGAAGGCGGCGACGAGGGGAAGGGTAATCATGAGGGTCGCCGCCATCAGTGCGCCGTAGTCGTCGCCGGCCTCTGCGGCGCGGAAATACATCAGGCCCAGCGGCGGCGTGGCGTAGTCCTGCTTGCTGATGACGATCAGCGGCCAGTAGAGATCGTTCCAATGGGCAACGACCGAGAAGATGGCAAAGGCGGTGACCGCCGGCCAGGCATTCGGCACGATGACGCGGGCAACGATCCCGATTTCCGACATGCCGTCGAGACGGGCGGCATGGATGAGATCATCCGGCATGGCGCGGAAGAACTGCAGGAACATGAAGATCGCGAAGACCGAAATGGTGAAGGGCGCGACCAGGGCGGCATAGCTGTTGAGCAGCGAAGCGCGGTCGAAGGCGACATAGAGCGGCAGCGCGGTCGCATGGATCGGCACCAGCAGGCCGAGCATGACCAGCACCATCATGGCGCGGGCGGCACCAAAGCGCAGCTTCGCCATGGCGTAGGCGCAGGGGATCGCCACCAGCACCTGGAAGAAGAAGATCAGCCCGCAGACGACGACGCCGTTCCACAAGAGCCGCGCCATCGGCACCCGGCTCAAAGCCTTGGCAAAATTCTCGACATAGGTGAGATGCGCCGGGATGAGCGATAGCGACGAGGTGAAGATATCGCTCTGTGCCTTGCCAGCCGTCGAGATCATGAAGGCGTAGGGCGACAGAAAGACGATCGCGCCCAGTGAGAGCAGGGTCAGGCGGATGATCCTGCCGAGGGAAAAAGCGCTGGTCATCATGTGTAATGCACCCGGCGATCGAGGACGCGATACTGCAGGAACATCAGCACCACCAGGATCAGCAGGAAGACCACCGTCATCGCCGAGGCATACCCAACGCGCAGATAGACGAAGCCTTCCTGGTAGATGGTAAAGAGCAGCACTTCCGACGCCTTGTTGGGGCCGCCGTCGGTCAGGGTCTTGACCGTCTCAAAGACCTTGACCGCATTGGTGATGCTGATGGTGATGACGAAGAGCGTCGTCGGCCCGAGCATCGGCCAGGTCACCAGCAGGAAGCGGTCGAAGGAGGATCTGGCGCCATCCACTTCGGCGGCGGCGTAAAGCTCACGCGGGATCGCCGTCAGTCCGGCCAGGAACAGCACCATGTTGAAGCCGGCCGATTGCCAGACGCCGATGATCGAGAGGCTGTAAAGCACGGTGCCGGAGCTGCCCAACCAGTTCGGACCGGGAAGCCCGACAAGGGCCAGCAGCGCATTGATCGGGCCGATTGTGGGGTGGAACATATATTGCCAGACGGTCGCCATGGCGACGATCAGCGAGGCGACCGGCAGGAAATAGGCGGTGCGGAAGAAGCTGCGCGCCGCGGTTTCGCTCTCGATCAGCATGGCAATGCCGAGGCCGAGAAGGATCGAGACGGGGGCGACGATCGCCGTATAGACCGTCGTATTCCACAGCGACTTGCGAAAGGTGCGGTCGGTGATCAGGTGCGCATAATTCTCGAAGCCGACGAAACGGAACTTGCCGAAGCCGAGTTCGAAATCGGTGAAGCCGAGCACGATCACAGATGCAACCGGCAAGAGCACGAAGAGGAACAGCAGGATCATCGCCGGCAGCACCAGCATCCAGGCGATCTGGGCCTCGCTGCGCCGATGCGCAGCGGCGGAATCATGCGGCGCAGCCATCGAGACGACGCTAGCCATGCGCCCTCTCCCATTGAGAGTGGCCCGCCATCAGCCCGGCATCGGCGGAGCCGAGCCCGGCATCGGCAGAGCCGAGCCCGGCATCGGCAGAGCCGAGCCCGGCATCACCTGCGGTGAGCCCGGCATCACCCGTGGCAACGCTGCCGGCCAGCCGGCTGCCATCCTCGGCAAAGATCAGCGTCCGGCCGGGCGAGAGCCGCAGCCCGACGGCATCACCGGCGGCAAGGCCTGCGGCTTCGGACGGTTGAACCTTGGCGATGATGGTCTCGCTGATCGCTTCGAGCCGGCAATGGAGGATGACTTCGGAGCCCAGGAATTCGACGCGTTCGATCCGGGCGGCAAGTCCATCATGCCGGCTCCTGGACAGAAAGACGAATTCGGGGCGAATGGCGATCGTGACCGGCATCTTCCTGTCCGGCGCATTGTCGAGCATAAGCCGCAGGCCGCCGCAGAGAATGACGCCGCCTTCGGCAAAGGCCGGCAGCAGATTGATGCGCGGCTGGCCGATGAAGCGGGCGACTTCGATATGGGCGGGATCGTCGTAGATGACTTCGGGGCTTGCTATCTGCAGCAATTTTCCGCCCATCATCACAGCGACACGGTCGGCCATCGACAGCGCTTCCGCCTGATCGTGGGTGACATAGAGCGTCGGCACGCCGGCTCGGCGATGCAGGTCGACGATCTCGCCGCGGGCGTGGACGCGCAGATTGGCGTCGAGGTTGGACAGCGGCTCGTCCATCAGGAAGATGTTCGGCTGGCGCACCATGGCGCGGGCAAGCGCCACGCGCTGACGCTGGCCGCCGGACATCTGGCCGGGCTTGCGGTCGAGAAGGTGGTCGATCTTCAGCGACGTCGCCATCTCCCTGACGTCGCGGGCGATCTTCACGCGGGTGGCGCGCTGGCCGGGCATCAGCGAGCCGATGAAGGGCAGCCGCTGCATCCTCGACAGCCGGCGCATCGCCAGAGGCACGGCGATATTCTCAGACGCCGTCAGATGCGGATAGAGCGCGTAGGACTGAAAGACCATGGCGATGTTGCGGTCGGCGGCTGCGACGCCGGACATGTCGCGCCCGCCGATCAGGATCTCGCCGCGGTCGGCATGGTCGAGGCCAGCCAGAACGCGCAGCAGCGTGCTCTTGCCGCAGCCGGAGGGGCCGACTAGCGCGATGAATTCGCCGGCCGCAATATCCAGGCTGACGCCATCGAGGATCTGGTTGCCGGCGAAAGCCTTGGTGATGCCGCGAAGCGAGAGCGCGCTCATTCGACCGGTTCCCGCTGCTTGACCGCCTGGGGATAGACCTCATGAACGACGTCGTCGAGCACATGGGCGGTCATGCCGGGAACGGCGACAATCGTGCTTTCGACTGAAGTATCGAACTCATGGATGACGGCGCCGATCAGACGTTCACCCGGCATCTCCCGCTCCATCTTGTCGATGATGAAGGCGGCCGATGGACCCCATGTCAGCTGGGTGTTGTTAAAGCGCCCCTGCCAAGCCCAGTGGAGATGGCCGCTCGCAAACAGTGCCACGTCATGGGAAGCGATGAGATCATAGAGCCGCCGGCGCTGGACCGGGCGAACGCTCCAATAGCCGGTATCGCCCTCGTCGGGCGCATCGACGAACAGCGGCTTGTGTGCAAACAGCGCCACGCGCCGCCCTGCCCTGTCGGAAAGCGCCTGATCGAGCCATTCGAACTGGGCCTCCTCCTCGTCATCCTCATGGCCGAGAAGCAGCGCGTTCAAGCCGATGAGGCGCCAGCCGGCCGTATCCTCCAGCCAACGGTCGGGGCCAGCAAGGCAGCGCCAGCGGGCGAGCCGCTCGGCATTGACCGGCTGGTCCGATCCTTGGAGATGGCCGACATCGTGATTACCGGGGACGATCAGCATCGGGATCGACACCTGGCGCATCAGGTCCATCGAGAAGGTGATGTCGGCGTCCTTGTCGGCGCCGTCGACGGTGAGATCGCCGGTATGGACGATCAGGTCGGCGCCGGTCTCTTCGATCCAGCTCAGAAGCGGCGCCCAGTTGCCGTTGAAATGCGGCTTGTCGGGACTGAAATGGGTGTCGGTGATCTGAATGATTTTCATGTCTGAATCATCTTCATGGGCGCATCTCCGAGACGTCGGAAGCGCGTCACCCGCGCTTCCTTCTCGGGCCCTCTCTAGAAGGCTCCCATGTCAATCAGACATCTGCTGTTTTCAGCTGTTTTTCAGTTTTGACATCAATTTGTCATGCAAGAAAAAGCTGCCCGCAGGAACCGGGGCAGCCTTGGCCAACATTTGGGATTGAGATTGCGGTGAAATCAATGCCGTGGTGCGTTGGCTGGGATGGACGATACCGTTGCCGAGACAGGGTCGCTTGCAGGGAAGCTGTCTTCAAGGCCCTCGTTCAACTCCTCCTCCAGCGTCTCGCTGTCCCCAGCCGAACGCGCGCTCGGCTGGCCGATCAGACCCTTGCTGCCTTCGTCAAAATTGCCGTTGCTCAAGGCATCGTAACGGTTGATGCTGCCGTCCGGCTCGCCGCCGGCAAAGCTGGTCAGCTGAACCATCATGACCTTGGCGTGGTCGACCGCCGTCGCATCATCAAGCTCGCCATGGGAGTTGTCGATTTTGACGGAAATCGATTCTCCGCCTTCGCCCAAGAATTCGACGGTGAAGATGTCGCCGGCCTGTGTCACTCGCGTATCGATCAACTGCATCGGAACCTCCTGTGTTCATTGACATCAACGGCGATCAACATCCGGAGTTCCATGGGCCAATCATTTCAACGTCAGGTCAACGTCAGGCGATGACTGGTTCTCGCCTGGCGATTATGGTTAATTTATTAATAATTCGGGTTTTATAAATGGAACGAAGCGGCCTTTCCGAGTGTTGATGCTGCGCCGTGGAGGAACCCCAATGATCCTGAAAATCCTTGCCCCCAAAATCGACGCCGATTGCCATGACACCGGCACCTGGCCCGATGGGATCTTCGCCGAAAACCGGATCGATCTTTCCGTTCGCCGCGACGGCCGTCGTCGCTCGCCGCATGAGCGCGACTACGGCAATGACAGGAAACTGGAAAATCTGCCGCTCGGCTTTGCTTGACCGTTGCCGGCGTGCACTTGTCACAGCCTGCGAAAGACCAGAACGCCTGACGCCGGCAGCACGGGATCGAGCACTCCCGCCGTGGCTCGGAGCCTTCCGCCGCCGTTGCCGACGTTCCAGCCGCCATATCTGCGAGAATCGCTGTTGAAGACCTCCTCCCAGAGGTCATCTCCCAAGCGGTCGCTGTGCAACCGGTAGCCGTGTTCGAAGGGAGCATCGTTCAGCGAGCCCACGACGAGGAAATCCTCGCCGTCGTTCCAGCGATGAAAGGCGATCACCCGATTTTCGTCGTGAACCAGGGGAATGGCGATGTTGCGCGAGCGAATGGCTGCCTCTCCGACACTGAGCGCTATCAGATCGCGATAGCAGCTGATCATCCCTGCCCCGTGGCCATCGGCTGCGCCGAGAATATTCTCCCGGTTGGCGAGGAAATCATTGTAGCGATAGGGCTTCAGGGCACCGATTTCCTCGCCCATGAAAAACATCGGCGTCCCCGGCGATAGCAGCGTCATCGCCGCCGCGAACCTCGATCTCGCCTCCGCCCACGTCCTGGTCTCACCGACAACAGGCGCGAAATTGACCGCGATCACAGCGGTTCGCGCCGATCCTTCACGATTGCCGCAATCGTCGTGCGACTGGTTATAGACTACCTTGGAGTGCGCGCTTGTCTGCAAAGCGCCGGCAAGAGACGACATGGTCAGCGCCCGCTGGTCCCCGAAGCCGGCATTCTTCAACAGCTGCGCCTGCGCACCGCCGTGATATTCGACGAGATTGTGATGAAAGTCACCATACCAGGTCGCATCGAAGCCGAGCCCGTCGCCGGTCAGGCTTGGCTCGGTCATCGCCGACCAGTCCGAATAATCCTCGGCCGTCAGGAAAAGCTGCGGCTTGATGAGCCGCATCGTGCGGGTCCATTGCTTCAGGAATTTGGCGCCGAAGGCGGCGGCCCGATCGGCGCGCCGGCCATCGGCATGCAGAACCGGATATTGATGGATCGAACTCGTCTGATCGAGCCGGAAACCATCGATATGGCAGACGGAGACGAAAAAGGCGGCGCTGGAGATGAAAAGCTGGCGCACGGCTTCCTCATGGAAGCGCGGCGCCCATCCCGTCGAGATGTTGTCGATGTAGCCGCCCGTGGGATCGGCGTAATCGCCGGGCCGTCCCTCGTACCAATAGTAGATATTGCGGGTGTGATCGTTGGAATCATAGGCCCATTGCGCCCGCTCGCCATCCGGATCGAAGTGGTTGTAACAGACATCGAGGATGACGGCGATGCCGCGCTGGTGGCAGGTCTTGATGAACATCTTCAGCCGGTCGGTGCCGCCGGCCCCTTGATCGGCGGCAAAGAAATGCGAGGTGCCGTAGCCCCAGTTGGCCCGGGTCTCGAATTCCGCAATCGGCAGCAGTTCCACCGCGTTGACGCCGAGCGCTGCGAGATGTTCGACGAAGGCGACGGCATCATCGAGCGTACCGGGCGCGGGCTTGCCGAAACCGAGGGCGCCGACATGCAGTTCATAGATCACCAGATCCTCGAGCCGATCGGGAATCTTTTGGCCGCCGGCGAATTCGTCGGCCCAGAAGGCCTCGGCGGTAAGCTCCTCTCCCGATGGCAGTACCACCCGCTTCGGGTCGCAGACGACCGAACAGCTCTGCGGTCCGTCCAATGACGCCGGCGATCCGTGATAGACCGCCCCATCCGGATCGAAGTCCCCCGCGCCGATCTGCATGAGCGACCAGATATCCGTGCGGTAGACGAGCGATCCGTCATCCTTCGTGATGCGGTACATATAGGGGGTGCCGACCATGCCGTCGAAATCGGCAAGGCCGTCATCATCGCCGGTTTCGACGGTCCAGAAGCCGTCGACGGTCTTGCGCATCGCGATGGTTGCGACTGCACCGGTGCCGTCGTCGGCGATGTAGCCGATGGCCGGATCGGCCAGGACAAGCGAAACCGCCCTGGCGTTCGGCGCCCAGACCGCGAAGCGAATGCCGTCGGCACTGTTGCGCCGCTCAGTTCGATTCGCCCCCAGACGGCCGATCCACGTCAGATAATAGGTCTGCGGCGCCAGGTCCGAGTGGAGGTCGAAGGAGCGTTCGCGACGCGTCGAGACCTCGTCGTCCAATTCGGCGGCGATCGCCCATAGGCCGGAAGCATCAGGCCGATCCAGCTCGACCCCCCAGCGGAAATGCGTGCCGATCCCGGCGTCGGGAAACGATACATCGGCGACGAAGACATCATAACCATCCTCATCACGGGAAGGCCGCATCGAAACAGATGTCCACTCATGCGAGACGCGGCCTTGCTCGTCCCAACTGCCGCAGAGACGGACATCGCCGAACGCCATCGATGGCAAGCCGCTGCGAAACCGGAATTGAACATCGACGGTCATCGGATCCTCCAAAACCATGTCGGATTTCACCGGACTCTGCCTATGGGCCGTCCCACTCGGGCATGATCAACCGGCCGGACGAAAAAATGCAAGCGCAGATTTCATAATAAATACAATCCGAAGCGAGCCACATTCGGGACAATATATCATGGATAACGAGTCATCGCCGCACGACCCTCCTCGTGTATTAAATCGAATTGGTTTCAACAAATGGGGATTCATTCCCATCGCCAATTCCCTCGTAAACCGGGAGAATAACTTATGGCTCAAGCCGTTAGAATAAACGATATTATTCGCTCCTTTGGAATTGATACGCATATCGACTACACCGACGGAAAATATTCCAATGTCGGAGAAGTTGTTAAAGCACTCGACTATCTTGGCCTTGATACAGTCCGCGATCACGCCCCCAACTCCGCTTCCGATCCCAACGGCCAAACGCATCTCGGCGACGCGGCCAAGGCCGGCGTGCAATTCGTCTTCAGCGCGCAGCGGGAAGTCGACCCCGCCACCGTGGTCCAGCGGCTGCATGATTTCGTGCAGGCCCATCCCGGATCGGTCGTCGGCATCGAAGGCCCGAACGAAGTCAATAACTGGCCGGTCAGCTATCACGGCCTGAGCGGCCAGGCCGCAGCGGTCGCCTATCAGAGGGACCTGCCTGCCGCCGTCAACGCCGATCCGTTGCTGAAGGACATCCCGGTCCTCAGCCTTACCGGATATACGGTCGCTTCCGCGTCCGACTACACGACGATCCACACCTATGCGAAGGATGGCGACCAGCCATATTCATGGCTTTCCCGAGAATCCGGCGTTCAGCGCGCTGCCGATCCGGGCAAGCCGCTTGCGATCACCGAGACCGGTTACCATACGTCGCTGACCGCCGACACCAATGGCGGCTGGGAAGGCGTCAACGAAGCGACGCAGGCCAAGCTCCTGCTCAATACGCTGATGGACGGCGCGGCACTCGGATCGAAAAACACGTTCATCTACGAATTGCTAGACGCCTATTCCGATCCGCAGGGCACCAATCAGGAAAAGCATTTCGGCCTTTTTCATCTCGACTATTCGGCCAAGCCGGCTGCGACGGCGATCCACAATCTGACCGAAATCCTTGCGGATGACGGCGCTCAGAAGGCGAGCTTCAGCGCCGGAGCGCTCAACTATTCGATCGACGGGCTGCCGTCCTCGGCCCGCAGCCTGCTTGCGGAAAAATCGGACGGAAGCTACCAGATCATCCTCTGGAACGAGCCCGATATCTGGAACCAGTCCACCGATACGGCCATTCAGGCTGCAAATACAGCCGTCAAAGTCAATCTCGGCGCCGCCTTCGGCTCCGTGAAGGTCTTCGACCCGCTGACCGGGACGACGGCGATCAAAAGCCTCAGCAACGTCTCGTCCCTGACGGCTAATGTCGTCGATCATCCCGTAATCATCGACATCGAAGGCGGCATCACCAGCACGCCGCCGCCGGCAACCAACCATATCTATGGCGGCACCGGCAACGACATATTCACCGTAAGCAACTCCGCTCAAATCGTCGACGAAAGCCGGGGCGGCGGGACGGATACCGTCATGTCGTCGATCAGCTTCAGCCTCAAGGATACGGCGCATACGATCGGAAACATCGAGAATCTGACACTGACCGGCACCGCCAATCTGAACGGCACCGGGAATGGCCTGGCGAATGTTCTCACCGGCAATTCCGGCAACAATATTCTTGACGGAAGCACTGGTGCCGACCGCATGTCGGGGCACGGCGGCAACGACACCTATGTGATCGACAATAAAGGCGACTTTGCCGATGAAGCCAGTGGATCCGGCAAGGACAGCGTCCGGTCGGCAATCTCCTTCAGCCTGGTCGATCAGGCGCATACATCGGGAACGATCGAAAACCTTGCCTTGACCGGAACGGCCAATCTCAGCGCGACGGGCAACAACACGTCCAACGTGCTGACCGGCAACGACGGCAGCAACAGTCTCAACGGCGGCAAGGGGGCCGACCAGATGAGCGGCGGACTCGGCAACGACAAGCTGATCGGCAAAGCCGGCGCAGACATTCTGACCGGCGGCGGAGGGACCGATTCCTTCGTTTTCGACGTTAAGCCCGACAATGTGAGCATCGACAAGATCCGGGATTTCTCCTCGGCGGCCGGCGACAAGCTGCTACTCGACCATTCGATTTTCGCCGCACTCAGCCTATCGAGATTTTCGGATGAGAATTTCGTCGTCGGCACCAAAGCACTCGAAGCTGACGATAGACTGATCTACGACCAGACCAGCGGCATTCTATCCTTTGATGCGGATGGAAGTGCCGCGGGTGCGGCAATCCATGTGGCCGATCTCGACAATTCCCCGGCGCTTCAATTCAAGGATTTCATGCTGATCTGACCCGGCCAGGTCCGTCGCTATTCGGCGGCGGGCTGCGGCACCACTTATGTTTCTAAAGCGCGTCGCGATCTTTCAACGTCGCGCCTCGCGCTTTAGCACTTGGTTTTTACGCATGTCGTTGCCGCAAAAACCGCTGCACGCTTTTGTGCGACATGCTTAGCCTCCTCTTGCCGGCATAACATTCCCGGCCACATTCCTCCGTCAATGCCACTCGCAGCACCGGAGAAGCCTTTGCCCTGGATCGCCTATATCGCCCATTTCATCGCCGCGGCCTTTCTGACCGATGGCATCCCGCATTTCGTCAACGGCGTCAGCGGCCGGCCCTTCCGCACTCCATTCGCAAAGCTCGGTTCGCCGACAGCCAATGTCGTCTGGGGCTGGGTCAATTTCCTCATCGCCTTCCTGCTCTTTGCCAATATCGGGCCGCTTTATATCGGCTCGCCAGGCGATACGATCTTCGTGGCAGTCGGCATGCTCGTCACCGGCATCGTGCTCGCCCGGATTTTCGAGCGCGAGTCCCGATAGTAACTTGCATTATGATAGTCACTAATGTAGTGACATCGCCATGCAGCGAACAAGCTTCAGCGATTTCAAATGCCCGGCGGCACGCGCGCTCGACAGCGTCGGTGACTGGTGGAGCATCCTGATCCTGCGCGACGCCTTCCAAGGACTGTCGCGCTTCGACGAATTCCAGAAGAGCCTCGGCGTGGCGCCGAACATCCTGGCGCGGCGGCTGAAACACCTGACGGATCAGGACCTGTTTGAACGGCGGCTCTACCAGCAGCGCCCTGCCCGCTACGAATATCGGCTGACGGAAAAGGGCCGCGATTTCTTTCCCGTCCTGATGACGCTGTTTTCCTGGGGAAGCCGGCATATTCCGGAAGGGGACCTCGCCTTTCTCTTGGGCGATGCCGCGTCCGGCAAAGAGCGCGAGACCGTGCTGGTCGACGCGCGCACCGGCGAACAGGTGACACCCGAAAACACCAGCCTGCTTGCAGGTCCCGCCGCCGATGACGAGGTGCACGCGCGGATCGCCCGCATGCGCGCCTGGTATCTCGGCATCGACGCATAGAAGGAGAACAGAATGGACCGCATCGTTGTCACCGGCATGGGACTTGTCTCGCCACTCGGCACCGGCATCGAGCCCGCCTGGAAGCGCCTTCTCGACGGAGGTTCGGGGCTGCGGGTATTGGCGGAAGACATAGTCGGCGAGCTAGCGGCCAAGGTCGGCGGTATCGTTCCCGGCATAACCGAGGATGCGCAAGCCGGCTTCGATCCCGACCGATACATCACGCCCAAGGACCAGAAGAAGATGGACCGCTTCATCCATTTCGCCATGGCGGCGACGGAGGAAGCGGTCAAGCAGGCCGGCTGGATGCCGACCGACGAAGGCGAGCGTGAACGCACCGCGACCATCATCGCGTCGGGCGTCGGCGGCTTTCCGGCGATCGCCGAAGCAGTACGGATCGGCGAGACGCGCGGCGTCCGACGCCTGTCGCCCTTCACCGTGCCCTCCTTTCTCGTCAACCTCGCCGCCGGCCAGGTCAGCATCCGCTACGGCTTCAGGGGGCCGCTCGGCGCTCCGGTGACGGCGTGCGCCGCCAGCGTCCAGGCAATCGGCGATGCGGCGCGGCTGATCCGCTCCGGCGAGGCGGATGTGGCGATTTGCGGTGGCGCCGAGGCCTGTATCGACAAGGTGAGCCTCGGCGGCTTTGCCGCCGCACGCGCCCTTTCCACCGGCTTCAACGAAACGCCGGAGCTGGCGTCGCGGCCCTTCGACACGGCGCGAGACGGTTTCATCATGGGCGAAGGCGCCGGCATTCTGGTCATCGAAACGCTGGAGCACGCACTTGCCCGCGGCGCCACACCGCTCGCCGAACTCGTCGGCTACGGCACGGCGGCGGACGCCTACCATATGACCTCAGGCCCTGAAGACGGCGACGGTGCGCGGCGGGCGATGGAGGCGGCGCTCCGCCAAGCGAAGATTTCCGCTTCCGACGTCAAACACCTGAACGCGCATGCGACCTCGACACCCGTCGGTGACAGGGGCGAGATCGCAGCGATCGGCACGGTCTTCGGCCGCAATGGCGGCATTGCCGTCAGCGCGACGAAATCGGCGACCGGCCACCTGCTCGGGGCTGCCGGCGGGCTGGAGGCGATCTTCACCATCCTGGCGCTGCGCGACCAGATCGCGCCGCCGACCCGCAACCTGGATGAGGCTGATCCGGCCGCCGACGGCATCGATATCGTCGGCAAGACGGCGCGGCCGCTCACCATGGACTATGCCATCACCAATGGTTTCGGCTTCGGTGGAGTGAACGCCAGCGCCCTCTTCCGGCGCTGGTCGTAAAGTCTGTTTTGCTTGCGAGGCCGGTTCAGTTTTCATGGAAGCACAGAACCGCTCTCATTTTTTGTTTTACGCAATTCCGGACGCAAGCCGCTGCGCACTTTTGCTGGCATTGCTTTGGAAATCGCCTACACTTCAGCTCTATCGGGGATTATTCTCCGATAGAGCTGGAGATCAACCCATGCGCGCCTTCTTCGCAGTTCTTATTCTGTGTGCCGCGTCCCTCCTCTCCATCGTCTCGGCCCGCGCCGAAGACCCGATCGACACGACGCGGACGATGATCGAGGAACAGATCAAGGCCTTCCTCAAGGACGATGCCGAGACCGCCTATTCCTTCGCCGCTCCCGGCATCAGGGCGATGTATCCCGACAAGAACCTGTTCTTCGCCATGGTAAAGAAGAGCTACGAGCCGGTCTATCATCCCGGCAACTACGCCTTCGGCCGCAGCCGCTCGATCGACAACGGCGCGCTGATCTATCACGAAGTACTGATTTCAGGCCGCGATGGCAAAGACTGGACGGCGATCTACCAGATCACCCGCCAGCCGGATGGCAGCTACCGGATCAACGGCGTGCAGATCATCCCAGATGCGGACAGCAAGGGTATTTGATCCCGATCGATCCAACCTCGTTGGATTGGATCAAACAGGTTCGATCGGGATCAAACAGGTTTGATCGGGATCACACGGGCTGGAGATCGCCTCTTGCCCATTCCTCCTGCGTTTCCGCCATGAAATCGGCGAAGCGGCCTTCGGCGATCGCCTTGCGGATGCCCTGCATCAGTTCCTGGTAATAGGCGAGGTTGTTCCAGGAGAGCAGCATGCCGCCGAGCGCCTCGTTGGAGCGGACGAGATGGTGCAGATAGGCACGCGAATAATCGCGTGAGGCCGGACAATTCGACTGTTCGTCGAGCGGGCGCATATCCTCGGCATGGCGGGCATTGCGGATGTTGACCTTGCCGCGGCGGGTAAAGGCCAGGCCATGGCGGCCGGAGCGAGTGGGCATGACGCAGTCGAACATGTCGATGCCGCGCGCAACCGATTTCAGAATATCATCCGGCGTGCCGACACCCATGAGGTAACGCGGCTTTTCCAGAGGAAGGACCGGCAGTGTCGTTTCCAGCATCTGCAGCATGACATCCTGCGGCTCGCCGACGGCGAGGCCGCCGATCGCATAGCCCTTGAGGTCGAGCTGGCTCAACGCCTCGGCCGAACGGATACGCAGCGCCGGGATGTCGCCGCCCTGGACGATGCCGAACATCGCCTTGCCGGGCTGCTCGCCGAAGGCCACCCGGCAGCGTTCGGCCCAGCGCAGCGACATTTCCATGGCGCGCTCAATCTCTTTCGCCTCGGCCGGCAGCGCCACGCATTCATCGAGCTGCATCTGGATGTCGGAGCCGAGCAGCCCCTGGATTTCTATGGAGCGCTCCGGCGACATGTGGTGCAGGCTGCCGTCGACATGCGATTTGAAGGTGACGCCCTGCTCGTCGAGCTTGCGCAGGCCGGACAGCGACATGACCTGGAACCCGCCGGAGTCCGTCAGGATCGGATGTTCCCAACGGATGAGCTTATGCAGGCCGCCAAGGCGGGCGACGCGCTCGGCCGTCGGGCGCAGCATCAGGTGATAGGTATTGCCGAGGATGATGTCAGCGCCGGTCTCCCGCACCTGGTCGAGATACATGGCTTTGACCGTACCGACGGTGCCGACCGGCATGAAGGCCGGCGTGCGGATCTCGCCGCGCGGCATGGAGATCTTGCCGAGGCGGGCGCCGGCATCGGTCTTGTCAAGCGTGAATTGGAAGCGGTCGGTCATCTAATCTTTCCGGAAGAGAAGGCTGGCATCGCCATAGGAATAGAAGCGGTAGCCCGTCTGGATGGCGTGGTCATAGGCGGCGCGCATAGTGTCGAGGCCTGAAAAGGCCGAGACCAGCATGAAGAGCGTCGAACGCGGCAGGTGGAAATTGGTCATCAGCATGTCGACGGCCTTGAAGCGGTAACCCGGCGTGATGAAAATGCCGGTGGCGCCGCTCCAGGCGCGAATTTCGCCACTGTCTTGCGTCGCGCTCTCGATCAGCCGCAGTGAGGTGGTGCCGACGCAAATGATGCGTCCCCCTCTTTGCTTTACGGCGTTCAGCCGGGCGGCGGTTTCGGCGCCGACATAACCGCTTTCGAGATGCATTTTGTGATCGGCGGTATCATCGGCCTTGACGGGCAGGAAGGTGCCGGCCCCGACATGCAGCGTCACGAAATGGCGTTCGACACCGGCCTTGTCGAGCGCCTCGAACAAAGCGGGTGTAAAATGCAGGCCGGCCGTGGGGGCTGCGACAGCGCCCTCCTCCCGCGCATAGATGGTCTGATAGTCGGCGCGATCGCGTTCATCCTCCGGCCGCTTGGCGGCGATATAGGGCGGCAGCGGTATGTGACCGACGCTGGCAATCGCTTCGTCCAGTGCGGGGCCTGAGAGATCGAAGGCCAGTGTCACTTCGCCGGCCTCGCCCTTTTCTTCCACCGTCGCGTCAAGCGAGCCGATCATGCAGCTTTCGCCGCTATGGCCGAAGGCGATGCGGTCGCCTTCCTTGATGCGCTTGCCGGGCTTGGCGAAAGCCTTCCATTTGTTGGCGCCGATACGCATGTGCAGCGTCGCCGACACCTGCTGGCCGCCAGCACCCTCTCGATGGCGAATGCCCTCGAGCTGGGCCGGAATAACCTTGGTGTCGTTGAAGACGAGCGCGTCACCGGGCCGCAGAAAAGACGGCAGATCGCCGACGCGATAATCCCGGATGGTTTCCACATTCGGATCGACGACGAGCAGCCGCGCGCTGTCGCGCGGCTCGGCGGGCCGCAACGCGATGCGTTCATCAGGCAGGTCGAAATCGAAAAGGTCTACGCGCATCAGGGCACTTTCAGGCAAAGCGAAACCCGCCCCACGCTTTCGCGCAAGGGCGGGTTTCAGCAGAAATCACAATCAGACGTCGGCGGCAACCCGCATGGAGACGATCGAGTCCGGATCGGAAACCGGCTCGCCGCGCTTGATCTTGTCGACGTTGTCCATGCCTTCGATGACCTGGCCCCAGACGGAATACTGCTTGTTCAGCCACGGCGCGTCGGTAAAGCAGATGAAGAACTGAGAGTTGGCCGAGTTCGGGTTCTGCGAACGGGCCATCGAGCATGTGCCGCGCGTATGGGTGGTTGCCGAGAATTCAGCCTTCAGGTCCGGCTTGGAGGAGCCGCCCATGCCGGCGCGGCTGGGATTGAAGGTTTCCGAGCCCTTCTTGCCGAATTCGACATCGCCCGTCTGGGCCATGAAATCCTGGATGACGCGGTGAAAGACGACGCCGTCATAGGCCTTCTCGCGGGCGAGTTCCTTGATGCGGGCGACATGTTCCGGGGCGACCTGCGGCAAAAGCTGAATGACAACCTTGCCCTTGGTGGTTTCCAGAATGATGGTGTTTTCGGGATCCTTGATCTCGGCCATTGCCTTCTCCTCTTGTTTCTCTCGTAACTTACTTCTTGCCCAGGGTGACCTTGATCATCCGGTCGGGACTTTTGACTTCGCCGTTCTGGCCTTCGCCGCGCTTGATCTTGTCGACGTTCTCCATGCCGGAAACGACCTTGCCGACGACGGTGTACTGGCCGTTCAGGAAGGAACCGTCGGCGAACATGATGAAGAACTGCGAATTGGCGGAATTCGGATCCTGCGAACGGGCCATGCCGACCGTGCCGCGCACGAACGGGGTCTTGGAGAATTCGGCCGGAATGTCAGGCAGATCGGAAGAGCCGGTGCCGGCGAGGCTCGCATCGAAGCCCTTTTCCATATTGCCGTATTTGACGTCGCCGGTCTGAGCCATGAAACCGTCGATGACGCGGTGGAAAGCGACGTTGTCGTATTCGCCCTTCTTTGCCAGTGCTTCGATCTGGGCGACATGCTTCGGCGCCACCTCAGGCATCAACTGAATGACGACGGGGCCGTTCTTCAGCTGGATGGTGAGATAGTGATCGGCCGACTGGGCGAAGGCATCCCCGGCGAAGGAGGCGAGATACAGCACGCCGGCAAATGCGAGATAAAAGAGTTTCATATGAGCTCCATTGCGGCGGGTTCCGCCTTGTCTTTGCGCTTGCTAGTCTTTGTTCTGACTAGTTTGGGCGCTTGGATGTGAGGGCTTGCAAGACGGCGGCCGGCACGAAAGCGCTGACATCGCCGCCCATGGCGGCGATCTGGCGGACCAATGTGGCGGTAATGGGCCGCGAGGCCGTGCCCGCCGGCAAAAAGATGGTCTGGATATCGGGCGCCATCGTCCGGTTCATTCCGGCCATCTGCATTTCGTAATCAAGGTCGGTGCCGTCGCGAAGACCGCGGATCAACAGTGTTGCTCCATGGGTGCGGGCGGCATCGACGACCAGATTGTCGAAGGCGACGACGGTGATGTCACCGGTCTTGCCGGGCAGCGCTTCAGCCAGCGAACGGCGGATCAGCTCAGCTCTCTCTTCGAAGGAGAAGAGCGGCGCCTTGCCGGGATGGATGCCGATCGCGACGATCACCTTTTCGGCGACGTTCAGCGCCTGGACCAGAACATCCACATGCCCATTGGTGATCGGGTCGAAAGACCCCGGATAGAAAGCTGTCGTCATGTGACCAGACCGTTGATTTGACGCCTTTTGTCACGGATGCCGCTCTGCCGCAAGTGATTTGGGCAGGTCCGGCGAGAGTGCCGCGCGTCCATCCGGACACGCCAAGGACGTTCTATCATTTTGAATTGGCAGGCGGTTGAACGGCGGATGAATGGTCCGTTCAAGGCCGTTTCAGACAGGATCTGCTTTACTCGGATCATCAAATGCAGCCGATGCCATTCCGGCATCCGGCGCTTCCTGAAAGACCAAGTCCATGCTGATCGTGCTCGTTGCACTTGCCGTCGTTTCCTCCCTCGCCGCAGAGATGGCCTATGGTTATTTCGCCGATCGATATGAGGTGAGCTGGGTGCGGCCGGAGCTTGCCGAACATGCGGCGATCGTGCGCGCCCAGGGCCGGCTGCGCGAAAACGGGCTTCGAATCTGAACGCCAGATGAACGAGACATTCAAGGAGGCTTCAGATCGCCATTGGTAAACACCCCCTCAACATCCGCGGAACCATTTTCAAACGGATGCGTTCATTCAACCGACCCCATAGATGCGATCAGCGCGGCAGGAAGGACTAAAGATGCCCGGTAAGATTACGATGATTAACCTGCTCTGGATGGTAATGGTCACGGGCATGCTGACCGCAACTGTCGCTCTCTATGATCAGAAGGTCGATACGTCCAAGGTTTATGGTCCCTATGCTTCGGCCCGGACGGCCGTGCTGGGCCAGTACTGAGGGGCGAGAACGCAACTCCCCAGGAAAGGAATGCCTATGTTCACGATCTTGACAGTGCTCACCGCCCTCATCAGCGTGATGTTCATCGTGTCCGTGGCCTCGACGATCTCAGCGCTTCGGCGTGAAGGCGAAGAGGTGAAAGCTCTGAACGAAAAACATAGAGCATTCTGACCTTCCTCTCTGACCACCCACTTCCCACCCTCGAGCGGCACCCTTCCGTCGCCGGGGCCATTCAAAGCCGGATGCACCCAGCATCCGGCTTTTTCTTTGGGTGTGATCTGAGCCATCCCCGGGCTTGAGAAAAAATGGGCGGCTTGAAAAGAAAAGGGCGGCTCGAAGCCGCCCCCTTCATGTGATCATTCCCCGGCAGGCGCGGCCGGATCGCCATCGGCAACCGGGCCTTGATCGGTGGCGCCTTCATCGGTCGCAGGGGCGCCTTCGGCGACCTCGACAGCCTCTTCCGTCTCGTCTTCCTCCGGCTCGCTGATGCGCTCGACCGAAACAACCTTCTCGTCCTTGGCGGTGGAGAAGATGGTGACGCCCTTGGTGGCGCGGCTGGCGATGCGGATGCCGCCGACCGGCACGCGGATCAGTTGGCCACGATCGGAGACCAGCATGATCTGGTCGCCGTCATCAACAGGGAAGGCCGCGACCTGTTCGCCGATCTCGCCGGTTTTCGACGTGTCGGTGGCGCGGATGCCCTTGCCGCCGCGGCCGGAGATGCGGAAATCGTAGGAGGACGAACGCTTGCCGAAGCCTTTTTCCGAGACCGTCAACACGAACTGCTCGCGTGCCTTCAGCTCTTCATAACGCTCGTCGGAAAGCTGCCCCTCTTCGGTGACTTCTTCGCCAACCAGCGCAATATCCTCTTCATCCACGCCCGTCGCCCGACGCTCGGTGGCGGAACGCTTGAGATAGGCAGCACGCTCCCACGGCTCGGCATCGACATGACCGACGATGGTCATCGAGATGATGCGGTCGCCATCGCCGAGATTGATGCCGCGCACACCGATCGAGTTGCGGCCGGCAAAGACGCGGACGTCGTCGACGGAGAAGCGGATGCACTGACCGAGCGCCGTCGTCAGCAGCACGTCATCCTGATCCGTGCAGGTCTCGACGGAGAGGATTTCGTCGCCCTCCTCCTCGAGCTTCATGGCGATCTTGCCGTTGCGGTTGACCTGGACGAAGTCCGACAGCTTGTTGCGGCGAACCGTGCCGCGCGTCGTCGAGAACATGACGTCGAGATTGTCCCAGCTCGTCTCGTCCTCGGGCAAGGGCAGGATGGTGGTGATGCGCTCGCCGGGTGCGAGCGGCAGCATGTTGATCAGCGCCTTGCCGCGCGAGGTCGGCGTGCCGATCGGCAGGCGCCAGACCTTTTCCTTGTAGACGATGCCCCGCGAAGAGAAGAACAGGACCGGCGTATGGGTATTGACTACGAATAGCCGGCTAACGAAATCCTCGTCGCGGGTGGTCATGCCGGAGCGGCCCTTGCCGCCGCGGCGCTGGGCGCGGTAGGTGGTCAGGGGCACGCGCTTGATGTAACCGAGATGCGAGACGGTGACGACCATGTCTTCGCGGGCGATCAGATCCTCGTCGTCCATTTCGAGGCCGCCATCTACGATCTCGGTGCGGCGCGGCGTGCCGAACTCGTCGCGGACGGCGGTGAGTTCATCCTTGACGATGGTCTGAATGCGGACGCGCGAAGAAAGAATATCGAGGTAATCCTTGATTTCGTCGCCGATCTTGTTGAGTTCGTCGCCGATTTCGTCGCGGCCGAGGGCCGTCAGGCGGGCAAGGCGCAGTTCGAGGATGGCGCGGGCCTGTTCCTCGGAGAGATTGTAGGTCAGGTCGTCGTTGATGCGATGGCGTGGATCGTCGATCAGACGGATCAGGCTTTCGACATCTGCCGCCGGCCAGCGGCGGGTCATCAGCTCTTCGCGGGCCGACTGCGGATCGGGCGCCTGGCGGATGACGCGGATGACCTCGTCGATATTGGCGACGGCAATGGCGAGACCGACCAACACATGGGCGCGGTCGCGCGCCTTGCGCAGCAGAAATTTCGTTCTCCGGCTAACGACTTCTTCGCGGAAGGAGACGAAAGCGCGCAGCATATCGAGCAGCGTCAGCTGCTCGGGCTTGCCGCCGTTCAGCGCCACCATGTTGCAGCCGAAGGACGTCTGCAGCGGCGTGTAACGATAGAGCTGGTTGAGGATGACCTCGGCATTGGCGTCGCGCTTCAGCTCGACGACGACGCGATAACCCTGGCGGTCGGATTCGTCGCGCAGATCGGAGATGCCTTCGATGCGCTTGTCGCGCACCAATTCGGCCATCTTCTCGATCATCGTCGCCTTGTTCACCTGATAGGGAATCTCGGTGATGATGATCTGCTCGCGGTCGCCGCGCATCGGCTCGATGGCGGCGACGCCGCGCATGATGACGGAGCCGCGGCCGGTCTCGTAAGCCGAGCGGATGCCGGCACGGCCGAGGATCTTCGCACCCGTCGGGAAGTCGGGGCCAGGGATGATCTGCATCAGTTCCGGCAGCTCGATTGCCGGGTCGTCGATCAACGCGATGCAGCCGTCGATGACTTCAGAGAGATTGTGCGGCGGGATGTTCGTCGCCATGCCGACAGCGATGCCACCGGCGCCGTTAACGAGCAGGTTCGGAAACTTGGCGGGCACCACGACCGGCTCGGAGAGCGTGCCGTCGTAGTTGTCGCGGAAGTCGACGGTTTCCTTGTCGAGATCGTCGAGCAGCGAATGGGCAGCCTTTTCGAGGCGGCATTCGGTGTAACGTTCAGCCGCCGGCGGATCGCCATCGACCGAGCCGAAATTGCCCTGGCCGTCGATCAGCGGCAGACGCAGCGACCAGGGCTGCGCCATGCGGGCGAGCGCATCATAGATCGCAGTATTGCCGTGCGGATGGTATTTACCCATCACGTCACCGGTGACGCGGGCGCATTTGACGTATTTCTTGTTCCAGTCGATGCCGAGCTCGGACATGCCGTAGAGGATGCGCCGGTGCACGGGCTTCAGGCCGTCGCGCACGTCGGGCAGCGCGCGGCTGACGATGACGCTCATGGCGTAATCGAGATACGACCGCTGCATTTCCTCCATGATGGAGATGGGCTCGATGCCTGGCGGGAGCTTCCCGCCGCCGGGGGGTGTTTGCTCAGTCAAAACAGATCACGATCTCTTCTAGAATCACTTGAAGATTTATAGCGGAAAGCCTGTTCCCACGCCAATTTTCACAGCGCGTTTTGAACAGGCTTTTGCGGCTTAAAGAGGGTAAAACATATAAGTTGCGCGGCCGGACCGGACAAATCCGCCCCCGGCCGCCGCGGGAAATTTGCCAAATCGGAATCCCCGCTTCACAATCATAAAAACCAAGTGACTATATGGGGTTCCGGAGAGACGATGGCAAGCGCCGACCAATTGATCAACGCCTTCACGACGCTGCTCGTCACCATCGATCCGCCCGGTCTCGCACCGATCTTTCTGGGCCTGACGACAGGCATGAGCCGCAGTGAGCGCACACAGGTAGCGCTGCGTGGCTCGACCATCGCCTTCATCATTCTCGCCGTCTTCGCGCTGTTCGGCGCCGGCGTGCTCAGCGTGCTGGGGATTTCGATCGGCGCCTTCCGCATCGCCGGCGGGCTGCTCTTGTTCTGGATCGCCTTCGAGATGGTGTTCGAGAAGCGCCAGGACCGCAAGGAGAAGGCCACCGAGGTGGCGATCACCAAGGATCATATCGAAAATATCGCCGTCTTTCCCCTCGCCTTGCCGCTGATTGCCGGCCCGGGCGCGATCTCGGCGACGATCCTGCTTGCTGGAACGCTCGCCACCTCCGTCGGAAAAGCGCAACTGATCGGCGTTCTTGCTGCCAATCTGCTGCTGACCTTCCTCATGCTGCTCGTCGCCGAACGGCTGGACCGTTTCCTCGGCGTCACCGGCCGGGCGATCCTGACACGGCTTCTCGGCGTCATCCTCGCCGCCCTCGCCGCCCAGTTCGTCGTCGATGGCGCGAAATCGGCGCTCAATCTGATCAGCGCGACGCCGCATTGAGCGGTAAAAAATCACAGAGAGCACTGACGCCGTCTTTGGGACATCATGCTCCGAAGCACCGCCACCCGTGGGACCACCGGTCGGAACGGAAAAACAGAACATGGAGTGTAAACTGAAGGAGAGACAACGGATCAAATCGTCGCCTTCTACGAGAATATCTCGTGCTGAACGCGGGCTTGGTGGCTAAACGTGTTCCGAACCCTTACGGATTTGGACACGTACCACACCCACAAACCGGTGACGATGAACGCAGCTACGCTCGGTCCAACAACCTCGGCTTTCAGAAGTTGATTAACACTGACCCCCAGCACAGAGGAAACAAGTGCAAGATCGAGCACGAAGGCGACTGGGATGGCTATCCATTGATAGAAAAACAGCCTTGGAAACATTCTGTCCTTCTTAAACATAAACCAGATTACCACCACCTGAAGTATCACAAGGGCAAAACTTAAGGCCGCCTCGCCAACAGCCACCAATTCACCTCCTTCGACAGCACTATATTTAGCGTAAGTTTCCATCGAGCTCGCAACAGAAGCTAGTGTCTTAAGTAGCCCCATGACCTCTGCTATTGCTAAAAGCAGAAGCCACCCGCCGAAACTCGATGGACCGTTGACTGGGTCAGTTGTTCTCTTAGCTGATCGAACAGCAAACCAAATTGGCAATCCAAAAAATAGAAAAACGATTAACCAATGCCAAATAGAAAACGACCCCATCAGCGAATCCCCCGAAAGCCTGAAAAGATCACTACCCCGGATACAGTGATTCCGTCTATTCCCGACACCAGTTCTGACTGATCACAGCGCTTTTAAGTCGGCGACCATCTGGAACCAAGAAAATCACGCATAAGACCATTTGGCGACCCGCCGAACCGAGCCCGAGGGCAAAGAGGCCGGACAATTCCAGCATGCTCTTCCCGTGATTCTCCGAGGTCGGCGTACCTCACTTTAGAACGGGATATCGTCGTCGAGATCCCGCGAGAAATTGCCGCCGCCAGCGCCGCCGCGGCTCGGGGATGAAGAGGGAGCCGGCGCGCCGTAGTCGTCGCCATAATCATTGCCGCCGCTGCTGCCGCGGCCGCCGCCGAAACCGGAGCTGGCACCGCCGCCTTCACCGCGGCCATCGAGCATCGTCAGCGTCGAATTGAAGCCCTGCAGCACCACTTCGGTGCTGTAGCGGTCCTGGCCCTGCTGGTCCTGCCACTTGCGGGTCTGCAGCTGGCCTTCGATATAGAGCTTGGCGCCCTTCTTCACATATTGTTCGACAACCTTGCAGAGGCCTTCGTTGAAGACGACGACAGTGTGCCATTCGGTCTTTTCACGGCGCTCGCCGGAATTGCGGTCGCGCCAGGTCTCCGAGGTCGCGATACGAAGATTGGCGATCGGCCGGCCATCCTGAGTGCGGCGGATTTCGGGGTCTGCACCCACGTTTCCAACCAGAATTACCTTATTCACGCTACCAGCCATACTTCTCACCCTGCCTGCCGCCCTGCCCGGCGGCGTTTAATCGATCGGCGCACCTTAAACCATCACGGACCGCCGATGCGCATGGGCGGCATTTAATCCACATGTTTATCCATCAGAAGGCCGCATGCATTCATCAGGAATTTTGTTCTTTATTTGTTCTAGTTTATCCGTATGATCCTGTCAACAGAATCGAAAACCTTGAGCCTTCCCGGATATTCAGCCTCGACTCGCCCGTCGGCATCACTAAATAAGGGCTGTTATCCAGAAAACCAAAGCAGAGACGATGAGCGAACTGAAGACGATCTCCATCCGCGGCGCGCGCGAGCATAATCTCAAGAGCATCGATCTCGATCTGCCGCGTAACAAGCTGATCGTCATGACCGGGCTTTCAGGGTCCGGCAAATCCTCGCTCGCCTTCGACACGATCTACGCCGAAGGCCAGCGGCGTTATGTCGAGAGCCTGTCGGCCTATGCCCGGCAGTTCCTCGAAATGATGCAGAAGCCCGACGTCGACCAGATCGACGGGCTGTCGCCGGCGATCTCGATCGAGCAGAAGACCACCTCGCGCAATCCGCGCTCGACGGTCGGCACCGTCACCGAGATCTACGACTATATGCGCCTGCTCTTTGCCCGCGTCGGCGTTCCCTATTCGCCGGCGACCGGTCTGCCGATCGAGAGCCAGACCGTCAGCCAGATGGTCGACCGCATCCTCGATTTCGGCGAGGGCACCCGTCTTTATATTCTTGCGCCGCTCGTGCGCGGACGCAAGGGCGAATACAAGAAGGAACTGGCCGAGCTGATGAAGAAGGGCTTCCAGCGCGTCAAGGTCGACGGCCAGTTCTACGAGATCGCCGAGGCGCCGGTGCTCGACAAGAAATACAAGCATGACATCGACGTGGTGGTCGACCGCATCGTCGTGCGCTCGGATGTCTCGGCGCGTCTGGCGGACAGCCTGGAGACCTGCCTGAAGCTTGCCGACGGGCTGGCGGTCGCCGAATTCGCCGACAAGCCGCTGCCGCCGGAAGAGACGTCGGCCGGCGGCTCGGCCAACAAGTCGCTGAACGAGACGCATGAACGCGTGCTGTTTTCGGAGAAGTTCGCCTGCCCTGTCTCGGGCTTCACCATTCCCGAGATCGAGCCGCGGCTGTTTTCCTTCAACAATCCCTTCGGCGCCTGCCCGACCTGCGACGGCCTCGGCGCCCAGCAGAAAATCGATCCGGACCTGATCGTGCCCGAACCCGAACGGACGCTGCGCGACGGGGCGATCGCGCCCTGGGCGAAGTCGACCTCGCCCTATTACAATCAGACGCTGGAAGCGCTCGGCAAACATTACGGCTTCAAGCTCGGCACCCGCTGGAACGAGCTTTCCGACGAGGCCAAGGACGTTATCCTCAACGGCACCAACGACAAGATCGAATTCCATTATGCCGATGGCGCCCGTTCCTACACGACGCAGAAGAATTTCGAGGGCATCATCACCAATCTCGAGCGCCGCTGGAAGGAGACCGATTCCGCCTGGGCGCGCGAGGATATCGAGCGCTTCATGTCGGCCGCCCCATGCCCTTCCTGCAACGGATTCCGCCTGAAGCCTGAGGCCTTGGCGGTGAAGATCGACACGCTGCATATCGGCGAAGTGACCGGGATGTCGATCCGCGTTGCCCGCGACTGGTTCGAGGCGCTGCCGGCAAGCTTCAATGCCAAGCAGAACGAGATCGCCGTGCGCATCCTCAAGGAAATCCGCGACCGCCTGCGCTTCCTCAACGATGTCGGCCTGGAATATCTCAGCCTGTCGCGCAATTCCGGCACGCTGTCGGGCGGCGAGAGCCAGCGCATCCGGCTTGCCTCGCAGATCGGCTCAGGGCTGACAGGCGTCCTCTACGTGCTCGACGAACCGTCGATCGGCCTGCATCAGCGCGACAATGCCCGGCTGCTCGACACGCTGAAGCACCTGCGCGACATCGGCAACACCGTCATCGTCGTCGAACATGACGAGGATGCGATCCTGACGGCCGACGACGTGGTCGACATCGGCCCGGCTGCCGGCATTCACGGCGGCCAGGTCATCGCCCATGGCACGCCGCAGGACATCATGGACAGTCCGAACTCGCTGACCGGCAAATATCTCTCGGGCGAACTCGGCGTTCCCGTTCCCGATGAACGCCGCAAGCCGAAAAAGGGCCGCGAGATCAAGGTGGTCGGCGCGCGCGGCAACAATCTGAAGAACGTCACGGCATCGATCCCGCTCGGGGTGTTCACGGCGGTGACCGGTGTTTCCGGCGGCGGCAAGTCCACCTTCCTGATCGAAACGCTCTATAAGTCGGCAGCGCGCCGCGTCATGGGCGCACGTGAAAACCCGGCCGATCACGACCGCATCGACGGTTTCGAGCATATCGACAAGGTGATCGACATCGACCAGTCGCCGATCGGCCGCACGCCGCGCTCGAACCCGGCGACCTATACCGGCGCCTTCACGCCGATCCGCGACTGGTTCGCCGGCCTGCCGGAGGCAAAGGCCCGCGGCTACCAGCCGGGCCGCTTCTCCTTCAACGTCAAGGGCGGACGCTGCGAGGCCTGCCAGGGCGACGGCGTCATCAAGATCGAGATGCACTTCCTGCCCGATGTCTACGTCACCTGCGATGTCTGCCATGGCAAGCGTTACAACAGAGAGACGCTCGACGTCACCTTCAAGCACAAGTCGATCGCCGACGTGCTCGACATGACGGTGGAGGAAGGCGTCGATTTCTTCGCGGCGGTGCCCGCCGTGCGCGACAAGCTGCAATCGCTGAAGGATGTCGGCCTCGGTTACATCAAGGTCGGCCAGCAGGCCAATACGCTCTCGGGCGGCGAAGCGCAGCGCGTCAAGCTTGCCAAGGAACTGTCGAAACGCTCGACGGGACGCACGCTCTACATTCTCGACGAGCCGACGACCGGCCTGCATTTCCACGACGTGGCCAAGCTGCTCGAAATGCTGCACGAACTGGTCAACCAGGGCAATTCGGTGGTGGTGATCGAGCACAATCTCGAAGTCATCAAGACCGCCGACTGGGTGCTCGATTTCGGCCCCGAAGGCGGCGATGGCGGCGGCGAGATCGTCGCGACCGGCACGCCGGAAGCGATCGTCAAGGAAAAGCGCTCCTATACCGGACACTTCCTGAAGGAATTGCTGGAACGGCGGCCGGCGAAGAAGGCGGTTGCGGCGGAATGACGATGAGGCCAGCGTCGCCCGATGATCTGGAAATGATCGCGACGCTGACAGCTGCCGCCTATCGGCCCTATACCGAACTCTTCGGCGCTGCGCCGATCCCGGTGACGGAGGATTACGCGCCGCGCATCGAACGCGGCGAGGTCTGGCTGCGCGAGGTCGGCGACGAAACGGCCGGCCTGGTGGTGGTCGAGCAGCATTCCGATCACCTCATGCTGTTCAGCATCGCGGTCTCGCCGGCCTTTCAGGGCGGCGGGCACGGGTTGGCGATGCTGCGCTGGCTGGAGGGCAAGGCGCGGGAATGGGCAGTGCCGGAAATCCGGCTCTACACGAATGCGCGGATGGAGCGGAACATCGCGCTCTATCGCGCCTTCGGTTTTCAGGAAACGGGTCGTCGGCCGAGCCCTTATCGGCCAGGATGGACGCTCGTCGACATGACGAAAGAAATCGATGCGGCCTGAGCGGCTGCCAACGGGGAGGACGACATGACGAAATCCGGCACTATCCGCACCGGCATCGGCGGCTGGACCTTCGAGCCCTGGCGCGGGCATTTCTTTCCTGATGACCTGAAACAGAAAGACGAGTTGAATTATGCCAGCCGCCAGCTGAAGGTCATCGAGGTCAACGGCACCTATTACAGCACCCAGAAGCCTGCAGTCTTCGCCAAATGGGCGGCAGACGTGCCCGATGGCTTCATCTTTTCGCTGAAGGCGACGCGTTTCGTCACCAATCGGCGGGTGCTTGCCGAAGCCGGTGAATCGATGGAGCGGTTCCTGACATCGGGTATCAGCGAACTCGGCGATCATCTTGGGCCGCTGCTCTGGCAATTTGCGCCGACGAAGAAGTTCGATCCGGAAGATTTCGAGGCCTTCCTGAAGCTGCTGCCGGCAAAACAGGACGGGCTGGCGCTGCGCCACGTGGTCGAGGTGCGGCACGATTCCTTCAAGGTGCCGGAATTCGTGGGCCTGCTGGCGAAATATGGGGTGGCGCCTGTTTGTGCCGAACATTTCGAATATCCGATGATCGCCGACGTCACGGCGGATTTCGTCTATGCCAGGCTGCAGAAGGGATCGGACGATATTGCCACCTGCTATCCGGACAAGGAGCTGAAGGCCTGGGCAAAGCGACTGGAGACCTGGGCCGAAGGCAAGATCCCCGATGACCTGCCGCTGATCGATGCCGATCGCAAAGTGAAGACCGAGCCGCGCGACGTCTTCGCCTTCATGATCCATGAGGGTAAGGTCAATGCGCCACACGGAGCGATCGCCCTGCAGCAAGCGCTGGCGAAATAAGCTTGGTGAGACTTGGCCCGGGGCTCAAAGCACCGGCGGCCCGAAGCTGAAGCATCGGGCGGGCTAAAGCGGCAAGACGTGGGTGGCAAGCTCCTCCGCCGTCAACCCCTTGCCGGCGCGTTGGCCGGCCTCGCCATGCAGCCAGACGCCGGCCGCCGCGGCCTCGAAGGTCGGCAAGCCCTGGGCGAGCAATCCGCCGATGATGCCGGCGAGCACATCGCCGGAACCGGCGGTGGCAAGCCAGACCGGGGCATTGGTATTGATGAGCGCACGTCCATCCGGCGCGGCGATGACAGTATCGGCCCCCTTGTAAACGATCGCTGCATTGGCGCGGCGGGCAGCAGCGACAGCCTTGTCCACCTTGCCGAGCGCATCATCGCTGCCGATATCGGGAAAGAGCCGCGCGAATTCACCCTCGTGCGGCGTCAGCACCAGACGCGGCTCACCGCGGAAAAGATCAAACAATTGTTGCGGATCGTCCTTGAACGAGGAGATGCCGTCGGCATCGAGCACCAGATGGCGATCGGCAAGAGCGGAGACGAAGCCGCGCGCCCTGGCGCCGATGCCAAACCCGGGGCCGAGAACGAAAGTCTGCAGCCGCTTGTCGGTGAGCCAGCCGCCGAGGTCGACCTCGTCGTCGATGGCATGCAGCATGACGGCGGTGAGATGCGCCGCATTGGCGGAGATCGCCGCGCGGGGAGCGGCGATCGTGACCAGGCCGGCGCCGGCCTTCAGGCCCGCGGTCGCCGACATGCGCGCAGCACCCGTCTTGTCCGCCTCGCCCGAGAACACGACCAGATGACCGCGCTTGTATTTGTGGGTTTCCAGCTGCTCGGCCGGCAGCAGACCCTTCCAGGCATCGGGCGTGTTCTCGGCGATAAGACCGGCAGCCTCAGCGCGGATGATGCGGGCGGGAATGCCGATATCGAAAACCTCCAATTCATTACAAAGCTCCCGGCCCGGCATCAGCAGATGGCCGGGCTTACGCGTCATGAAGGTGACGGTGCTGCAGGCCTGGAAGGCAGCCCCCAGCACCTTGCCGGTGCGGCCATCGAGGCCGGAGGGCAGATCGATGGCGAGCACCGGACGACCGGCCGCGGTGACGCGTCCGATCAGCGCGCGCACTTCGACCGGGACCTCGCGGCCGAGCCCCGCCCCAAACAGACCGTCGATAACGACATCGCCGGTTTCGGGTTGGTAGATGCCGAGTTCCAGTCCCTTAAGCGCGCAGCCGGCTCGGGCACGGGCGGCATCGCCCTTCAGCTTCGCGGGATCACCCAGATGGAACAGCGCCACCGCCGCTCCGCTTTGCTGCAGATGTCGTGCCGCGACATAGGCGTCGCCGCCATTGTTGCCGGGACCGCAAAGCACGACGAAACGAAAAGCGTCGGGATGACGTCGCAGCGCGGCAGCTGCAACCGCGGCACCCGCCTTCTCCATCAGGCCGAAGGAATCGATGCCGGATGCGGCAGCAGCGGCATCGACGGCAGCCATTTCGGCAGGCGTCAGGAGGAGCTGGGACAGATCTTTACTCATCATCCTATTCAATCGAAAAACGCCTAAAAAACAACCGCCTGAAACATCAAAGTGAAGGACTCATTTTAGGCATTTGCATATATTTTAATCTTTCAGATCCGTGTATTCGCAGTTGCGAAAATACCTGACTTTTTCGGTTTCGGATGTGTTTTTGATCAGAGACAATGTTTTTCCACCTGTTCCGTCACCAAAACGACATGAAATTCCCCGCAAACGCGGCTGTTTCGACAAAATCGACGCCTTTTTTCGATAAGATGGATTTCAAACTGGCACGATATCTGCATCATATCCGGCGAGCGGGAAAATTCCTGCCATAACGGGAGAAGCGGAGAGACATTTTCTCATGAAAAAGATCGAAGCGATCATTAAGCCTTTCAAGCTGGACGAAGTGAAGGAAGCCCTTCAGGAAGTCGGCCTGCAGGGTATCACAGTCACGGAAGCCAAGGGTTTCGGCCGTCAGAAGGGCCACACGGAACTCTACCGCGGAGCCGAATACGTCGTCGATTTCCTGCCGAAGGTAAAAGTCGAGGTCGTGCTGGCCGACGAGAACGCGGAGGCCGTCATCGACGCGATCCGCAAGGCGGCGCAGACCGGCCGCATCGGCGACGGAAAGATCTTTGTCTCCAACGTCGAAGAGGTTATCCGCATCCGTACCGGCGAGACCGGCATCGATGCCATCTGACCACTTTGCCAATTGCGCAAAGTCCGTTACCGTCACCGCCGACCTACACCGTCATCGCAAATCGGAGGAAACTAATTAATGGCGACCGCAAGCGAAATTCTGAAGCAGATCAAGGAAAACGACGTCAAGTTCGTCGATCTGCGTTTCACCGACCCGAAGGGCAAGCTGCAGCATGTGACGATGGACGTCGTCTGCGTCGATGAGGACATGTTCGCCGACGGCGTGATGTTCGACGGCTCCTCGATCGGCGGCTGGAAGGCCATCAACGAGTCCGACATGGTGCTGATGCCCGATACCGAGACGGTGCATATGGACCCGTTCTTCGCTCAGTCGACCATGGTCATCATGTGCGATATCCTCGATCCGGTTTCCGGCGAGGCCTATAACCGCGATCCGCGCGGCACCGCCAAGAAGGCCGAAGCCTACCTCAAGGCATCCGGCATCGGCGACACGATCTTCGTCGGCCCGGAAGCCGAGTTCTTCGTCTTCGACGACGTCAAGTACAAGGCCGATCCCTACAATACCGGCTTCAAGCTCGATTCGACCGAACTGCCGTCGAACGACGACACCGATTACGAAACCGGCAACCTCGGCCATCGCCCGCGCGTCAAGGGCGGCTATTTCCCGGTTCCTCCGGTCGACAGCGCCCAGGACATGCGTTCGGAAATGCTGACGGTGCTCTCCGAGATGGGCGTCGTCGTCGAAAAGCATCACCATGAAGTCGCTGCCGCCCAGCACGAACTCGGCATCAAGTTCGATACGCTGGTGCGCAACGCCGACAAGATGCAGATCTACAAATATGTCGTGCATCAGGTGGCCAATGCCTACGGCAAGACGGCGACCTTCATGCCGAAGCCGATCTTCGGCGACAACGGCTCGGGCATGCACGTGCACCAGTCGATCTGGAAGGGTGGCAAGCCGACCTTTGCCGGCGACGAATATGCAGGCCTCTCCGAGAGCTGCCTGTTCTACATCGGTGGCATCATCAAGCATGCCAAGGCGATCAACGCTTTCACCAACCCGTCGACGAACTCCTACAAGCGTCTCGTCCCGGGTTACGAAGCACCGGTGCTGCTCGCCTATTCGGCCCGCAACCGCTCGGCCTCCTGCCGCATTCCGTTCGGCTCCAACCCGAAGGCCAAGCGCGTCGAAGTCCGTTTCCCCGATCCGACCGCCAACCCCTATCTCGCCTTCGCCGCTATGCTGATGGCCGGCCTCGACGGCATCAAGAACAAGATCCATCCCGGCAAGGCCATGGACAAGGATCTCTACGACCTGCCGCCGAAGGAATTGAAGAAGATTCCGACTGTCTGCGGCTCACTGCGCGAAGCGCTCGAAAGCCTCGACAAGGACCGCAAGTTCCTGACAGCCGGCGGCGTTTTCGACGACGACCAGATCGATGCCTTCATCGAGCTGAAGATGGCCGAGGTGATGCGTTTCGAAATGACGCCGCATCCGGTCGAATACGACATGTACTATTCAGCCTGATCGGCTGCGAAGACCGAAAGTCCCGGTTCGCCGGGGCTTTCACCTCCCAGGTCATGGACGCCACCACAGCGCCGCGCGGCTTTGAGACGCGCAAAAGACGCTGTAGCACTTGGAGTGCTGCATAATTTTGTCCCTAAATCCTTTCCGATTTAAGGAATTATGCAGTAGGAGGATATGACGTTCATGTGACGAACTCGCGCACAAATCTTGATTTGCGCGACACCAATCACCAAATTCGGTGATGAAAGGAAGTCGTACCATGAAAGAAAGAGTAGCAAAGTTCAGCATTGGCGAAGTGGTTCGGCACAAGGTTTTTCCGTTTCGCGGCGTCATCTTCGACGTTGATCCGGAGTTCGCGAATACGGAGGAATGGTGGAATTCCATTCCGGCCGAGGTGCGCCCGAGCAGGGACCAACCCTTCTATCACCTGCTCGCCGAAAATGATGAAAGCGAATATGTCGCTTATGTCTCCGAGCAGAACCTGATGAATGACGAAAGCGGCGCGCCGCTTCGCAACCCACAGATCTACCAGATTTTCGATCAGGCCCCGTCAGGGCAGTTCAAACCCAAGATGAGCTTCGCCCACTAAATCAGGCTGACCGCCGCATGAAACAAGGCCTCGCACACTCCCGGCGAGGCCTTTTTCGTGGCGCAACAAAAAACCCGGCGCGAAGCCGGGTTTCTGTTCGAAGATGATGGCAGGATTACTGCGCCTTGGCTGCCTTCTGGGCGTCTTCCAGCTTCTTGCGAGCTTCCTCGGCCTTCTTCTGCATGCTGTCCTGCAGGCTGCGCTGGCTTTCAGCGAGCTTGGATTCGGAAACAGGTTCGCCGTCATAAGCGCCGGTGAAGCCTTCAAGCGAAATCTTGATCGGGTTCGGCGCGCGGCGGAAGTTGATCGAGGTGAAGATCACGTCGCTGCCCTTCTTGAGGCTGGCGATCATCGCGTCGGTCAGCGGGATTTCGGCGGTGCACTTATCCGGCAGGCAGACAGCGTAGTCGAGCTTCTGGCCCTTGCCGCCGTCGATCTGCATGATGATGCCCGGAGGAATCAGGCGTGCAGTGGGAACCGAGACCTGCAGGAGCTTGCGGTTGATCTTGCCAGAAACCGAGATCAGGCCGACGGCCGTGACGAGCTGGCCGCCATTGGCGAGGATCAGGTTCTGGACAACACAGATGTCGTTGTCTTCTTGCTTGCTGCAGGTCTTGTACCAGCCGAGCTTCGGCGCACCGGAGGCCTGCGCATCGGCAGGCGCCGGTGCGGCCGCATCCTGGGCAAAGGAGGAGACCGGAGCCGAAGCGGCACCGAACATCACTGCCAGAACGGACAGTGCTGCCCGCATTTTCTTTTCAGACTTGAACATCATAACGAATTCCGTCTCCTGATATCCGTTCGGGGCAGCGTCTTTGCCGCCCCAACCATCGGGTCGTTCGGCACTCCACCTCTTAAAAAAATAAGGCAAATGCATGACCCCGAAACTTCGGGTTCACCTGTTACATCGCAGCGTTCAAGATATCCAGCATTTCTTTGGCAATTTGAGAGGCAATTTCGCAGCCAGATCAAAGAAAACGCCGCTGCGTGTTGGAATCACTCGACCCCATGATAATCTCCCGCGTGAATCATGCCCCGTTTTTCACGGATCAAGGATTGCCGAATGCTCCGGATTATCGTCCCCTTCGTCCTCTCGCTGCTGTGCGGCGCTGTCGCCGCCGAGCCGCTGCACGGCATCGCGATGCACGGTGAGCCGGCTTTGCCGGCGGACTACAAACACTTCCCTTACGTCAATCCCGACGTAAAAAAAGGTGGCAAGATCACCTATGGCGTCGTCGGCACCTTCGACAGCCTCAACCCCTTCATCCTGAAGAGCATGCGCACGACGGCGCGCGGCATGTGGGATCCGGAATATGGGAATCTCGTCTACGAATCGCTGATGCAGCGCTCCAGGGACGAGCCGTTCACGCTCTATGGGCTGCTTGCCGAGACAGTCGAATGGGACGACGACAGAAGCTTCATTCAGTTCAACCTCAATCCGAAGGCGAAATGGGCCGATGGCCAGCCGGTGACGCCCGAAGACGTGATGTTCACCTTCGAACTGATGCGCGACAAGGGCCGCGTGCCCTTCGCCAACCGCCTCAACGTCGTCGCCAAGATGGAGAAGGTCGGCGAACACAGCGTGCGCTTCACCTTCAACGACAAGGCCGATCGCGAAACGCCGCTGATCTTCGGTCTTTTCCCGGTGCTGCCGAAACATGCGATCGATCCTGAAACCTTCGACCGTTCGTCCTTGACGCCGCCGGTCGGCTCCGGTCCCTACAAGGTAAAGACGGTGAAGCCCGGCGAGAGCATCACCTATGAGCGCGACCCGAATTATTGGGGCAAGGACATTCCCGCCAAGGTCGGTACCGACAATTACGACCAGATCACCGTCCAGTATTTCCTGCAGGACACGACGCTGTTCGAGGCCTTCAAGAAGGGCGATGTCGACATCTATCCCGACGGCAATCCCGGCCATTGGGCCAATGCCTATAATTTCCCCGCCGTCACCTCGGGGGCCGTGGTCAAGGACACATTCACGCCGAAACTGCCGAGCGGCATGCTCGGCTTCGTGTTCAACACGCGCCGGCCGATCTTTGCCGATCTCAAGGTGCGCGAAGGCCTGTCGCTGGTGTTCGATTTCGAATGGGCGAACAAAAACCTCTATTCCGGCGCCTACAAGCGCACGCAGAGCTTCTGGCAGAATTCCGAACTGTCGAGTTTCGGAGTTCCCGCCAATGCAGCCGAGCTTGCCCTGCTCGGGCCGATCAAGGACAAAATCGCGCCGGAGATTCTCGACGGCACCTACAAGCTGCCGGTGACCGACGGCTCCGGCCGCGACCGCAACGTGCTGAAGCAGGCCGTCGAACTGCTGAAACAGGGCGGATATACGATCCAGGGCGGCAAGATGCTCGATGCCTCCGGCCGCCAGCTCGCCTTCGAAATCATGACGCAGAATGCCGACCAGGAGAAGCTTGCCGTCGCCTATCAGCGTTCGCTGCAGACGATCGGCATCGCCGCTTCAATCCGCACCGTCGACGATTCGCAGTATCAGAGCCGGACGAACAGCTTCGACTACGACATGATCATCAAGTCCTATACGTCTTCGCTGTCACCCGGAAACGAACAGCTTGGCCGCTGGTCTTCAGCCGCCAAAACCCGCGAAGGCACCGACAGTTTCGCCGGTGTCGCCGCCCCCGATATCGACACGCTGATCGACCATCTGCTTCGGGCGCGCTCGGCCGAGGATTTCACCGCGGCGGTGCGCTCCTACGACCGGCTGCTGCTTTCAGGCCACTATGTGCTGCCGCTCTACCACATCGACCAGCAATGGGTGGCGCGCAGCAAGCGCATCGGCCGTCCCGACAGCGTGCCGCTCTACGGCTATCAGCTGCCGGTATGGTGGGATACGAGCGTGCAGTAAGAATCAGCCGAACCGCCAGCCAAATGTCTCCCTTGGGAGACGCATGAGAATAAGGAAAATCATCATGGAGCGTATCACCATCGACGTCGTCTCGGATGTCGTCTGCCCCTGGTGCTATCTCGGCAAGGCGCGGTTGGAGCTCGCCATCGCCGAGGTGCAGGACCAAATCGGGGTCGACATCAACTGGCGGCCGTACCGGCTCAATCCCGACTATCCCAAGGAAGGCGTCGACCAGAAGAAGGCGCTGGCTGAGAAGCTCGGCGGCGAGGAGCGCGTGGCGCAAGCGCACAAAATGCTCACCGATTACGGCCGCGAGGTCGGCATCGCCTTCGATTTCGAGGCGATCAAGATCGGCCCCAACACGCTCGATGCGCATCGACTGATCCATTGGGCGATGATCGAAGGCCGCGAGAAACAGGACAAGGTCGTTGGCGCGCTGTTCAAGGCGAATTTCGAGGAAGGCCGCAATGTCGGCGACCACGCCGTGTTGCTCGATATCGCCGAAAAGGCCGGCCTCGACCGCTCGGTCATCGCCTCGTTGCTCGCCTCCGACGCCGATCGCGACCTGATCGTCGCCGAGATCAAAGCGGCGCAGGAGATGGGCGTCAACGGCGTACCGTTTTTCATCTTCGACCAGCAATATGCCGTCAGCGGCGCGCAGACGCCCGACGTGCTGGCCAATGCGTTGCGCGATATCGCCAAGGCAAAGGCCGAGGCGCGGTCGGGGCTCAACTAACAGGCGGCAAAGCCCGACAACAGACTTGGCTTTGCTCAGCCCAGAATCGGAACGCAGCGCACCTCGGTCTTCACCGAATTGGCGATGAAACATTCGTCGTGGGCGCGATGATGCAGGGCTTCGAGTTCACTTAGGGAAGGCTGCTTTTCGCCGCTAAAGACGACATGCGGTTTCAACGTCACCACGGTCATGGCAAGACGGCCTTCGGCATTCTTCTCCATGATGCCCTCGGCGGCATCGGTGTAGCTGTCGACGCAAAAGCGCTGTTTGGCGGCGATCGACAGGAACCAGAGCATGTGGCAGCTGGAGAGCGAAGCGACGAAAGCCTCCTCCGGATCCACCGCGTCCTCGGCCGAATAGGGCAATGGGACGACATGCGAGGAAGAAGACGCCCTCACCTCAATGCCGCCGTCGAAGGTCCAGCAGTGGGCGCGGCTGTAGCGGTTGTCGGTGAAAGTCTCGCCGTTCCGCTGCCACACGATCGTCGCGCCATATGTCGCCATCTTCGTCTCCCTCTGCCTACTTCGCCATCTCGGCCAGTTGCGTCATGATCACCGCGGCGCCTTGCAGGCGTTTTTCCGGGGTCGGCAGGTCGCGGGTCAGGAACAGGCTGTGATCGGGGCGGATCTTCGCCATCGTGCCCTGCTTGCCGATATAACCGACGAGGTTTGCCGGATTGGGGAATTCCTTGTTGCGGAACTGCACGACGACGCCTTTCGGGCCGGCATCGAGCTTTTCGACATTGGCGGTACGGCAGAGCGACTTGATATAGACGATCTTCAAGAGATGCTGGACTTCGATCGGCATCGGGCCGAAGCGGTCGATCATCTCGGCGCCGAAGCCATCGATCTCCTTGAGCTCGGTGACTTCGCCGAGACGCCGGTAGAGCGCCATACGCAGATGCAGGTCCGGTACGTAATTTTCCGGGATCATCACCGTCGTGCCGACGGAGATCTGCGGCGACCAACCGGTGTCGTGGATCTCGTCGACGCCCTTGACCTCGGCGACCGCCTCTTCCAGCATCTGCTGATAGAGCTCGAAACCGACCTCCTTGATATGACCGGACTGCTCCTCGCCAAGCAGGTTGCCGGCGCCGCGGATGTCTAGGTCGTGGCTCGCCAGCTGGAAGCCGGCGCCGAGCGTATCCAGCGATTGCAGCACCTTGAGGCGGCGCTCGGCGGTTGCCGTCAGCACCTTATTGACCGGCAGGGTGAAGAGCGCAAAGGCGCGCACCTTCGAGCGGCCGACGCGGCCCCGCAGCTGATAGAGCTGGGCTAAGCCGAACATATCGGCGCGGTGAACGATCAGCGTGTTGGCTGTCGGCACGTCAAGGCCGGATTCGACGATGGTGGTCGACAACAGCACGTCGTAGCGGCCTTCATAGAAGGCGTTCATGATATCTTCGAGTTCGCCGGCCGGCATCTGGCCATGGGCGATCGCCACCTTCAGCTCCGGCACATCCGACTGCAGGAAGGCACTGATATCCTCGAGGTCGGCAAGCCTGGGGCAGACATAGAAGCTCTGGCCGCCGCGATAATGCTCGCGCATCAGCGTCTCGCGGATGACAAGACTGTCGAACGGCGAGATGAAGGTGCGCACCGCCATGCGGTCGACCGGGGGCGTGGTGATCAGCGACAATTCGCGCACGCCGGTCATGGCAAGCTGCAGCGTGCGCGGGATCGGGGTTGCCGACAGCGTCAGCACGTGCACGTCGCTCTTCAGCTCCTTCAGCCGCTCCTTGTGCTTGACGCCGAAATGCTGCTCTTCGTCGATGACGAGCAGGCCGAGATTGGCGAATTTGATGCCGGCGCCAAGCAGCGCATGGGTGCCGACGACGATATCGGTCTTGCCGTCCGCGACTTCCTTCTTGGTCAGCGCCAGCTCCTTGGCCCCGACGAGGCGCGAGGCCTGCTGGACACGCACCGGCAGGCCACGGAAACGTTCGGAAAAGGTCTTGAAGTGCTGGCGGGCGAGCAATGTCGTCGGCACGACGACGGCGACCTGGACGCCATTCATCGCTGCGACGAAGGCGGCGCGCAGCGCCACTTCGGTCTTGCCGAAGCCGACGTCGCCGCAGACGAGGCGGTCCATCGGCCGGCCGGCACCGAGATCGGAGCGCACCGCCTCGATGGCGTTATCCTGGTCCTCGGTCTCGTCATAGGGGAAGCGCGCGGCGAATTCGTCGTAGAGGCCGTCCGGCGTCGTCAGCATCGGCGCGTGGCGCGTCAGGCGCTCGGCGGCGATGCGGATCAGTGCATCGGCCATGTCGAGCAGGCGCTTCTTCAGCTTGGCCTTGCGCATCTGCCAGGCGCCGCCGCCGAGCTTGTCGAGCTGGGCGTCGGTGCCCTCGCCGCCGTAGCGCGAGAGCAGGTCGATGTTTTCGACCGGCAGGAAGAGCTTGGCCTCGTCGGCATATTGCAGCTCGAGGCAGGCATGCGGCGCACCGGCCGCCTCGATGGTCCGCAGCCCGACGAAGCGGCCGATGCCGTGTTCGGCATGGACGACGATCGAGCCCTCATCGAGGCCCGCAACCTCGGAGATGAAATCGGCGGCGCGTTTGCGGCGTTTGGAGCGGCGCACCATGCGGTCGCCCAATATATCCTGCTCGCCGATGACGACGAGGTCGCCGGCCTCGAAGCCGGATTCGAGGCTGAGCACGGCCGCGGCCGCCTCGCCTCTCGCCAGCGAACCGACATCCTTCAGCGCCTCGACCGGCTTGACCTTTTCCAGGCCATGTTCGTTCAGCACCTGCAGCAGGCGTTCCAGCGAACCTTCGGTCCAGGCGGTGACCAGCACTTTCGCGCCGGCGGCACGCCGATCGGCAATATGCTTGACGACGACGTCGAAGATGTTGATGCGTTCGGCATCGCCGCCGCCCTCGGCGTTCGAACGGGCCCAACGCTGGCCCTGGCGGGCATCGACATTGACGACCCGCCTCGCCTCGCCCTCATGCTCGTTGAAGGGGCTGATGCGGATTGCGCCGAGCGCGTCGAGGGTTTTGACGAAAAGCTTGCTGTCGAGATAGAGCTGGCCCGGCGTCACCGGCTTGTACGGCGTGCCCTGGTTCACCTGGCCCTTGGCCGGCTGGCCGGAATTCAGACGGGCATCGTAATAGTCGAAAACGAGCTTGGAGCGCTCCTCCGCCGCCTCGCGCACCGTGTGGTCGATGACGATACGGAAGCCGCTGAGATAATCGAAGACGGTATCGAGCTTCTCGTAGAAGAGCGGCAGCCAATGCTCCATGCCGGGGTAACGGCGGCCTTCGGACACGGCGAGATAGAGCGCGTCGTCGCGGGTGGTGGCGCCGAAAGCCGAAAGGTAATTCTTGCGGAAGCGACTGATCGTATCCGGCGTCAGCGTCACCTCGCTCATCGGATTGAGATCGAGGGAGCGCACCTGCCCGATCGTGCGCTGGCTGGCCGGATCGAAGCTGCGGATCGATTCCAGCGTGTCGCCGAAGAAATCCAGGCGGACCGGCTCTTCCGAACCCGGCACGAAGACATCGAGAATGCCGCCCCGCACGGCATATTCGCCGACCTCGCGAACGGTCGCGACGCGTTCAAAGCCGTTGCGCTCCAGGCGGCCGGCGAGATCGTCCATGCGCAGCTGGTTGCCGGGACGGGCCGAAAAGCTGAGGCTCTCGATGACATCCTGCGGCGCCACCTTCTGCAGCATGGCATTGGCGGTGACGAGCACGATTGCGGCATGCGGCTTCTTGCGATGGGCAATCAGGCCGCCAAGTGCGGCTAGCCGGCGGGCCGACGTGTCGGCGCTCGGCGAGACGCGGTCATAGGGCAGACAGTCCCAGGCCGGCAGGGTGAGAACCGGAATGTCGGGGGCGACGAAACCGAGCATCTGTTCGAGATCGGCCATGCGGTGGCCATCCGACATGACATAGGCGACCGGCTCTCCCGTTCGAGCGAGCTCGGCGAGCAGCAGCGTCTCCAGACCTGCCGGCACATTGCCGATCGTCAGCGGCTCGGCAATGGCCGCAAGCTTCTTCGCATCGAAACCAGGGATCATTCCGGCGTCCTGAGGGGCTTGTCGAAATCGGGCTTATAGGCGGCGATGCGGGCAAACATCGGTGTCTGGAAACGCTCGGGCACCGGCCATGTTCCCATGATCCAGCGAACGAGATCATTGTCCTCTTCGGCCATGATCGTCTCGAACTCGTCGAGTTCGGCTTCCGACAGCGTGGCGACCTCGGCTTCGGCGAACTGGCCGAAGACCAGATCCATCTCGCGGATGCCGCGATGCCAGCAGCGGAAAAGGATCCTGCGGCGGCGCGGGTCGAGACCGGCACTCGTGAGCGTGACACCTGTCATGGCATTACCTTCCTGTTGATGCGCCTCTATAGACCCTGGAAAGCGGCTTGTCAGCCTTGCCAAGGCCGCATTGTTCATCGCATTTTGGCCGCATGCGCCCCGCCATTCTCGATCCTCTGTTTTCCCCCATTTCGGGCCTTCCGGGCGTCGGTCCGAAGATCGCCGAGCTGCTGGTGAAGCTGCTCGGGCGCGAGACTCTGGAGGATTGCCGGGTCATCGACCTCCTCTTCCACGCACCCTTTTCGCTGATCGACCGGCGCAACCAGCCGGGAATCGCGCGCGCGCCGCAGGGGGCGATCGTGACGATCACGGCGCGCGTCGACCGGCACCAGGTACCGCCGCGCGGCAAAAGCAATATCCCTTACCGCGTCTTCCTGCATGACGAAACCGGCGAGCTGACGCTGGTCTTCTTCCGCGGACAGGCGGCATGGCTGGAAAAGCAGCTGCCGATCGATGCCGAGGTGACGGTCAGCGGCAAGATCGACTGGTTCAACGGCCGCGCCTCGATGGTGCATCCCGATTATATCGTCAGGGCCGACGAGGCGGAGAGCCTGCCGCTGGTCGAGCCGATCTATCCCCTGACGGCGGGGCTCTCGCCGAAGACGCTGCGCAAGATCATCGACGCCGGCCTGCCGCGCTTTCCCGAGCTGCCGGAATGGATCGATCTCTCGCTGACACAGAAGCAGGGCCTGCCGTCGATCCGCGACAGCTTCCACATGCTGCACGAGCCGCGCGACCCCACCGATATCGACCCGCAGGCCCCTGCCCGGCGGCGGCTTGCCTATGACGAGTTCCTCGCCGGCCAGCTGTCGCTGAGCCTGGTGCGGCAGAGGCTGCGCAAGGTGGCGGGCCAGCCGGTGCATGCCACAGGTGCCGTTAGCGGCAAGATCCTGAAAACCTTGCCCTTCTCGCTCACGACAAGCCAGAACGAGGCGATCGCCGAAGTTTTGAAGGACATGGCCGGCAACGAGCGCATGCTGCGACTGCTGCAGGGCGATGTCGGCTCCGGCAAGACGCTGGTGGCGCTGATGGCGATGGCGGCGGTGATCGAGAGCGGCGGCCAGGCCGTGCTGATGGCGCCGACCGAAATCCTGGCGCGGCAGCACCACGCGACGATCTCGAAATTCGCCGCCGCCGCCGGGCTTGGCATCGAGGTGCTGACCGGGCGCACCAAGGGACGCGAACGGGAGGAGATCCAGGAGCGCATCGCCTCGGGTGCTGCACAGATCGTCATCGGCACACATGCGCTGTTCCAGGACAGCGTCACCTACGCCAATCTGATGCTTGCCGTCGTCGACGAACAACACCGTTTCGGCGTGCATCAGCGGCTGCGGCTGACGGCCAAGGGCATCTCACCGCATATGCTTGTCATGACGGCGACGCCGATCCCGCGCACCCTGGTGCTTGCCGCCTTCGGCGATATGGACGTCTCCAAGCTCACCGAGAAACCGGCCGGCCGCAAGCCGATCCAGACGATCACCGTGCCGATGGAACGAACCGGCGAAATCGTCGGGCGGCTGCAAAGCGCGATCGCCGAAGGCAAGAAGGCCTATTGGATCTGCCCGCTGGTCGAGGAGTCCGAAGAGCTCGACCTGATGTCGGCCGAGGAGCGGCATGCGACGCTCACCGCCGCGCTCGGCCCCGATATCGGCCTCATCCATGGCCGGATGAGCGGACCGGAGAAGGATGCGGCGATGTTGGCGTTCAAGAACGGCGAGACCCGGCTGCTCGTCGCCACGACAGTCGTTGAGGTCGGCGTCGACGTGCCGGATGCAACGATCATGGTGATCGAACATGCCGAACGCTTCGGCTTGGCGCAATTGCACCAGCTGCGCGGCCGGGTCGGGCGCGGCGACGAGGCCTCGACCTGCATTCTGCTCTATAAGGGGCCGCTCGGCGAGACCGGTCATGCCAGGCTCTCGATCATGCGCGAGACGGAAGACGGTTTCCGCATCGCCGAGGAGGACCTGAAGCTGCGCGGCGAAGGCGAATTGCTCGGCACAAGACAATCCGGCACGCCGGGTTTCCGCATCGCCAGCCTCGAGGCGCATGCCGACCTGCTGGAGATCGCCCGCAAGGATGCCGCCTATCTGATCGAGCGCGATCCGGAGCTGACCGGTGAAAGAGGACAGGCGATCCGCACCCTGCTCTATCTTTTCCGCCGTGACGAGGCGATCCGGTTTTTGAGAGCGGGTTGAAACGCGACGCCGCAGCGTTGGGCGACAGGCATCAATCCGCCTTGGAAACCGCCACCGGCTTTGGCCGCGGCAAATGCTTCTGCTTCGGATCGGCCGGCTTGTGTTCGGGCGCCACAAGCCCGCCTGAAATCAGGAACTTGGCGGCGTCTTCCGGCGACATATCGAGCATGACGATCTTCTCGCGCGGCACGAAGATGAGGAAGCCCGCCGTCGGCACCGGCGTCGGCGGCAGGAAGACGGCGACCATATCCTGGCCCATGGCATCGAACTTCGAAGCGATTTCGCCCTTGGCGTCTGTGGCGATGAAGATCAGCGCCCAGAGGCCTGGACCCGGATATTCGATGAGGCCGACCTTCTTGAAAGAGTTCGCCTGCTCCTTCAGCACGGTTTCGAAAATCTGCTTCACGCTTCTGTAGATTGTGCGCACCAGCGGCATGCGCTGGACGATCGATTCGCCGAAGCGGACGATACTCTGGCCAATCAGGTTCTTGCCGAGAAAGCCGACGACGGTGATCAGCACGACGGCGATCAGCAGGCCGAAACCGGGAATGGCGAAATTGAGATAACTTTCCGGATTCCAGCGCGCCGGAATATAGGGCCTGACCCAGCTGTCCGACCAGTGGATGAATGTCCAGGTCAGCCAGATAGTGATCGCGATCGGGGCGCAGATGATCAGCCCTGCGAGAAAATTATTCCTCAGCCGGGTCGCGACCGGCATTCTGGGGGTGTTGTCGGTCATCGTTTCCTGATGAACTCCATCTCAGTCGTGGACAGGCCGGAACGCCGGCCCTTCCCCCTTGTCCGCACACCAAAATTGCCAGAATTCGGGACGTCGCACAATATGTTTCGGCGCGACGATCCCGGCGTTGCAGGCTTATTCCACGGTCACGGATTTCGCCAGGTTGCGCGGCTGGTCGACATCGGTGCCCATGAAGACGGCGGTGTGATAGGCGAGCAGCTGGATCGGCAACGAGAAGATCATCGGCGCGATGATTTCATCGACCACAGGCAGGGTGATCGTTGCCATGGTCGGCAGTTTCGAGGCGCTAGCACCGGCCTCGTCCGTGATGAAGATAATGCGGCCGCCGCGGGCTGCGACCTCCTGCATGTTCGAGACGGTCTTTTCGAAGAAACGGTCATAGGGGGCGATGACGATGACAGGCATGTTCTCATCGATCAACGCGATCGGTCCATGCTTCAACTCACCGGCGGCATAACCTTCGGCATGGATATAGGAGATTTCCTTGAGCTTCAGCGCGCCTTCCATGGCGAGCGGGAAGCTGGTCCCGCGGCCGAGATAAAGTACGTCCTTGCACTTCGACAGCTCGCGCGACAGGCTTTCCATCTGCGGCTGGATCAGGTTCAGCACCCGGCTCATGATGCGCGGCATTTCGGCGAGATGGCGCACCAGCGCCCTCTCCTCCTCCGCAGTCACCGTGCCGCGCGCCTTGCCGGCGCCGATCGCCAGCGACGCCAGCACGGCAAGCTGGCAAGTGAAGGCCTTGGTGGAGGCGACACCGATTTCGGGGCCGGCCATGATCGGGAAGACGGCGTCGGATTCGCGCGCGATCGTCGATTCGCGGACATTGACGACGGCGCCGATCTTCAGCCCGTTGTCCCGGCAATAGCGCAGCGATGCCAGTGTGTCGGCGGTCTCGCCTGATTGCGAGATGAAGAGTGCCGCCTGCGACGGCGACAGCGGCATTTCGCGGTAGCGGAATTCGGAGGCGACGTCGATTTCAACAGGCAGGCGGGCATAACGCTCGAACCAGTATTTGCCGACGAGACCGGCGAGATAGGCAGTGCCGCAAGCCGAGATCGCCAGGCCGGTCGTCGCCTTGAAGTCGATCGCCGCGGCATTGGCGCCGATGGTGTTTGCGGCGAAATCGACATAGTGGCTGAGCGCGTGGGAAATCACCTCCGGCTGCTCGTAGATTTCCTTTTCCATGAAATGGCGATGGTTGCCCTTGTCGACGACATAGGCGGTCGCCTGCGAGATCTGGCGGGCGCGCTTGACCGGCTTGCCGGCGAAATCGAGCACCGACACGCCGTCGCGGGTGAGGACGGCGCAATCGCCGTCGACGAGATAGCTGATCTCGTTGGTGAAGGGCGACAGCGCGATCGCATCCGAGCCGAGGAACATCTCGCCGCGGCCGTAGCCGACGGCAAGCGGCGGGCCGGAACGGGCGGCCATGATCGTGCCGGGATCGGCCTTCAGCATGACGGCCAGCGCATAGGCGCCGGTCACCCGGTTCAGCATCTTCAGCATGGCGGCGCGCGGCTCCAGGCCTTCGCGCAGATATTTCGCCATCAGATGAGCGACAACCTCCGTGTCGGTCTGGGTTTCGAAGACCGAACCCTCTTCCGTCAACTCGTCGCGAAGCTCGGAAAAATTCTCGATGATGCCGTTATGGACAACGGCCACTCCCTCGACGAAATGCGGATGGGCATTGGTCTCATTGGGAACGCCGTGGGTCGCCCAGCGTGTATGGGCGATTCCGACGGTGCCGGGCAGTGGTTCGGTGTCGAGGCGCTTTTCCAGATTGAACAGCTTACCCTCGGCGCGGCGGCGATCCATCACGCCGTCATGAATGGTGGCGACGCCGGCGGAATCATAGCCGCGATATTCGAGACGCTTCAGCGCATCGACCAGGCGCCCGGCAACAGGCTGATTTCCGACGATCCCCACAATGCCGCACATATAGTATCCTCATTCGTCTGCGCAATTCCGGACGCAAAACCGCTAGCGCACTTTTGCTGGAATTGCTTCAGGCTTCGACAATGAGGCCAGTCCTAGCGATTCCTGCTTATTTCTCAATCACCTCGGCGGTCACTTTCAATTTCCGCCGGTTACGCAAGGCCGGTCAGCCCTTCGCTTTCTTCGCCGCCTTGATGGCGAGCGCCCGTTCGCGCAACAGGGTCGCGCGGCCGGGTTTGATCTCCTGCCGGGCACGTCCTAGCGCCAGCGCATCGGCCGGCACATCGACGGTGATGACGCTGCCGGAGCCGACATAGGCGCCCTCGCCGATCGTCACCGGCGCGACCAGCGACGAGTTGGACCCGATGAAAGCGTTTTCGCCGATCACCGTCTCGCTCTTGTTGACGCCGTCATAGTTGCAGGTGATCGTGCCGGCGCCGATATTGCTGCCGGCGCCGATGACGGCATCGCCGATATAGGTGAGATGATTGACCTTGGCGCCCTCACCGAGCCGGCCGTTCTTGACCTCGCAGAAATTGCCGACCTTGGCGCCGCGGGCGAGGTCGGCACCCGGCCGCAGCCGGGCGAAGGGGCCGACCGTCGCGCCTTGGCTGACATGGGCGCCTTCGATATGCGAGAAGGCATGAATGACGGCGCCGCTGTCGATCACCGCGCCGGGACCGAAGACAACATTCGGCTCGATCAGCGCATCCTGGCCGATGACGGTATCGTAGGCGAGAAAGACGGTTTCCGGGGCGATCATGGTGACGCCTGAAAGCATCATCTCGTGGCGGCGGCGCTCCTGCCAGAAGCGCTCGATAACGGCGAGTTCGGCACGGGTGTTGCAGCCGGTCATCTCGATCTCGGGGGCATCGACCGCGGTGACGCGTCCGCCGAGTGATCTGGCGATCTCGACGAGATCGGTCAGGTAGAATTCGCCCTTGGCATTGGCATTGCCGATGCGCGAGAGAAGGTCGAGCGCCTTGCGGCCGTTGATCGCCATCAGCCCGCTGTTGCACCAGGTGACGGTGCGCTCGGCATCGGTCGCATCCTTTTCCTCGCGGATGGCGATGAGTTCGCCATCCTTGACGAGCAGGCGGCCATAGCCGGTCGGGCGGTCGGTGTGGAAGCCGATGACGACGACGTCGCTGCCGTCGGCCAGGCCCTGGCGGGCGGCCTTTAGCGGCCCGTCGGTCTGGAGCGGCACGTCGCCATAGGTGACGAGGATATCGTCATAACCCTTGGCGATCGCTTCGCGCGCCGCCAGCACCGCGTGGCCCGTGCCGAGGCGTTCCTTCTGCAGATAGGATTGGATGCCGACGCCGGCAACGCTTCCAGCCTTTGCCACCTCCTCGGCATCGCGGCCGACGACAAGCGCCACGGATGAGATGCCGGCGGAGGCGACCGCATCGACCACATGGGCGATCATCGGCCGTCCGGCGACGGGATGCAGCACCTTCGATTTCGAGGATTTCATCCGCGTGCTGTCACCGGCGGCAAGGATGACGGCAAGACAAGTGCGTTCCATGATGTGCTCCGCGAATCCGCGCCATGAGGCGGCTTTGTTGCCTCTTACTGCATAATTCCTGAAATCGGAATCGATTTGAGGATAAAATTGCACAGCAGTTCAGAGTGCCGCAGCGTGCCTTGCGCGTCTGAAGAAAGGCCTGGCGCTGTCGATAGGCAGAACCTTCACAAAGGTGAAATTGCCGCCGAAATCGGCCCTGTCACAGCCTCCGAACCGCGAGCCGCGAAGGCCTCGTGCACATGATGGCGGCCGTCCAGGATGACGTCCTCCATTGCGCGGCGCGCGGCAGCGCTATCGCCGGAAACGATGGCATCGACGATGCGCATATGGGTGTCGGCGATATTGGCGAAGCCGTTTTCGGTTGGCGGTGTGCTCATCCGGAACATGCCGACGAGGGCCGCTTCGATGAGGCTGCCCAAGGTGCGCATGAAGGGATTGTGCGAGGCTTCGGCGATCGCCAGGTGGAAACGAAGGTCGGCGAGCGCCAGGCTGTCGGCCGTATGGCCGCTTGCCGCCATATCGAGCGCCAGCCCCCGCAGCGTCTCGATATCCTCGGCATTCGCCCGTTCGGCGACGAGACTGGCGGCGAAGGGTTCGACAGCGAGGCGGATATCATAAAGCTGCAGCAGGAATTCTTCCGTCACGCCGTTGTCGAAGTGCCAGGCGATGATCTCGCTGTCGAACATGTTCCAGAGGTTCTTTTCGGTCACACGTGTGCCGACCCGCGCCTTGGCGACGACCATGCCCTTGGCGGCGAGCGTCTTCATCGTCTCGCGCAACACGGTGCGGGACACTTTGAAGCGTTGCGCCAGTTCCGTATCGCCCGGCAGGATCGAGCCGACAGGATAGGTGCCGGCAACGATCGCCTTGCCGAGCTCATCGACCACCTGCGCATGGCTCGTCCGGGTTCTGCGTCCGGTCTTCCGTGTCTCGTCCAATTTGTTGCGCAAGCGATCCGTCTCCCCCTCAGGCATACCTCTTGTTCAGACTGGAAAGGAACAGGATAGCCTTCTGCATCAGAATGAATGCAAACAGCAGGAGGCCGATCAGGATCTTGGTCCACCAGCTCGACAGCGTGCCGTCGAAGGTGATGTAGGTCTGAATGAGCCCCTGGATCAGGATACCGATCAAGGTTCCCGCCACGAATCCCGCTCCCCCGGTCAGCAGCGTCCCTCCAATGACGACTGCCGCGATCGCATCGAGCTCGACGCCGACTGCTGCAAGGGAATATCCAGCAGAGGTGTATAGCGAAAAAACGATTCCGGATAGACCCGCAAGAAAACCCGACAGCGCGTAGATCTGGATCGTCGTACGGCCGACCGGCACGCCCATCAGCCGCGCCGTCTGCGGACCGCCGCCGAGGGCATAGACATTGGTGCCGAAGCGGGTGCGCTGGGCGATGAAGATGCCGACGGCAAAGACCAGAAGCATGATGCCGCCGATCAGCGTCAGCCGGCCGCCGCCGGGCAGACGGTAATAGAGGCTCGTCAGCGTCGAATAATATTCGTTATCGATCGGGATGCTGTCGATCGACAGCACGAAAGCCATGCCGCGCGCCAGGAACATGCCGGCGAGCGTAACGATGAAGGCCGGCATGTCGAGATAGTGGATGATCGCGCCCATGATACCGCCAAAGGCAGTGGTGATGACGAGCACGAGGGCGAAGGCGAGCAGCGGATGGATCGAGGTGTTCTGCAGGATCACCGCAAGGAAGACGCCGGTGAAGGCGATGACCGAACCGATCGACAGATCGATGCCGCCGGAGATGATGACAAAGGTCATGCCGACGGCGGCGATGCCGAGAAAGGCATTGTCGGTCAGGAGATTGCCGATGACGCGCGTCGACAGCATGTTCGGATATTGCAGCGTGCAGCCGGCATAGGCGAGCACGAAGATGACGATGGTCGCAAGCAGCGGCAGGTATTTGGAGTTCATTTCGACTGCTCCCTTCCGCCCTGCCGGCGGCTGGCAAAGATAGCGAGCGATTGCACCGCCGGCGACTGGATGACGAGGATGACGATAATGATGACGGCCTTGATGATCAGGTTGAATTCGGGCGGGAAGCCGGAAGACAGGATGCCTGTATTCACCGCCTGGATGATCATCGCGCCGATCAGCGATCCGAGAATGCTGAAACGGCCGCCGAGCAGAGAATTGCCGCCGACGACGACGGCGAGGATGGCGTCGAGTTCCAGCCAGAGGCCGGCATTATTGGCATCGGCGCCCTTGATGTCGGCGGCGACGATGACGCCTGCAATCGAGGCGCAGAGGCCGCTCAGCATATAGACAGCCATCAGCAGTACCGGCGTCTGAATGCCGGAGAGCGTGCTGGCGCGGCGATTGATTCCGACGGCCTCGATCAGCATGCCGAGCGCCGTGCGGCGGACAAGCAAAATGACGAGCAGGCCGACGAGAATCCAGGTGACGACAGGCATCGGCAGAAGCAGCAGCGAACCGCTGCCGAAGAAGGTCAGCCCGTCATCGTTGAAGGTCAGGATGGCGCCTTCGGTGATGAGCTGGGCGATGCCGCGGCCGGCCACCATCAGCACCAGCGTCGCAATGATCGGCTGGATGTTCAGGACAGCCACCAGAAAACCGTTCCAGACGCCGCAGGCAAGCCCAATAGAAAGCGTTAGGATAACGGTATAAGCAACTGAATTTCCAGACACAATCGACGATGCGGCGACAGCGCCGCAGATCGCGATGACCGCACCGACGGAAAGGTCGATGCCCTTGGTGGCAATCACCAGCGTCATGCCGATCGCCAGCAGCGCCACCGGCGCGCCGCGGTTGAGCACATCGATCAGGCTGCCATACAGCCGGTCATTTTGAACCACGACATTAAAAAACTGCGGCGACGTGATGAAATTCAACAAAAGAATGACAACAAGCGCAATCAATTGCGGCGCCAGGCGATAGGCCAGCGCCTTCAGCGAGGACCTCATGCCTCCTCCATCTTATGTTCGGCGGCGGCAATGGCTTCGACGATGCCGGCGGCCGTGATACGTTCGCCTGTCAATTCGGCGATATGCTGCCGGTCGCGAAGGACGATGACACGTGAACTATAGGCGACAAGCTCTTCAAGTTCCGAGGAAATCACGATCAGCGACATGCCGCCGGCACAGAGCTCTTCGATCAGCTTGATGATCTCGGCATGGGCGCCGACATCGATGCCGCGGGTCGGCTCGTCGAGGATCAGAAACTTCGGATTGGTCGCCAACCAGCGGGCGAGGATCGCCTTCTGCTGATTGCCGCCGGAAAGCAGGCGAATCGGCTTTTCGCGATCGGTGGTGCGGATATCGAGCGCCTTGATGTAGCGGTCGGCGAGCGCGTTCTGTTCGGCGCGCGAGAGCGGCCGGGTCCAGCCGCGGCGGGCCTGCAGCGCAAGCGCGATGTTTTCCCTGATCGACAGGTCGCCGATGATGCCATCGGTCTTGCGGTCCTCGGGGCAGAAGCCAAAGTCCTTTTCGATTGCGGCGCGCGGGCTCGAAAGCGTCACAGGCTGGCCGTCGATCGTGGCGCTGCCGCTGTCGGCGTGTTCGATGCCGAACAGGAGTTCGGCGGTTTCGGTCCGGCCGGAGCCGAGCAGCCCGGCAATGCCGACCACCTCTCCGGCCCGCACCTCAAGGTCGAAGGGTTTGACTTTGCCGCGTTTGCCGTAGCCTGAAAAACGGTATCGGACTTCGCCTGCCGCGTGGCTGCGTTCCTTCACCGCCTCCTCGACATGCGCCAGTTCGCGGCCGAGCATCATGGCGATCAGGCCCTGGCGCGGCAGATCGGCAGCGTCACGGGTGCCGACGAGCTTGCCGTTGCGCAGCACGGTGATCCGGTCGCTGATCGCATAGACCTGCTCGAGAAAATGGGTGATAAAGACGATGCCCAGCCCACGCTGCTTCAGGTCCTCGATGATGCGGAAGAGCAGCGCCACCTCCTGATTGTCGAGGCTTGCCGTCGGCTCATCGAGGATCAGTACCTTGCCTGAGAGATCAACGGCACGGGCGATGGCAACCACTTGCTGGACGGCGACGGAGAAACGGCTGAGTTCGGCGGTGACGTCGATATCGATGCCATAGCCGGCAAGCAGATCGCGCGCCTTGCGGTTCATCGCCCTGACGTCGGTCATGCCGAAACGCCTCGGCTGGCGTCCGAGAAAGAGATTTTCGGCGACGCTCAGATTGGAAAGGAGATTGACCTCCTGGTAGACCGTGCCGATGCCGAGCTTCTGGGCGGCGAGCGTATTGGCCGGATTGATTTCCTGGCCGTCCAGCATCAGGCTGCCTTCGTCACGATGGTAGGCGCCGGTGATGCACTTGATCAGCGTCGATTTGCCGGCGCCGTTTTCGCCGAGCAATGCATGAACCTCGCCACGGCGCAGCGTGAAATCCACCTTATCCAGTGCGACGGCGCCGGGGAAGAATTTCGATATGCCGGAGGCTGCGAGAATATTCTCGAAATTGTGAACCATGAGGGCTGCTGTTTCCTGATATTGCGCCTTACGCCTGTGCCAAAACCGGGCATGATGCCCGGCCGGCACCGGCAGTTCCGCACCGGTCCATGATGGGCCGGTGCGGTTCCAGGTTCAATCAGTAGCCCTGACCCTTCTTCTCCTCATAGACCTTCATCGGGTCGTCGGCAGGCGTGTAGAGCTTGGACTCGGTCTGGATCCATTTCGCCGGAGCCTTCTTGTCCTTCAGGTAGGCATCGAGCGCATCGAAGGCCGGACCTGCCATATTCGGCGTCAGCTCGACCGTGGCATTGGCCTCACCTTCCGACATGGCCTTGAAAATGTCAGGCACGGCGTCGATGGAGACGACGAGGATATCCTTGCCGGGCTTCAGGCCGGCTTCCTTGATCGCCTGGATGGCGCCGACCGCCATATCGTCGTTATGGGCGTAGAGAGCGCAGATATCCTTGCCGCCGTTCTCGGCCTTCAGGAAGCTTTCCATGACTTCCTTGCCCTTGGTGCGGGTGAAGTCACCGGTCTGGCTACGAACGATCTTCAGGTTGTCGTGGCCGGCAAGAGCCTCTTCGAAGCCCTTCTTGCGGGCGATGGCCGGCGACGAACCGGTGGTGCCCTGCAGCTCGACGACGTTGCACTTCTTGTCGCCGACGGTCTTGACCAGGAAGTCGCCTGCAACCTTGCCTTCATGAACCAGATCCGACGTAACCGCCGTCAGGTACAGATCGTCGGGAGCCTTGATGGTACGGTCGAGAAGGATGACCGGAATCTTGGCTTCCTTGGCTTCCTTGAGAACGTCGTCCCAGCCGGTTTCGACGACCGGAGCAATGAGAATGGCATCGACGCCCTGAGCAATGAACGAACGCAGAGCCTTGATCTGGTTTTCCTGCTTCTGCTGCGCATCGGCAAATTTCAGATCGATGCCGCGCTTCTTGGCCTGCTCCTTGGTCACGGTCGTTTCAGCCGCACGCCAGCCCGATTCCGAGCCGATCTGCGAGAAGCCGACAGTGAGGCCGGCGGCCGAAGCCGAACCGAACATGCAGGCAGCCAGAATCGTGGCACTCAAAAGTGCAGTCTTCAATTTCATGATTTCCTCCCAATGCCGCATCTCGCGGCGCAGGGTCAAAAAATCATATAGTATTACTTTTGTAAATCGGAATCTTGGGATGCGCTGCAGCAAAAAAAAGAGCGCCCACAGGGGGGCGCCCTTCGCAACTGCGAATTGAATGCGGCTTATTGCGCGGGCAGCTTGTCGTCGACGCCTTCGACGTAGAAGTTCATGCCGAGCAGCGTACCGTCGTCGGCCTTTTCGCCGGCCTTCAGCCAAGGTGTGCCGTCCTGCTTGTTGATCGGACCGGTGAAGGGATGCAGTTCGCCGGACTTGATTTTGGCTTCGGTCTCCTCGGCCATCTTCTTCACGTCGTCAGGCATGTTCGTGTACGGCGCCATCTTCAGGATGCCGTCCTTCAGGCCATCCCAGCTCTGCTCGGACTTCCAGGTGCCGTCCAGAAGCGCGTGAACGCGCTTGGAGTAATAGGTACCCCAGGTATCGACGATCGCCGTCAGCTGCGCCTTCGGGCCTGCTGCGATCATGTCCGACGCCTGACCGAAGGCGTGGATGCCGCGCTCTTCGGCAACCTGCATCGGCGCAGTCGTATCAGTGTGCTGGGTCAGAACGTCGACGCCCTGGTCGATCATCGCCTTGGCGGCATCGGCTTCCTTGCCGGGGTCGAACCAGGTGTTGACCCAGATGACCTTCAGCTTGAAGCTCGGATCGATCGACTTGGCGCCCTGCTCGAAGGAGTTGATGCCCATCACGACTTCAGGAATCGGGAAGGAGGCGATGTAGGCCGCCCCGTGATTCTTCGAGGTCTTCGCGGCGATCTGGCCGAGAATGTAGCGGCCCTCATAGAAACGCGAGTTGTAGGTCGCCAGATTCGGGCCGGACTTGTAGCCGGTGCCGTGCTCGAACTTGACGTCAGGGAACTTGGCGGCGACCTTGACCGTCGCATCCATGAAGCCGAAGGACGTCGTGAAGATCAGCTTGCAGCCGGAACGGGCAAGGCGCTCGATGGCGCGCTCGGCATCCGGGCCTTCCGGCACGTTTTCGAGGTAAGGCGTTTCGATCTTGTCGCCGAACTCGGCCTGGACCTGCTGACGGCCGAGATCGTGGGCCTGCGAATAACCGCCGTCGGTATGCGAACCGACATAGACGAAGCAGATCTTCGTCTTGTCAGCGGCCTGAGCGGCGGAAGAGATGCCAATCACGGCGGCAGCCGAGGCGGCAAGGGCGAATGCGAACTTCTTCATGGTGACCCCTGTTGGTTTGAAGTTATTCCGGAAACCCGTCTTGTGTTGTTGCTTTATCGCTCCGGTACGAAGGCTTTTCCGAGCGACGCGGGCGTGTTGATCAACGTCGTACGCCGATTATGGGAAATGATGATGAGAACCACAATAGTCGCGGCATAGGGCAGCATCGAGAGGAATTGCGAGGGAATGCCGAGACCGAAGGCCTGCGCGTGAAGCTGCAGGATGGTGACCGCGCCGAAGAGATAGCCGCCGGCAAAGACCCGCCATGGCCGCCAAGAGGCGAAGACCACCAGCGCCAGAGTGATCCAGCCGCGGCCGGCCGACATGTTCTCCGCCCATTGCGGTGTGTAAACCAGCGAAAGCTGCGCGCCGGCAAGACCGGCGCAGGCGCCCCCGAACATCACCGCCAGGTAGCGCGTGCGGATGACGTGAATGCCGAGCGCATGGGCCGAACCGTGATTGTCGCCGATCGCCCTGAGCTTCAGCCCGGTCCGGCTGCGAAACAGGAACCAGCTGACGCCAACCACAAGCGCGATCGACAGGTAGAAGATCAGATCCTGGCTGAAGAGAACGTGGCCGACGACCGGAATATCCGACAGGACGGGAATGACGATCTCTCCAAGCCGGATGCCGGGCACGCTGACATAGGCTTCGCCGAGCATGCCGGATGCGCCGAGGCCGAGTAGGGTGAGCGCCAGCCCGGTCGCCACCTGGTTTGCCACCAGCGTCAGCGTCAGGAAGGCGAACAGGAGAGAAAACAGCGCACCCGCCGCAATGCCGCAGACAATGCCGATATAGGGCGAGCCCGAGTTCTGCGCACCGGCAAATGCGGCAACCGCGCCCATGATCATCATGCCCTCGACACCGAGATTGAGAACGCCGGAGCGCTCGGTCACGAGTTCGCCGAGTGCCGCGATGACGAGCGGCGTCGAGGCGGTGATGACGGTCAGCAGAATGGCTTCGAAGATGCTCATGCCGCCCCACCCCTTAACCGCGACCAGACAATGCGGATTTTGTAATAGATCAGCGTATCGCAGGAGAGCACGAAGAACAGCAGCAGCCCCTGGAAGACGCGGGTGACCTTGTCGGAAACGCCGAGCGAAAGCTGTGCTGCCTCGCCGCCGAGATAGGTCAGCGCCAGCACCAGGCCGGATGCGATGATGCCGAGCGGATTGAGGCGGCCGAGGAAGGCGACGATGATGGCGGTGAAGCCGTAGCCCGGCGAGATTGCCGGCTGCAGATGGCCGATCGAGCCTGAGACCTCACTGATGCCGGCAAGGCCGGCCAGCGCGCCCGAAAAGAGAAAGCTGAACCAGATCATCTTCTTCGACGAAAAGCCGGCAAAGCGCCCTGCCCGCTCGGATTGGCCGAGCACGACGATTTCGAAACCTTTCAGCGTATAGCGCAGCATGAACCAGACGCCGATCGCCGCAATGATGGCGAAGATGAAGGCCCAGTGGGCGCGGCCAGATTCTTCCCAGATCGCCGGCAGCACCGCTTCCGGTGCGAAATCACGCGAGACCGGAAAATTGAAGCCCTTCGGATCGCGCCAGGCGCCGCGGATCAGCCAGTCGAGGAAGAGCTGGGCGATATAGACCAGCATCAGCGATGTCAGGATCTCATTGGTGTTGAAATGCGCCTTCAGCAGCGCCGGAATGGCGGCAAAAAGCGCACCGCCAAATGCACCAAGGATCAGCATCAGCGGCAGCACCAGCGGTGAATGCCAGTCGTAGAAGACGATCGGCAGATAGGAACCGGTGATGGCGCCGATGGTGAACTGGCCTTCGGCGCCGATATTCCAATTGTTCGAGCGGTAGCAGACGGCAAGGCCGACGGCGATCAGGATCAGCGGAGCGGCCTTGATCGCCAATTCGTGCAGCGACCAGACCTCGAGCAGCGGCTCGATGAAGAAGGCGTCGAGGGCCTCGACCGGGTCCTTGCCGAGCATGGCGAACATGATGGCGCCAAAGGCCAGCGTCAGGACAAGGGCCAGGAGCGGCGAGACGAAAGCGTAGAGCTTCGAGACGTCGGGGCGTTTTTCAAGTTCAATGCGCATGGGGCGCCTCGGGTACAGAGCTGCTCTCGTGCAGGCCGCCCATCAGCAGGCCGATCTTTTCCCGCGTCAGTTCGCCCGCCGGGAACGGGCGGGAAAGACGGCCCTCGGAGATGACGGCGATATCGGTCGCCACTTCGAAAATCTCGTCGAGATCCTGGCTGATGACGACGACGGCCGAACCGCTCCGTGCCAGATCGACCAGGGCCTGGCGGATGCGGCTTGCCGCCCCGGCATCGACGCCCCAGGTCGGCTGGTTGACGACGAGAACCGCCGGCTGGCGGTCGAGCTCGCGGCCGACGATGAATTTCTGCAGATTGCCGCCTGATAAGGAGCCGGCGGCAGGATCATCGCCGCTCTTGCGGACATCCATGGCCTCGGAAATGCGCCGTGCGGCAGATTTCACCGCAGCGTGGCGGATGATGCCGAGCAGGCCCAGAAACGCCTTGCGGTCAGACTGGCTGCGGGCGAGGACGAGATTATCCGAGAGTTTCATGGCGGAGACGGCGGCATGGCCGTGACGCTCCTCCGGTACGAAGCCGGCGCCGAGAAGACGGCGGGCGGTAATGCCCTGATTGCCCACGTGCTTTTTGCGGATGACGATCGCCTCTGCCGAGGCGACCGGATATTCACCGGACAATGCATCGAAGAGTTCGCTCTGGCCGTTGCCGGCGACACCGGCAATGGCGAGAATTTCACCCGAGCGCACCGCCATAGACACATCGCGCAGCGGCATGGCGAAGGGGGTGCGGGCAGAGACGGAAAGATTGGCGACGGCAAGCTGTACCTCGCCTTTGTCGCTGCGTTCCGGGTGGGTCACCGTCGCCACTTCGCTGCCGACCATCATGCGGGCGAGCGATGCCGGCGTTTCCTGCCTGGGATCGCAGGCGCCGGTCACGCGGCCATGGCGCAGCACAGTGGCGCGATCGCAGATGCGCTGCACCTCTTCCAGGCGATGGCTGATATAAAGAACAGAACGCCCTTCGGCACGCAGCTTGAACAGCGTCTCGAACAGCTTGTCGGCCTCCTGCGGCGTCAGCACCGAGGTCGGCTCGTCGAGGATGATCAGCTTCGGGTTCTGCAGCAGCGCGCGGACGATCTCGATGCGCTGGCGCTCGCCGACCGAGAGATCGGCGACATGGGCATGCGGATCGAGCGGCAGGCCGTAGGCGACCGACAGCGCCCTCGCCTCCTCGGCGATCCGGTCGATCGGGATGCCGTCATCGAGCGACAGCGCGATGTTTTCGGCAACCGTCAGCGCCTCGAACAGCGAAAAATGCTGGAAGACCATGCCGATGCCGAGCTTGCGGGCTTCGCCCGGCGAGGTGATCGCAACCGGCTGGCCCTGCCACAGGATATGCCCGCCCGTCGGCTCGAGAACGCCGAACAGCATCTTCACCAGAGTGGATTTGCCTGCACCATTTTCGCCGAGAAGCGCGTGAATTTCGCCCGGCGCGATATCGAGATCGATTTCATTGCAGGCGGCAAAGCTTCCGAAGAACTTCGTCAGCTTCTGGACCGATAATAACGCACCGGAATCCGGCACATTCAATGGCGACACGTTCCCCTCATTTCTTCTGCCAACCGGTCCGTTCGGATCTCATGGAATCAGCAGCGTCGTTCCTGTTGTTTTTCTTGTTTCCAGATCCGCGTGAGCCCGCCCAACCTCACGCAGCGGATAAGTTTGATTGATATTGATACGCACTTTGTTGCTTTGCACAATATCAAATAGCGCTTTGGCGCTGTCGATCAGTTCCTGGCGCGCGGCGATATAGGTGAAGAGCGTCGGCCGCGTCGCAAAGAGCGAACCCCTCTGCGCCAGCATCGCCAGGGTGAAATTCTCGATCGGACCGGAGGATTGGCCGAAGGAGGCAAAGAGACCGCGCGGCTTCAGGCAGTCAAGCGACTGTGGAAAAGTATCACGGCCGATCGAATCGTAGACGACATCGACGCCCTTGCCGCTGGTGATTTCGCGGACACGGTCGACGAAATTGTCGCTCTTATAGTTGATCACATGGTCGTAGCCATGGGCAAGCGCCAGCTCGATCTTGTCTTCGGAGCCCGCCGTGCCGATGACGGTGGCGCCGAGCGCCTTTGCCCATTGGCCGGCGATCAGGCCGACGCCGCCGGCAGCGGCGTGGAACAGCAGGACGGTCTCCGGCCCGACCTTGAAGGTGCGGTTCAACAGATATTCGGCGGTCATGCCCTTCAGCATCATCGCCGCCGCCGTTTCGAGCGCAATGCCGTCAGGCACATGCACCAGATGGCGCGTTTCGATATTGCGCTCAGCACTGTAGGCGCCATCGGCGCTGGCATAGGCGACGCGGTCGCCAACCTTGAAATCCTCGACGCCGGGACCGACCGATGTCACGGTGCCGGCGCCCTCCTTGCCGGTGACGAAGGGCAGATGCGGCACCTTGTAGCTGCCGTTGCGGAAATAGACGTCGATGAAATTGAGGCCGACCGCCGCCTGCTTGATCTGCACTTCGCCCGCCGAGGGCGGCGGGAGATCGATCTCGATATAGTCGAAAACCTCGGGCCCGCCCGTCCTCGAGAATGAAACAGCCTGCGTTTTGGTCATCTGCCTATCCTAAGCTTCGCGTCCAAGGGCGGGGAAGAATTGCAGCACCGCGCCGATGACGTAAAGATAGAGCCCGGTCACGATAAAGAGAATGAGTGCCCATTCGGGCGTGTCGAAATGCATCAGCAGCGAAAAAATGCCGAGTGCCGACCACAGGAAAAAGACGCCGAGATTGAGCGGGCGCAGCCTTTTGACGCGGACCGGATGCAGGAAATTGATCGGCAGGAAGGTCAGCACCACCGAGATAATGACGACGGCAAGCGCGGTCGTCGCGCTGGCATCGATGACGAACAGCGTGAAAACGATCATGTTCCAGACGACCGGGAAGCCGGAGAAGAAATACTCATCCGTCTTCATGCCCATATCGGCATAGTAGATGGCGCTGGAGACGACGATCATGCCGGCGGCGACGAAGGACCAGGGCTCGCCGATCATGCCGCTCTGATAGAGCGCGAAGGCCGGCAGAAGCACATAGGTGACGTAATCGATGATATTGTCGAGCGTATCGCCCGACCAGTTGGGCAGCACTTCCTTGACGCGCACCTTGCGGGCTATCGGCCCGTCTATGCCGTCGACGAGAAGGGCGAGACCCAGCCACCAGAACATGTCGATGAAGCGATGCTCGGCAGCGGCAACGACGCCGAGAAAGGCAAGGAAGGAGCCGGATGCCGTCAGGATATGGACGGAAAAGGCGCGCATCTCCGCGTAAGGAACACGCTTGTAGTTGAAAATCTTCATATTCCCCCGACCGCCCTATCGCGCTCGCCCCGGCAAGCATCTTTTTTATTTCGCCACCATTGCCGGACCTGTTGCTGAGGGTTCCGACGCCGTAGGTCTTTGTTGTCGCACCGTTTTTGCCGAAAACCGGCATCCATTTCGGCGCGCCGCTCTAATATGCATCCTTTGCCGGGCTTCGCCAGCAGGAAATACGACTTTCCCCGCCCGCCCCTGCTTGCCCCCTAGTGGCCATTGAATCCTGACAATGACATGCATATTTCCTCTGATGGGCGCTGCATGGAATGGAATGCCTTTAATTCCGGCCCGATATGTAATATCAGCCTCGCATCCGACAGTTCATCCGACGAAACGGGATCCTCTACCGCAATGAACGCGCCTGCAAAGACCGAAGACTTCGCCCCGTCCATCCCCGCCGGCGTTTACGCCGAGACGGTGCTCGCTGTGACGCATTACACCGACCGGCTCTTCCGCTTCACGATGACCCGGCCGCAGGGCTTCCGTTTCCGTTCCGGCGAGTTCGCGATGATCGGCCTGATGGTCGAGGGCAAGCCGGTCTTCCGCGCCTATTCGATCGCCAGCCCCGCCTGGGCCGAAGAGCTTGAATTCTTCTCGATCAAGGTGCCGGATGGCCCGCTGACCTCGCATCTGCAGGCGATCAAGCCGGGTGACCAGGTGCTGATGCGCAAGAAGCCCACTGGCACGCTGGTGCTCGACGCGCTGACGCCCGGCCGTCGTCTCTACATGTTCTCGACGGGAACGGGTGTTGCGCCATTCGCCAGCCTGATCCGCGATCCTGAGACCTATGAGAAGTTCGAGGAAGTCATCCTCACCCATACGACCCGCGATGTCGCCGAGCTGAAATACGGCTTCGACCTCGTGCACGAAATCCAGAATGACGAATTGCTGAAGGAAGTCGTCGGCGACAAGCTGCGCCACTATGCGACCGTCACGCGCGAGGATTTCGAATATCGCGGCCGCATCACCGACCTGATCTCCTCCGGCAAGCTGTTTTCCGATCTCGGCGTACCGCCGCTCGACCCGGCGATTGACCGCGGCATGATCTGTGGCTCCTCGGCGATGCTGAAGGATACCAAGGAACTGCTCGAAAAGGCCGGCCTCAATGAAGGCGCCAACAGCAAGCCCGCCGAGTTCGTCATCGAGCGCGCTTTCGTCGGCTGAAAATTTTCCCGACAATCCGATCTGACAACGGCTCCGGAAACGGGGCCGTTTCTATTCCTGGCTGAGATAATTGATCAGCGTCGCCATGGTGGCGCGCGCCTCGTCCGGCCTGCCCTGACGGATGGCCTGGATGACGGCGACATGCAGCGCGATGGCGCGATCCATGCGCTCCGGGCTTGCGGTGGAATACCAGAGGCGGCGCGAATGCGTCTGTACCGGGCCGAGCGCCGCCATGATGAAGCCGTTTGGGCAGGCATCCTCGAGAATTTCGTCGAAGGCCTTGTCAGCGGCAAAAAAGCCGGCGAGATCACCCGTCACAGTGCATTCGTCCATGGCGCGGGCACAGTCGGCGAGACGCGCGCGCTGTTCGTCGCTCGCATGTTCGGCGGCCAAGCCTGCTGCGATCGGCTCCAGCTCGCGGCGCACCTGCATGACATTGCGATGATCCTCAGCCGCGATCTCGGCGACCTGCAGCCCGACGCGCGGCTTCACCAGGATCAGCCCCTGCCAGGCGAGCTTCTGGATCGCCTCACGCACCGGCGTGCGCCCGTGGCCCGCCATATCGATCAGCTGCTTTTCGGTAACAAGCGCGCCGGGCTTCAGCGCCAGCGTCACGATCAGATGCTCCAGCGCGAGATAGGCAAGATGGCTTTGTGAAGTCTGCATGCCCGAATCCGTTGCCCTACTGATATATCACATACTCGCACGCTCGAAAACCGATGGCAAGTCAGGCTGATATATCAGAATAGAGACAGATAGATAACATAGCGAGCCTGCGAAGTTCGGTGAATGGTGTTGCGATACCAGCGCCCGAGCCGTGAAATAGCTCCTGCCGACTCCCCACCCTCCGTTAGCGTGGAGACACATCATCCCACAACGCATTTATTCGTGCCGCAACGCCTCGATGGGGTTGAGCTGCGCTGCCCTTCTCGCCGGGAAATAGCCGAAGATCATGCCGATTGCCGCGGAGAACAGGAAGGCGACGGCGATCATCATCGGGCTGAAGACGAAGGGCACTTTCAGCAACGTCACCGCGCCGAAGCCGAGGCTTAGCCCCAGCACGATGCCGGTGATGCCGCCGAACAGCGACAGCGCCACGGCTTCGACCAGGAACTGGGTGAGCACCTGGTTTTCCAGTGCGCCGATTGCGAGACGAATGCCGATCTCGCGGGTGCGTTCGGTGACCGAGACCAGCATGATGTTCATGATGCCGATGCCGCCGACGAGCAGGCTGATGGCGGCGACGGCGCCGAGCAGGCCGGTCAGCAGCGTCGTCGTGCCGGTCATCGCCTCGGCGATCTGCGTCATGTCGTTGACGTTGAAATCGTCCTGGCGGCCGGGCACGATCTTGCGGCGCTCGCGCAGGAGATTTTCGACATCGGACTGCACCTTGGCCGTGGAGACGCCGTCGCGCGCCGAGATGATGATCTGCGGCACGTTGCTGCTGCCGCTGATGCGCCGCTGGAATACCTTGACCGGCATGATCACGACATCGTCCTGATCGTTGCCCATGCCGGACTGGCCGCGTTTGGCGAGCACGCCGATCACCGGGCATGAGACCTTGCCGACGCGGATCTGCTGGCCTGTGGGGTCGGCGCTGCCGAAGAGCTGCGAGCGCACCGTCTCGCCGATGATGCAGCGAGACTGGCCGCGTTCCTCGGCGGGAGTGAAAGTGCGGCCGAGCGTCAGATTCCAGTCCTGGGCGACGAAATAATCGTTGGTGGTGCCCGACACGCTGGTCGAATGGTTCTGGCCGCCAAAAATCACCGTCGCCGTCGACTGGTTGAGCGGCGCGACAGCCCTCAGGCCGCCAATCTGGTCGCGGATCGCCGCGACGTCCTTGACGCTGAAGCGCTTGGCCTCGGAGCTCGCCCGGCCGGGACCGAACTGGCCGGGACGGACGAACAGCATGTTGGTGCCGAGCCGCGACAGTTCGGTCGAGACCTGCGCGGTGGTGCCGTTGCCGATCGTCACCAGCGCGATGACCGCGGCAACGCCGATGACGACGCCGAGCACGGTCAGGAAGGAGCGCAGCATGTTGCGGCTGATGGCCCGCAGCGCCAGCTTCAGCGTCTCAAAGAACATGATCCGCCCTCCTCCGGTGCTCGACTTCGGTCTCCAGCTTTCCATCGACGAAACGCAGCAGCCGCTGCGCATAGGCGGCAATATCAGGTTCGTGGGTGACCATGACGATGGTGATGCCCTGCTCGCGGTTCAGCCGCGTCATCAAATCCATGATCTCGACGCTGGTCTTCGTATCGAGATTGCCGGTGGGCTCGTCGGCCAGAAGCAGTGCCGGCTCGGTGACGATGGCGCGGGCGATGGCGACGCGCTGCTGCTGGCCGCCTGACAGTTCCTGTGTCTTGTGATGTTCGCGGCCGGTGAGGCCGACCAGCGCCAGGGCTTCGCGGGCCCGTTCGCGCCGCTCACGCACCGCCATGCCGCGATAGATCAGCGGCAGTTCGACATTTTCGACGGCCGAGGTGCGCGACAGGAGGTTGAAGCCCTGGAAGACGAAACCGAGCATATGGCGGCGCAGCAGCGTCAGCTGGCCGCGGTCGAAGCCGCTGGTCGGAATGCCTTGGAAGATGTAGTCGCCTGATGTCGGCACGTCGAGGCAGCCGAGAATATTCATCGCCGTCGACTTGCCGGAGCCTGACGGACCCATGATCGCGACGAATTCATGGGCATTGATCGCCAGGTCGACGCGGTCGAGCGCGCGGATCGCCGCCTCGCCCTCGCCGTAGATTTTCGAGACCTGCCTGAATTCGATGAGCGGCGGGCTTGCCATCCGTCTCTCCGCCTAGTTCGCACGCGTCGTGGCGTCGGTCACCAGTGCGTCGTCTTGCTTGATGTCGCCGGAGACGACCTGGGTGAACTGGCCGTCGGATGAGCCGACCTGGATGATGACGGGTACCGGGCGGCCGTTGCGCAGCACCCAGACACGGCGCTGCGTGCCCGTCAACGCCGAACCGGCATTGTTGTTGCGCTGGCGTGGCGGGCCGAAGATACCAAAAATGCCGCGGCCGCGCCGTTCCGCCTGCGCCGGAGCGTAGCGCAGCGCGGCGTTCGGCACCATCAGCGTGTCCTTGACGGCCTCGACGGTGACATCGGCCGTCGCCGTCATGCCGGGGCGCAGCAGCAGATCGGCATTGTCGACCGACAGCACCGCCTTGTAGGTGACGACATTGTTGACCACTTCGGAGGCGAAGCGGATCTGCTCGATTTCGGCGGGAAAAGTCCGGTCGGGATAGGCGTCGACCGTGAACTTTGCCTTCTGGCCGACGGCGATCTGGCCGACATCGGCTTCGTCGACATCGACCTGCAGCTCCATCTTCTTCAGGTCGCCGGCAATGGTGAAAAGGATCGGCGCCGAAAGCGAGGCTGCGACCGTCGCGCCCGGATTGACCGAGCGGGTGAGGATGACGCCGTCGATCGGCGAGATGATCTTCGCCTTGGCGAGATTGACTTCGGCAAGCTGCAGGTCGGCTTCCGCGGCGAGGACTTCGGCTTCGTTGATCTGTTTGGCGGCAACGGCGGAATCATATTTGTAGGTGGCGTCGTCCAGGCTCTGCTGGGTGGAGACATTGCTCCTGACCAGGCTCTTCAACCGCTCGAGCGAGGTGCCCGCCGATTGCATGTCGGCATTGGCCTTGACGACGTTCGCCTTGGCCGAATTGAGCTTGGCGCGCGAACTCTTCACATCCGCCTCGAGCTTGTTGGTGTCGAGAAGGGCGAGCACCTCACCTGATTTGACCGTGCTGTTGTAATCGACATTGACATCGCGGACAGTGCCGGAAAGCTCGCTCGATATATCCACCTGCTCGGTCGGCTGCACCGAGCCGGTGGCGGTGACGAGCACGGTCAGGTCGCCGCGTTTTGCCGGCTGGGTGGCGTAGCTCACTTCGCTCTGCCCTCTGCCCATATAGACATAAGCGGCGCCTGCGACGGCGGCGATGACGAGGAGAAGAATGAGCAGGCGCCCACGCCAGCGGCTGCGCTTGCCCTGACGTCCCGACGCGGCAAGGATCGCTGCGAGGTCGGACGCTTCACCTGCCTTTGCTCCGGTTTCGCTGCCGCTTACGATTTTGTTCATGCTGTCCTCGATCAGTGCCGCTTGCGGCCTCTGCGGTGAAATAATCACAACGCAGATGAACCGGCGATTAGCGTTGCCGCGGAAGTGGCACGGAATTGCGGATGGGTGAAATGAAATATTGGTAAGGAAAGTCAAGTTTTGGGTGCGCTGCGCATGTCGCGCAATGTGTGCCGCGGTTTTGCGATCACGACATGCGGCCAACCCGAGACCTAAAGCCCGGCAAGCGATGTCGATCGCGACGCGCTTTAGCGCCCGTCAGTTCGCATCCTCGGCAAATTGGCCGACGCCGGGCAAAGGATGCAGCCAGTGTTCACGCCGCTTGATCCAGACTTCATAGCCGGGTGCAAGGTCGGTCGGCGGAGTGTCGAGCGAGCCCAGGCGGAGTCCGCCTCATCGTCCCTAAGGCAGAAAAGGCGGCTGCCGCAAGCAGCGCAGAAGCTGCGGCCGGCGAAGGTGGCGATCTCGCCGTTGTGGGAAAAAGCCTGACGTGGCCAGACCGCGAAGAAGACGAAGGCGGAGCCGCTCGATTTGCGGCAATCGGCGCAGTGGCAGAGGCCGACGCGAAGCGGCTCGCCTTCCACCCTGTAGGCGACCGCTCCGCAAAGGCAGCCTCCGGTTCGGATCTTCATGGCGCGGCGTCAGGCGTCGAGACTGGACGGAAGGCCCGGCGGGCGACGCTTTGCCGCCATCAACAGATCGAGTTCGGTGGCGGATGGGCCGAACTTCTCGTAGAGGCGCTTTGCCTCCTTGTCGTCCAACCGGTATTTCCTGGCAAATTCGCTGATGCTGTAGGGGCGGCCACGCAACACTCTCCGCGCCGGGGTCGCCGTATTCGGTGCGTCGGTCATGGTTTTCTCCTTTTCGTCACGTCCCCTTTAAGCTAGTGCGACCCGTCGATTTGGAAAGAGCCGGCGCGCCGCATCGAGGCTTCCGGCATGGGGGAATGCGGTTGTTTTCCTGGAACCTTTTCGCCAATATGTGGGTTATCGGACCGAGGTTGCGGACCGCGCCAAGCGGACGCGGCGGTGCCGGAGAACATCGGGATTTTTCCGCTTTCTCCCGATGGCCAACGAAATGGCAGACGAGTTCCCTACCCGCCCGGTCCGCCTCGTTGACGCCATCCCTTCACCATGAAGCCGGAGAGTTCCGCGATAGCCTAACACGCTTATTGACTCGCCTCGACGTGCTGTTCACACGGTCACTTTCAAGGGACAATAATAGCCATGGCTAGAAAGCCGCTTTCTCGAAGGTATTCGACCAGTTCAGAAAAGGGGATGATGGCGATAGTGAAGAGAGAATCTCTGGACGTAACCAGCAGAGCCCGGCTGGAAATCACGGGAACCTGCCCCCATTCGAAATTCGAGAAATGGGGCCAGAACAACGGGGTACGCCGAGAGTATTCTGCATATTGCTCGCCGAACAGGTGAGATAAATATACGGCCTCTCGCTCCGCCGTATATCTGAAGACGAGATAGGCGAGCAATGTGAAAATTGCGGTAGAGAGCAGGCTTCCAAACACCAGGCAGACGCCGATGATCATGCACAGCGAAAAGACGTACAGAGGGTTGCGAGTGATCGAATAGGGTCCCTTAGTCACGAGCTCGGAATTCTTTCGACCTCCAATATAGACGGTCGACCAGATTCGTCCGATTACACCAAAGGCGATCAGCAATGTTCCGACTTGAGCGAGTAACGTCGGAATAATGCTTTCCGAAGGGAATATCGGATGCACAATAAGCTGGACGGTTACAAAAGCCACCGTGAGTGCCCAAAGCACAAAGATTCGCCGCTTCTGCTTGAACGGAAGACTGGCAGACGTTGGATAGACCATAACTGGTTCCTATCTTTATAAAACAATGAAATGGTTTAGGCTCTGGTTGCCCGCTCCTTAGCGAGGAAGGCAGTTATCCGCCGTCTTCCACCTTCTTTTTCTTGCAAGGATGCTCCTCTTGCGCGCGCCATTCCCTCACCAGCTGGCGGCGGTTGCGCGGATAGCGATCGTCCAAGAAATCGACCGCCAAAATGTGGTCGGCCTGAAAAACGCGAAATTCGTTATGCAATTCGCACCAGCCAGCGACAGACCGTTTTGAGTCGATAAATCCCAGCATGATGGGCCATATGGTCCGGTCCGACACAGTGCCTATTTGATCTGTGTGCGTGATGTGGATCTTCCGCTGGTCGCGCATCGCTCGTCTGACCTGCGCCAGGTCAAGCAACGTTGAGCCCTTCTCAGCACCGCCAACAAAGAATGTATTGTCGTCCAAGCCTTGCCGCATGTCAGGAGGAAGGACACCGCCAATTTTTGCGAGCGCGTTTTGAACAGCGCACGCCAAAGCGTCGTCAGTATGCCGGCTAACCCATTGCGCCCCGGCTACAAGCGCCTGAATTTCCTCTTCGGTCAGAGAAAGCGGCGGTAAAAGAAATCCTGGGCGCAGTAGATAGCCGACGCCTGGCTCCCCATCGATATCTGCACCCATCGCTTGTAGCGTAACTATGTCACGACGAATCGTTCGAAGCGAAACGCCGAGCTCTCGTGCCAATACCTCGCCGGACACCGTCCCACGGTGACGGCGAAGAACCTGCATGAGGTCAAATAATCGGTGGCTTCGCGACACGATTAATCCATCCCAACAAGGGCTTTCCCACCAAGCCGGCGCCCAGCCTCAAGAGCTGTGATGAGTTGGATCGCCTCGGTAAGGGGCACAATTTCGGCGATTGGAAGGCGAATTTTTCCGTCTTTGGCTGCGCGCGCAAGGTTATCCAGAATATCGGCTCTCGGCGTGCACACGACAACCTTCAGACGCCGATTAAACATCGCACGAACGAATTTTGCTGGTGTGGGATTGATATCCAAAAATCGACCTTTCTCACGCAAAAGACCAGTACCCACCGCTATCGGCATCGTGGCAGCGGTGTCATAGACTACATCGAAGCGCTCGCGAATAGTCGACAAATCAGTCGTGCGATAGTCGAAGACGGTTTGAACTCCGAGAGACCGTGCCCGCTCCATGGCGCCTGCGCTGCAACTGCCCGAAACCGTCGCGCCTCGCATGAGCGCGATTTGCACCGCCGCTTCCCCCACCCCGCCGGTACAGCCATTGATAAAGACACGCTCGCCGGCCTTCAGCTCCGCCTTATCGACCAGGCCGTTCCAAGCGGTGGCTCCCGGAGTTCCGAGGCAGGCGGCATCCTCAAACGAAACTGTTTCAGGCTTCTTTGCCAAGAAGATTTCTTTGGTGACAACGGCCTGCCCTAGCGCACCACTTTCCTTGAAGCGGGCAAGGCCGAACACCGGGTCGCCGATCTTGAAACGCGCAACACCCGGGCCGATGGCAATAACCGTCCCGGAGATGTCCATACCCATCGCACGGGGGAAGGTCTTGCCGGTAACAATCTTCATGCTGCCGGCCCGCAGCTTCCAGTCAATGGGATTGATAGCTGCAAACTTGACCCTAACAGCCACTTCGCCTTTGTTAGGCATGGCCAGTTCAAAGTCTTCGAGCCGCATCAGATGCGGACCGCCATACTGGTGATATTGAATGCGTTTCATCTGCGTGTCACAGTTCCATCTCAAGCCGTGCACAGATCGGCAACCGCCACCTTGGCGAATAGGTGAGGCCGCGCGACGACTGATGGCGGATGGGCCTTGAGCTTCTCCTGGAATTCGGGAGTTTGGAAAGCCTCGCGCCATGCGCTCACGCTGTCGAAGACAGCGTAATTGAGATATGTTGGGTTCTCGCCGATGGCACGGTGTAGCTGCGTCGAGATGAAGCCGGGTTGGCGTTTCATGAACAGCGAGTCAGCGGTCCAGGCAGCAAGGAAGGCATCTTCCTCCTCCGGGACCATAGTTAAGAGATTGATCATCACTATTGGGCCGCCTTCAAGGTCTTTCTGACGCGCGACGGGATAGGCAGGATCGAGTGGTTCAAATCTGGACATGTTTTCAAATGCCTTTTCAACGCATGAAGGAAACTGAGGTCTCGCTCTGTTGAGACGCGGTATACACCCGCATGGTGACAGTTTCCGGCACCATGCTTTCTCAGAACTCGACTTGCCTTCAACTTCATTTGCGAAATCAAGACGCATCTATGCCCGAAAATACACGACCGGCACTCTTCATCCGTATTGATGATTCTCGCTCATAAGTTCATGCGATTTGCCACGCCTAATCATAGCTAGGCGCGCGCTTTATATTCAGAGCATGAGATCGGGAAGCGGTCGACGACTGTGGCCGAGACGAGCGGAGAGCGACGATGAACTGGTCGGATGATGAGCTTAGCAAAATCGATCGGGCCGACGATGTGAAAATCGCACCGTTTCGGGAAGATGGCGCCACCTATGGGACCCCGACCTGGATCTGGGAGGTCGTCGTCGATGGCGCGCTCTACGTGCGCGGCTACCATGGTCAGAATTCCCGCTGGTATCAGGCGGCGGTCCGCCAGAAGGCCGGACGGATCATTGCCGCCGGCATGACGCGCACGGTCGCCTTCGAGCCGGTCGACGGTCCGATCAACGATCGCATCGATGACGCCTACCGCGCGAAATACGGCAAGAGCCAGTATCTACCACCGATGGTCAGCACCCGAGCACGCGCGGCAACCGTTAGGATCACGCCACGCGAGGCAAATACCTAACGGCGGCCGGATCGCATGAGGTCGGCGTCGCCTCGAGGCCCGCCTCGTCGATAGCTCTTCAAATCAGCCTCAAAGGAGGAGAAGCAAATGATCAAGCGCACACTGGGCCAAGGCCTTGAAGTATCCGCTTTGTCGCTAGGCGCCATGGGCTATGGCAAGGCCCGCGAGCTCCCGGACCGGGCTGACATGATCGACCTGATTCGAACTGCTGTCGAACACGGCATGGACTTCTTCGACACCGCCGAAGTCTATGGCCCCTGGACGAACGAGGAGATGGTCGGCGAGGCGCTTGCTCCGGTTCGCGACAAGGTGAAGATCGGGACGAAGTTCGGCTGGGATATCGATCAGGAGACTGGCGAGCACCGTGGTGGCGTCAACAGCAAGCCGGCACAGATCCGCCGCGCCATTGAGGGCAGCCTAAAGCGCCTGCGCATCGACCACATCGACCTCTATTATCAGCACCGGGTCGATCCGGGAGTGCCTATGGAAGATGTAGCCGGGACGGTCGGGGAGCTGATTGCCGAGGGCAAAGTGCGGTGGTTCGGCATGTCTGAGGCGGGTGCCCAATCCATACGGCGAGCGCATGCAGTGCAGCCGGTGGCAGCGTTGCAGAGCGAATATTCCTTGTGGACCCGCGAGCCTGAAGCCGAAGTCATCCCGACGATCGAGGAACTCGGTATCGGGCTTGTGCCGTTTAGCCCGCTCGGCAAGGGATTTCTGACCGGCAAGATCGACGTCAACACCATGTTCGACAATTCCGATATCCGAGCGGGAATCCCCCGCTTCTCCGAGGAAGCACGTATCGCCAACCAGAAGCTGGTCGATCTGATCCGCCAAATCGGCGAGAAGCATCGCGCAACGCCTGCGCAGGTCGCGCTAGCCTGGCTGCTGGCCCAGAAGCCCTGGATAGTTCCACTGTTCGGCACACGCAAGCTCGAGCGGTTCGAGGAGAATATCGGGGCGCTGAACGTCACCTTGGACAAGGTCGATCTGGATGAGATCGCGCAAGCCAACATCATCATTCAGGGAGCTCGTTACCCCGACGCAATGCTGCGCCGATCCGGTCTCTAGCGGCACACTGCGGCATCTATTGCAGGGTTAGCCCAAGGCGATGCCGGAACCACCAAGCTGGAAGGATATCATCATGAAACGACTTTTGGCCGCCACGGCAATCTCGGTCACTGTGGGCGAGCCTGTCATGGCCCAGGAAAGTGTTGGCGGCGGAGCCATGCCGAGAAGTGCTTCATCACTGTCGCTCAGCGACATTCAATCCGTATCGCCGGCCCTTGGCCGATACGCAGAAGAAGACGTGATCGGAAACCTGTGGCAGAGGCCGCAACTGTCACGCCGCGATCGCAGCATCGTCACGGTGGCCGTTTTAATCGCCCGAAGTCAGGCAGTCGATCTGAAGCACCATCTTGGCGTCGCTCTCAATAACGGGGTGACCCCGACGGAGGTTTCCGAGATCATCACGCATCTGGCTTTCTACTCAGGCTGGTCGAACGCGATGTTCGCAATCGTCGCGACGAAGGACGTATTCAAAGATCGGGGCATCACGGCCGATCAGATGCCTGCGGCCTCTCCACAACTGCTGCCGCTCAACGAAGAGACCGAGTGCCAACGCGCGACCGGCGTTGAGAAGAATGTGGGCCCGATCTCTCCGGGGCTGGTGCAGTTTACCACCGATCCACTGTTCCTCGATCTCTGGCAGCGGCCGGGCCTTGCACCGCGCGACCGTAGCCTTGTGACGGTCAGTTCGCTGATCGCATCTGGCCAGAGCACCCAGATTACCTATCACCTCAACCGCGCCATGGATAACGGCCTTACCGCCGAAGAAGCCGGCGAGGTCGTTGCCCATACGGCCTTCTACGCCGGCTGGCCGAACGCCTTCTCTGCGTCGTCGGTTGTCGGAGAGGTACTGCGCAGCCGGGCGATGTGAGGCTCCAACCTGCAGCGGAAGCATGCCGGTCCGCAAAGGTGATCCAGCCTCCTTGTTGCTCCAGGCTTCATTGCTACCATTTCATGGACACGCGTTTATAATGAGCGCCTGTCTATGAAAAGGAATCATCAGTGGAGCGCCAGAATATCAACGACCTGATGGTGTTCCTGGTGGTCGCGAGAGATCGCAGTTTCACGAAAGCCGCCGCCAAGTTCGGCGTCTCACAGTCGGCGCTAAGCCACACGATCCGTCAGCTTGAAGAGCGGCTGGGCGTGCGACTTCTGACGAGGACGACACGCAGCGTCTCGCCGACCGAGGCCGGCGAACGGATGCTACAGAGCATCGGTCCGCTTTTCGACGAGATCGGATTTGCGCTTGATGGGCTCAACACACTTCGAGACCAGCCGGCGGGCACCGTCCGGTTGACCGCCGGCGACTACCAGATCCAGTGCTACATATGGCCGAGGCTTCGAACCTTTCTCCACCAGTATCCCGACATCAGGCTCGAATTGGACGTGAACTACGGTCTGCAGGACATCGTCAGCGAAGGCTATGACGCTGGCGTGCGCTTCGGTGAGCAGATCGCCAAGGACATGATTTCTGCGAGGATCGGGCCCGATGTTCGCTTCGCGGTCGTTGCCGCAGAATCATATTTTGCGTCACGCGATATTCCGAAGCATCCGAAGGACCTCATGCAGCACAGGTGCATCAATCTGCGCTTGCCAACCTATGGAGGTCTTTATGCCTGGGAATTTGAAGAGAACGGCCGCGAGATCAAGGTTCGGGTGGACGGACAACTCGTTTTCAACACGATTTATAATGTTCTCGAAGCGGCTCTCGACGGCTTCGGTTTCGCCTATGTCCCGGAGGATATCGCCAAGCGCTATCTCGAGACCGGTCGCCTCCACCGGTTTCTGGAAGATTATTCGCCCTATTGGGAGGGCTTTCATCTCTACTATCCAAGCCGGCGCCAATCTTCGCCCGCTTTTTCTCTTCTCGTGAATGCGTTGCGTTATTCAACGTGAGCGGCTGCGAGGCGACAGCGGCAAGCCGCTTTGTGAACGGTGCGCGGGACCGGCGCCAGCGCCAGGAGAGGAAGCGCGAAGTGGTCGACAAAAAGTGTAGCGGCCCGCTTCAGAATTCGAAACGCTTCGGCAATTCGGTGGCGAGCGCATCGATCGCCAGTCGCGACCGCAACGGCAGATATTGGTTGGTTGGCCACACGGCATAGCATTCCATCGCGGCGCGCGGCCGATCGGCCCAGAGTTCAATCAGTTCGCCGGCTTGCACGCGCTCATGGATCAACCAGTAGGGAAGCCAGGCCAGGCCCATGCCGTCGACGGCAGCATCGGCGATCACTTCGAGATCATCAAAGCGCAGTCTGGATGTCACCAACAGGTCGATGAGCGCGCCGGTCGCATCAGGAAGCTGCCAGGTCAGGCCATGATCATTGCGCCAGTATACGAGCGTTTCATGTTCGGACAGATCCGCCAGAGAGTGCGGTTCCCCTCGTGCGGAGAGATAGCCTGGAGAGGCGCATAGCGCCTTGCGGGGGCTGGCCAGTCGCCGGGCGTGGAGTGCGGTTCCATTGCCGAGGGCGCCGTTGCGCACCGCCAGGTCGAAGCCATCGGCGATCAGATCGATCTGACGGTCACTGAAGCTGAGTTCGAGTTCGAGCTTCTCATGCTGGCGCGCGTAGGCACGCAGGATCGGCGCGGCGCAGTAGCGGCCGAACAGAACAGGCAAAGACACGCGCAACCTGCCGACGACCTCACGCCTGCCGGATTCCAGAAGAGACTCGCCTGCGCGCAATTCCTCGATGGCACGGATACAGCGCTCATAATATTGCTGACCATCCTCGGTCAGGCTCTGCGTTCGTGTGGTCCTGTGAAACAACCGGACACCCAGGCGCTCTTCAAGACGCGCGATCGCCTTGCCGACCGCGGAACGTGTCAACGAAAGTCGATCGGCCGCCTTGGCAAAGCCGCCCGTCTCAACCGCCTCGACGAACGCCTGTACACCATCAAACCTGTCGCGCACCGTGCGAATCCTCCCGGGATGGCCGATTCCGCGATTGGAGAATTCGAGGAACCAAAGAAGATAAAAACGATTTCTAATTGTTAGGTCCATTCTACGATATAACGCCGGCCAAGCAAACGATATTCGTGCCGCCGACGACCAATGCGGTCGTCGAAACAGCGGGCAACCATGGCGCTCGGTTCGCGGGCGACTCGTCAATGAAAGGACGGCAATTGCTAATATCCATTGTATATGACAGCGGCTATGGCCATACGGCACGCGTCGCGGAAGCGGTTGCCGCCGGCATCCACGAGGTTCAAGGGGCGGAGGCGAGACTTATCGCCGTCGCGGATGGCGCGATGGACTGGGAAGCCCTTGAGCGAAGCGACGCCATCATCTTCGGGTCGCCGACCTACAACGGCCTGATCAGCGCCAAGCTCAAGCAGTTCTTCGAAAACTCCACCAAAGCAGCCTGGTCAGAGCTGAAGTGGCGCAACAAGATCGCTGCCGGCTTCACCAACTCCGGAGCCCAGCACGGCGACAAGCTGAACTCGCTCGTGTCGATGGCACTGTTTGCAGCCCAGCATGGCATGATCTGGGTCGGCCTCGATTTGATGCCGGGAAACAGCAGCAGCACCGGCAGTGTCTACGACCTCAACCGGCTCGGAAGCTGGCTGGGCGTCGTGACCCAGTCGAACACGGATCAGGCGGCGGATATCGCTCCCATCAAGAGCGATCTGGCGACCGCTGCCTATCTGGGGCGACGCGTTACCGAGACTGCGCGCCGGCTTCAGGCCGCTTGAACCGTATTTTCAATCAAGGAAACTCACGATGAAACTGCTTTGCCTCGATATTCCCCAGCCCGGCGCCAACCTGGAAAAATACCAGCCGCATATGTCGGATGAAGCCCGGCACGCCTGGCAAATGTATAAGGGCGGCGTTATCCGCGACATCTATTTCCGCCAGGACCGCCCCGGTGTGGCCATCATCGCCGAATGCGAGTCAGTCGAAGCCGCCAAGCGGGCCCTGCGCGAGTTTCCGCTGGCCAAGGCCGGGCTTATCGACTGGGAGGTCATCCCGCTTGGCCCCTTCCTGAACTGGGAAACGCTGTTCGCGCCAGCGAACGCCTGAGATTTCCCGTCCGGGAAACCACGGAAGACTTTGCGCCCGACCTCGGCTCGACGGGCGCAGTGAGTTTGCCACGCGCTTCGATCGCGTCAGGGTCGAAAGGAATATGAATATGAACGTACTCGGTTATGCCGCTCCGTCGCCCGCCGGCGCTCTCGAGCCTTTCACCTTTGAACGGCGCGCGATGCGGCCCGATGATGTCTTGATCGACATCCTCTATTGCGGGGTCTGTCATACGGATCTGCATCTGGCTCGCAACCACGGCGGCTTCACGACCTATCCGATCGTTCCGGGCCACGAGATCATCGGAAGGGTTAGTCAGGTCGGAGAGAAGGTCAGCCGCTTCAAGGCCGGAGACATGGTCGGCGTCGGCTGCATGGTCGACTCTTGCCAGCACTGCAAACCCTGCCTGATTGGATGGGAACAGGACTGTGCCGAAGGTCCCACCTTCACCTATGCCAGCCTCGACAGGCACGACGGCATGCCGACCCAAGGCGGATATTCCGACGCGATCGTGGTGACGGAGAAGTTCGTTCTCGCGCTTCCCGACAGGCTCGATCCGGCTGGGGCCGCACCGCTCTTATGCGCCGGCATCACCACCTGGTCGCCGCTTCATCGCTGGAATGTCGGCGAAGGAAGCAAGGTCGCAGTGATCGGTCTCGGCGGTCTCGGCCATATGGCGCTAAAGCTCGCCAAGGCGCTCGGCGCCGACGTCACCCTGTTCACGCGCTCCCCCGGCAAGGAGGAAGACGCATTCCGTCTCGGAGCCGATCATGTCGTGCTCTCGAGCGATCCGGCGCAGATGGCGTCGGTCGCGGGCCGCTTCGACGTGATCATCGACACGGTTCCCTATGACCATGACGTCAATCCGTACATGCCGACGCTGACGCTGGAAGGCGTGCTCGTGCTCGTCGGCTATATGGGGCCACTTGGCACGGCGGTTAACGCCGGCGGGGTCGTGCGCGGCCGCAGGGCGATCACAGGTTCGTTCATCGGCGGTCTCGCAGAGACACAGCAAATGCTCGATTTCTGCGGGCAGCACGGCATCGTATCGGACGTTGAAATCATCTCCATCAATCAGATCAACCAGGCCTATGAGCGCATGTTGAAGAGCGATGTCAAATATCGTTTCGTCATCGACATGGCTTCGCTCAAGTCATGAGGAGCCAAGACAATGGCAGATAACATCAAGCCCATCCTTTGCGTGGTCACCAGCCACCCGATCAGAGGCGACACCGGTGAGCCCACCGGCTTTGCTATGGTTGAACTCACCCACCCCCTCGCGGTGTTCCGCGCGGCCGGGATTCCGACCGAGATCGCCTCGATTCGGGGAGGCCATCCGCCGATCGACTTCTTCGATCTTAGCGATCCGGTCAATGACCGCTTCTGGAAGGACCGCGAGTTCCGCGGTGCTCTGGCCAACTCCCTGGTTTTGAGTGAGCTCGATCCCTCCCGCTATTCGGCGGTGTTCTTCGCTGGCGGCCATGGCACCATGTGGGATTTCGCCGACAATCCAGCCGTGCAGCACGTCGCCCGCGAAATCTACGAGGCCGGCGGCATCGTCTCGGCGGTCTGCCACGGCCCCGCAGCGCTGGTAAACGCGACGCTGTCGGACGGCAGTCATCTTGTCGCTGGCAGGAAGGTCGCCTCATTTACGGACGAGGAAGAGGCCGAGGTCAAGTATACCAAGGTCGTGCCCTATCTGCTGGCGGCGACCCTCAAGGACCGTGGCGCGCTGCACCAGCCGGCACCGAACTGGACGGAGAACGTGGTGGTCGATGGCCGCCTGATCACAGGGCAGAACCCGGCTTCGGCGCATGGCGTCGGCAAGGCTGCGGCCAATCAGCTTACCGCGAAGTCCTGAACGACATCCGGCGCTCCGGCCGCAGCCTGATGAGGCAACTCCTCGTGAGAGGCTGTCTCCGGTCGGACCCGGAGCCCGACAGGATCGAGATAGAGGAGAACAGCCAATGACGACCGCCGGTACGAGTGGACAATCCGCTGCCGATTCCGAGATCATTGCGCAATTGGATGGGGGCTGGCGCCTCGTGAAGATCGAGCAGCCCGATGCGAAGGGCGCGGTGAAGACTGCGCGCGTGAATGGTCTCCTCGTCTTTACGCGCGATGGCCACATGGCGGTCCAGGTCCGCAACCTCGAACCCGGACATGTCGACAGTGCGTACAGCAGGGGTGGATACGAGGCGAGCTTCGGTAAAATCACGCTGAATTCCGCAAACAGCATCTTCCTCTATCGTGTCGAGGGAGCTTTGGTTCACGAGCTGGTAGGCCAGGATTTCCCGCGAGCATACAGCTTCGTGAATGATCAGCTCATCCTTACATCCACGCGGGATGATGAAAAGTGGCGTGTCATCTGGCGTCGCGGTTAACACAAGCGGCAAGAACGCTCGATAACGGCATTACGAACGAATCTGAAAGATCGCCACTCGCTTTAGAAAGCGTAGATTCCAGGGTTTCAAAGATGAAGATCATTGCAATCGAAGAGCATGTCCTTCCCGATCAGGTGAAGCACGCATGGAGCACAATACCCGGCGCCGACGACGGAACGCTGGGGCTCAATCCAGGTGTGCTGGGAAAACGGCTCGCCGATATGGGGCGACAGCGGCTGGCGCTGATGGATGAGACCGGAGTCGATGTGCAGGTCCTGTCGCTAACAACACCGGGCCTCAACAATCTGGGACGTCACGGCGTCGATCTGGCCCGCCGCGTCAATGATCTCCTCGCCGACACCGTGGCTGCCAATCCGTCCCGCTTCCAGGCGCTCGCGGTCCTGCCGTCCGTAGACGCTGATGCCGCCGCCCAAGAACTTCGGCGTGCTGTTCGGGAACTGGGGTGCAAGGGCGCCATTCTCTATGGCCGGGTCGGCGAGAAAAACCTCGACCACGCGATCTTCGAACAGACATTCGCCTACGCAGCAGAGCTTGGCGTTCCGCTGCTCATCCACCCTCAGATTCCTCAGGTGAGCGTTCGCGAAGCCTATTATGCGGGCTTCGCAGCGCCGATCGATCTTGCCTTGTCGACCTTCGGTCTGGGATGGCATTTTGAGGCCGGCATTCAATTCGTCCGCATCGTTCTCGCCGGCGTGTTCGACCGTTATCCAGGCCTTCAGGTTATCCTCGGCCACTGGGGCGAACTGGTGATCTTCTATCTGGAGCGTTTGGGCATGCTCGACCGGGTGTCCGGACTGCAGCACCCCTTCCTAGACTACGTCCGCAACAATCTCTATCTGACCGCTAGCGGCATGTTCAGCCCGGCCTATCTGCGGCAGGCGATCGACGCGGTCGGGACGGATCGCATCCTGTTTTCCACAGACTACCCGTACCAGTACCGGTCCGGAGGCGAAGCGCGCCGATTTGTCGAAGGCCTCGAACTCGACGATGCCGACAAACCGAAGTTCGCCCATCGAAATTGGGAGCGCTTGACTGGAAGCTGACGAGACGTTTCGCAGCAGCCTATTGGGACAGACGCCGTCCATCCTCGCCGAAGAGGTGCAGAACTTCGGGATCAAGATGCAGCGGCAGGCTGTCGCCGGATTTCATTCGCTGCTGGCCGGCAAAGACGGCGATCAGCTTCTTACCCCCTGCATCGGCGTGAACGACGGTCTCCGAGCCGAGTTCCTCGACAAGGATGATGCGGGTGTCCAGCCTCCTCTCAGCAGTTGCGTCGGCAAAGGTGATATGCTGCGGTCGGATGCCGATGCTGACCCTTTCGCCCGTCGGACGCGCCTCCTTGGCAATCACGGAAAGGCGATGGCCGCCGACGGTTTCGACCTCGGCGAAAATGCCCTCGTGACCGACGATGGCGCCTTCGAGAAAATTCATGTGCGGCGCACCGATGAAGCCGGCGACGAAGCGGTTGGCCGGTTTGTTGTACAGTTCCAGCGGTGTTCCCACCTGCTCGATCCTGCCGCCTCTCAACACGACGATGCGGTCTGCAAGCGTCATCGCCTCAACCTGGTCATGGGTGACGTAGATCATCGTCGCCCTCAATCGCGCGTGAAGGGCCGCGAGTTCGGCGCGCATGGTGACTCTGAGTTCGGCATCGAGATTGGAGAGCGGCTCGTCGAGCAGGAAGGCATCCGGCCGGCGGACGATGGCGCGGCCGATCGCGACGCGCTGGCGCTGGCCGCCGGAGAGCTGGCCCGGACGGCGCTGCAGGAAAGGCTCGATCTCCAGCATGCGCGCGGCCTCAGTGATGCGCGCTTCGATCTCGGCCTTCGCCACCTTGGTATTCTCAAGACCGAAGGCAAGGTTTTCCCTGACGCTCATATGCGGATAGAGCGCATAGGATTGGAAGACCATGGCAAGGCCGCGATCGGCGGCGCTGATGCCGGTAACATCCTTGCCGTCGATGGCGATGCTGCCGCCTGTGGGCTTATCGAGGCCGGCGATCAGGCGCAGCAGCGTCGATTTCCCGCAACCGGAAGGGCCAACGAAAGCGACGAACTCGCCGTCGTTGACGGCAAGGGAGACATCGCGAATGACCTCGACGGCGCCGAAATTCTTGACGATGTTCCTGAGCTCGAGTCCGCTCATGCACTCTCCTGTTTCATATTATTTCAGCCCCGACCCGGCGATGCCTGTGGTGATGAACCGCTGCAGGAAGACGAAGATCAGCACAACCGGGATCATCGAAACCACGGTCATGGCGAGGATGTAGTGCCATTGCACATTGAGCTCGCCGGCATAGACGTTGAGGCCGACCTGCAGGGTATAGAGTTCCTTGCGCGAGAGTACGATCAGCGGCCAGAGGAAGTCGTTCCAGCGCCAGACGACCGAGAAGATCGCCAGCACCGCCAGTGCGGGCGCCGACAGCGGCAGGATGATGCGCCAGTAGATTTGCCATTCGCTGGCCTTGTCCATGCGCGCGGCATCGATCAATTCGTCCGGGATGGTCAGCATGTATTGCCGGAGCAGGAACACGCCGGTCGGGGTGGCGACCGTCGGCAGGATGACGCCCCAGAGGCTGTCGAAGAGATTCAACGTGCCGATGACGGAATAGAGCGGCACGACGATGACCGAGAGCGGCACCATCAGCGTCGCCAGGATCATCAACATGACGGCGGTGCGGCCGGGGAACTGGTATTTCGACAGGGCGAAGGCAGCCATGGAATTGACGAGCAGCGTAATCGCCGTCGCGACCACGGTGACGAAGACGGAGTTGCGCAGGAACAGGAAGAAATCGAAGCGCTGGAACGGTTCGGTATAATTGCCGCCGGCGAATTCGACCTTGCGCACCGGCGTGCGGTCCTTGATGTTCACCTTGACGATTTCGCCCGGCTGTTTCGGATCGACCATCTGGCCGATGATGCCGATGCGGCGGACCTCGGCGAGCACACGCGTGCTGCCATCCGGCATCGCCACCTGATAGAGCGGCAACGGCTTGTCGTAGCCCGGCACCACTGCCTGTGCAGTGACATAGGGCAGGACCGATGGCGGGAATTCGGCAAGCGCCGCCGGCGTCTTGAAGGAGGAGAAGACGAGCCAGACGGCCGGGCCGAACATCAGGAAGACGCCCGATATCAGCCAGATCCAGGTCACCACATCCGTCCAGTGCCAGCCTCGGCCGCGGCGGCGGAGCAGAAAGGCGCCGACAGCGCTCACTGGCGTGCTCCCTTCTTCTCGTTGCGGCTGCTGACGCCGAGTTGGATCAGCGTCAGGATGACGAGCACGATACCCATCAGGATCGAGGCGGCGGAGGCAAGCCCCGGGTTGCGCAGCGAACTCGCAAAGCCGGTCTCGTAAATATATTGGGTGATGTACATGGTGCTGGTGCCCGGCCCGCCGCCGGTCAGCACGAAGACCTCGTCGAAGATCTGCACGGCGCGGATCAGCGCCAAGACCAGGACGACAATAAGGTTCGGCATCAGCAGCGGCAGGGTGATGCGCCGGAAGATGCGGGTCGGGCCGGCGCTGTCCATCGCCGCCGCCTCGTAGAGATCCCGCGGGATCGCCTGCAGGCCGGCGAGGAGGATCAGCGCATAAAAGCCCATATGCGCCCAGACCGAGACGAAGACGGCGAAGAAGAAGGCCCAGAAACGATCGCTGAGCCAGGAGAAGGGTTCGAAGCCGAAGGGGCTCAGCGCAAAATTCAACAGGCCTTCACGCTGCAGGATCCATTTCCAGATCAGGCCGACGACGACCGGCGACAGCAGCACCGGGAAGAAGAAGACGGCGCGCCAGAAGCCGCGATTGGAAAGTTCGCGGTTGAGGATCAGTGCCGTTGCGAGCGCCGCGATCAACATGGCCGTTACCTGGAAGACGACGAAGACGGCGGTATTGCGCACGGCCGCCCAGAAGGTGTCGGCCGCGCATGTCGAGGGGTCGAGATAGCTGCCGCAATCGAAGAGGATGCGGTATTGGTCAGCGCCGACATAGGTCCTGTTCTGCAGGAAGATGGCGCTGCCGCTCGTCGTCGAATAGATGAAATTGATGACCAGCGGCAGAAGCACGAAGACGGTGAAAATCAGCATATTGGGCGCCAGGAAGACGCCCGCCATGCCATTCAGCCCCGTCAGCTTCTGCCAGGCGCGCATGGGAATGTCGATGAGCCCCATCGCCAGCCGGACAGGCGCAAGGAGCGCCTGCCGCAGACTGGTTTTTTTGACAGGTGGTGCTGAAGAAACTGTCTTCGCCGTCATCTGTTCTTCCGTCAGTTGCCGGCGACCTTGGCCTTGATGTCCTCGTCGATGCGGGCATAGGCGTCGTCGAGCTTCAATTCGCCGGCGATCACCTGGCTGATGCGGGCGACGATGGCGCTGTAATAGGCGTCCGACCACTTCCAGCCCGGCAGTTTCATGGCGGGTGCGGCAGTCTGGCCGGCCGCTTCGACGAAGGCTTTCAGCGCCGCCTGCACATGCGGATTGTCGGTCTTGAAGTCGATCTGGCCGGCGGCAACACCCTTATGCGCCGGGATGAACAGGCTGCGCTCGGCGAATTCCTTCTGCACGTCGGCACTTGCCAGGTAATCCATCACCTTGGCGACGTCCTTCGGGTTCTTGGTGTATTTGACGGCGACGAGACCCGCACCGCCCTGCATGCCGGTGCAGGCGACCGTGCCGCAGGGGCTGCCGGCCATCACCCAGTCGAAACTGTCGCCGATCTTCTGGGCGAAGCCCGGCACCTGCCAGCTGCCGGAATAAAGATAGGCGAGGCCACCATTGATGAAGTCCTCGGCGGCGGAACGGTAGGTGGTGCCGGCAGCACTCACCCAGACATCCTTGTTGACGGTGCCATCCTCGTTCCACTTGACGAAGCGGCTGAGGAAGTCCTTGGCGCCCTGATCGATCGGCGCCGGCTTGCCGTCGGCGGCGATATAGTTGGCGCCGTAGGAAATGTTCGGACCGGAGACGCGGTGGCCGGAGCGGTCGATCGCCATGGCGAAGACCTTCTGGCTGTCTGCGACCTTCTTGGCCGCCGCCGCCCAATCGTCCCAGGTGGCCTTCGGGCCGGGGATCTCGACGCCGGCCTGCTCGAACAGCGTCTTGTTGGCGAAGCCACCGGTCAGTGTCAGCTGCGTCATGAAGCCGGTGATGGCGTTCGAACCGTCCGGACGCATCCAGTCGGCCTGGGCGCCGAAATTGTCCTCCCAGTATTTCGCGTCGGTGAGGTAGGGTCGGAGGTCGAGCCAGTGCTGCGCCGGCGCCTTCAGATTGGTGACCCGGGCAATATCGGGCCCCTGCCCGGCTTCGAGCTGCACCGGCAGCTGTTCCTTGACAACGTCGTAGGAGACCTCGTCGAGGACGACGTTGACGTCGGGGTTGGCTTTCGAGAAGCGGGAGAGCAGGTCCTTGATCACCTCGCCTTCGCCGCCGTCGGAATACCACATGATGCGCACGTCTCCGGCGTGTGCGGCAACGGAACTCAAGAGAACCGCAGCAAAGGCCGCGCCGATCGATTTCATTCTGGTCATTTTCTCCTCCTCTGACCGATGAATTGCTGCGTCCGGCCGGTCCTCCACCTGCCGGACACGTCGTCTACGAGGCCGCGCGCCGAGGCTGCCTGCCCGGTATCTTGAGATGTACCGCTTCTCCTCGTACCGACCAGTCCGCAGGGCGAAGAATACGGCCTTCGGCACGCACGGTGCCGTCCTCTTCGAAGACGACCCGGCCATAATCCGGATCGATAACGATCAATGCGCCCTCGTCGTCGCGGCGAGCCGAGAGCGCGGCGAAACGCGCCTGCATGCCGTCAAGGCCAGCCTCGCGCTCGATATCGGAGAGACGGACGATCCAGCGACCCTTGCGGCCGGGCAGACGCAGCTCGATATCCGTCGTCGGCCCTTGTTTCACCGGCACCAGCGCCGCGTTGCCGATCAGCATCGCAATCCCGTTGCCGGAGCGAGCAACCGCCAGATTGCCGTCGACCCTCGCGTCGTCGAAGGCCTCGAGCGGGAACCAGGCGTGAGTGAAATCCGGCTGACCCTCGTGGATGTCGAAATCGAGGATCGCCAGATCGCGATACTGGTGCACGCGCGGCAGTGTTCCACAACCACCCCAGAAGCTCGGCCGGCCATAGCCGAACTGAATGGTTTCGCCGGGATGGTTGATCCAGATCTGCGCTTCCGGCCGGTGGCCCAAGCGTAAGTGCAGCACCGTCTCCTGATAACCCCAGGCGCCGGGGCGATAATGGGCGATGGTGCCGAGTGCGGTGTCGCGCGTCTTGTAGTGGTAGAGGGCGGCAAAACGATTCTCGCCCTGGGAAAAGGTCCATTCCTGCGCGGCGTCGGCCTGATGCAAAGCGATCGCCGCAAGCCGTTCCGGAAAGTCCAGGCCGTGGTCGCGGATGCAGACGGCAAGCTGCGGCAAAGCGTGGACACGGCGGCCGTACCAGCCACGGCCCCAGAGCAGGCGGGCGATGGCGGACAGCTCGACCGAGCGGCCGGGGCGCAGCGTATGTTCGTAGGAGCGGCCCTGGCTGCCGGTCAGCATGCCGTGATGGCCGAACGGGCGACGATCTCCATCAGGCGGATAATGCTGGCGCTCGCCCGGCTGCGGATCGTCTCATCCGGCGCGCAGGCGGCGAGCGCCGTCAGGCCCTTGAGGTCGATCGGGAAATAGGGAACGGAGTTCCACTCAGCCATTTCCCAGCGCTCGAAATGATCGAGCCAGGCGCGGACACGTTCCTCGCCGACCTGCATCTGCTCGGCGCCGGTGCGGCCGGAACGGACGAAGACGGCATCGGGGAACAGCCTGCCGCCGAGATAGGCGGCGGTATGGAAGAGAAGCGCGTGGTTTTCCGAGAAATACCACTGAACGTCGTTGCCGGGCTCATCCATCCAGTATCGGTAATTGAGGACCGCCTGCTTGATCCTGTCGCGCAGCTCGTATGAGAGCAGATCGCTCCAGCGGGTATAGGCAAAGAGCAGCGGCACCAGCACGAAATCGGCGCAGTCGTGGCAATCCTCGATGACCGGCAGCATGGCCGCGATCATCGCCTCGGTTTCCTCGCCGCCCTGCCCCAGCGCCAGACGCGCAAAAGCACAGACCGTGTCGGGCTCGGAATGGGCGGCGACCTCGGCCAGCGCCTCGGCGACGCGGTCATTGAGGGCGGCGGGTGCCTCGCCCTGCCGCTCGGGATGACAGATTTCGACGCCGAGCGTGCGGCCGAGCGAAAGCTCGCCTGTTGTGAAGGTGATGCGGAAATGGCGGAAATCGGCCGGCATATCAGCCGAGGCGCCGAGCTCCAGCTTGGTCGCTCCTGCTTTCAGCTCCAAATCATAGTCGAAGCGCTCGGTCGACATGAAGTCGCCTTCGATCTCGACATGGCAGGTCAGCGCCACCGGCAGCGGCAAGGGAAAGAGGATCGTCACATCCTCGCCGAGATAGGCCGTGCGGTCGAAACGCATGCCTTCGAGGATCTCCTCCAGCGCATCCGCATCACCGGCGGCGACGGGAACAGGGACCGATGTTTCGACCTCAGGCCCTTCGAGATAATCCAGCTGAAAATAGAACCGGGCGTCGCGCTCGGCGAGATCGTCGAAATAGATGCGGATCTCGTTGAGGCCGGCCGTGAGCTCTATCTCGAAGAGCTGCTGGGCTTCCAGATTGCGCTGGTAAGGTGCCATGAAGCCCTGCTCGCCGTTGACGAAGAGGATCGCGCCGCCGCAGGTCGACAGGCGAAGCGTGGCGGACCCCGCCGACTGTGCATCGAGAAACGTGCGTGCCCAGCAGCCGATGCGCGTCGGGCGAAACCAGAAGCCGGAGAGATCGACTCGCGGAGAGGCAAAGGGAAGCCACCAGCGGACGGCCTCGAATTCGCCAGCCGGCTGCGGCCGCCGGCCGGAGAAGGATGTCTTGAATTCGGTGCGGCAGGGATATTCATGCGGGATGAAGTTCTTCGTCTTGGTGACGAAGAAGAACGGATCCATTCTGCCGTCCATCGGACGGTCGGCGACATCGTAGCGCTCCTGCCACAGCTGGGCGAGCTGCCAGTAGACGATCGGACTGTGCTTGGCAGTTGATCGGCGGAGATAAGATTGCTGCTCGGTGGCCATGTTTCAGTCCGCTCGAGCATTGCCACGCCGGGCAAACCGCCGACGCATGGACTGGCCGTCAAGCCGCATCTTCAAAGCCTCCCTGCTCTGCCGCTTGCCGCGGACTCCTCGCAGGTAATTGTGCATAGGCATTCCATTTGCGCAATCTGAAAGATTTTTGCATGATGGCGAAGGAGCGAGGAGATGACAGGGGAACCGAAAAAAGCCAGGCGTACGCGCCTCGACGACATCGCCGCCAAATGCGGCGTGTCGATCAGCACGGTGTCGCGGGCGCTGGCCGGTGAGAAGGGCGTCAGGCCTGACATTCGCAAGCTGGTGCTGGAAACGGCAAGTGCGGTCAGCTACGCCTTGCCGGCCAGCGTGGCCGGCAAGAAGGTCATGCTCGTCGCCTCCGGTGCGGCAATGATCGACTATGTCCGCAACCAGTTTACGCTCTACGTGCTCGAAGGGTTGAATGCGCGTGCGGCCGCCCTCGGCATCGAGCTTTCGATGCGCCCGATCGCCGACAAGGGGGATGAAGCGCGCGTCGTCGCCGAGATGCGCGATGATCCGAGTTTCGGCGGCATGCTGATCCTGACCGTCGACGAAGAGGACATGCTGGCGGCAGCCGCCGATCTCGGAAAGCCCGTCGTGCTCGTCAACAGCGACGATCCCTATATGCGGCTTTCGAGTGTTACGCCCTGCAACCGCTCGGCCGCCTTCATCGCCGCCGAACGGCTGATCGAGGCCGGGCATGAACGTATTCTCTTCATGCTGCGGCCGGGACGGCGGACGATCGAGCGGCGCCTGGAGGGATGGCGCGATGCCCTGCAGCTTCATGGGCTGAAGGCCGACGCGGATCTGGTGCTCGAAGTCGACGACTGGCTGCCGGACCTCGGCGCCGAGGCGATTACCCGTCTTGTCCGCGAGAAAAGTCTCTCCTTCACCGCCGTCCTGACGGCGGGCGACAGTCTCGCCAACGGCGCCGTGCGCGGCTTGCAGGCGATGGGTTATGCCGTGCCGAAGGACATCTCCGTCATGGGCATCGACGACCTGCCGCAGTCAGCCTTTCTCAATCCACCGCTCTCGACGGTGCATATTCCGATGCGTGAACTCGGCGCCACCGCGCTCGATCTGCTGCGCGACATGATGCTCGGTCTTGCGGCTCCGCGCCGCCGCGTCGAGCTCGCCTGCCATCTCGTGGAAAGGGGCAGTGTTGCGGCGGTCAACCGCGTCCATGTCGCAACGGAGGATCGCTGAACTCACACCACGTTTAAGGATATCAAGCCTCGATGAAGCTCGCCTCGAACAGTTCCCGTGCATAGGCATCATGGGTGACGCCGGCCTGCAGATCGGCTTTGGTGAGCTCGTCGACGAAACAGCCGTTCTTCATGATCAGCACCCGATCGCACATATGGGCGATGACGGCGAGGTCATGGCTGACAAGCAGATAGGTCAGTTCCTTTTCCTCGCGCTGATCGGCAAGCAGGTTGAGGATTTCGGCCTGGATCGAGACGTCGAGCGCCGATGTCGGCTCGTCGAGCAGCAGGATGGGCGGCGACAGGATCAGCGCCCGGGCGATCGCCACGCGTTGCCTCTGGCCGCCGGAAAGCTCATGCGGAAAACGATTGGCGAAGCTCGCCGGCAAGCCGACCTGGACCAGTGCTTTTTCGACCTTCGACCAGATATCGGAATGCCCCATGGCGCGTAGCGGCTCGGCGAGCGCGGTGCCGATGCGATGGCGCGGATGTAGGGATCCGTAAGGGTCCTGAAAGACCATCTGGGCGAATTTCAGCTCCTCGCGGGAGCGCTTTCTTCCGATCGGTTTTCCGCCAAGCTCGATGTGACCGGTCCAACCGGACTCCATCCCGGCGAGGCAGCGCAGCACCGTCGATTTGCCGCATCCGGATTCACCGACAATGCCGAGCGTCTCCCCCTGGCCGACCTGAAAACTGATGCCCCTGACGACATGGTTGCTTGATTTGCCGGAAGTAAAGACGACATCGAGGTCACGCACATTGATCATTGCGCCGTCTCCAGATCGAGTTTCGCCCTGTCGAGAACAGCAAGCCGGCGAACCGGGTTCTTCGGGTCGGGCAGCGCTGCTATCAGCCCGCGGGTATAGGGATGGCGGGCGTCCTCAAGGCTGGTCAGGGTTTCGACGATCCGGCCGGCATACATGACGATGATGCGCTCGCAAAAGGCGGCCACCATGCGAATGTCGTGGCTGATCAGCAGCAGTCCGGAATTGTTCTCGCGCACCAGTTCGTCGAGCAGCAGCAGCACGTCCTTGCGGACGCTGACATCGAGAGCCGAGGTCGGTTCGTCGGCGATGACGAGCTTCGGCCGCGCCAGCAACATCATGGCGATCATCACCCGCTGGCCCATGCCGCCCGATATCTGGTGGGGATAAAGCGCCATCACCCGATCGGGATCGCTGATGCGCACGCGTTCGAGCATGGCGCGGGCGGCCTCAAACGCCTGTTTCTTGTGAAGGCCGAGGTGAAGGCGTGCGGCTTCGGCGATCTGCTTGCCGATCGAGAGCACCGGGTTCAGCGAATAGCGCGGATCCTGCATGATCAGTGCGATATCCTTGCCGCGAAGCGCGCCCATCTGACGCTCGGTCTTTGACAGCAAAGGACTGCCGGCAAGATCCAGGCGTTCGGCAGAGACCACCGCGGCCGGCGGCAGAAGACGCATGATGGCGCGACCCGTCGTCGATTTGCCGGAACCGGATTCGCCGACGATGCCGACACGCTCACGGCCGACGTCGAAACTGACATTGGAAACGGCGGGCACGGCGCCTCGCCCGAAACGGACATTCAGCCCCTTGACGGAAAGAACGGGCTTTTGATCACGATCTTGCATGGCGGGGATCCAGAATGTCGCGCAGAGCATCTCCGGCGATGTTGAAGGCAAGGCTGGTTAGCAGGATGGCGATACCCGGCATGACGGCGACCCACCAATAATCGAGCATGAACTTGCGGCCGCTGGAGATCATCGCACCCCATTCCGGGGCCGGCGGCTGGGCGCCAAGACCGAGGAAGCCGAGTGACGCCGCCGTCAGGATGATGCCCGCCATGTTGAGCGTCAGGCGAACGATGACGGAGGGCACGCACATCGGCGCGATATAGAGGAAAAGAATGCGGATCGGCGAGGCGCCATAAAGGCGGGCGGCAACCACATAGTCGGCGTTTCTGACGACAAGGGCCTCGGCGCGCGCAAGCCTGGCAATCGGCGGCCATGCGGTCAGCGAGATCGCGATGATGGCCGTGGTCAAGCCGGCGCCAAGTGCCGCGGCAAAAGCCAGAGCCAGGATCAGCGACGGGAAAGAGAGAACGATATCGGTGGCGCGCATCAGCAGCGCATCGACGCGTCCGCCGAAGAAACCGGCAACGACGCCGATCAACAGGCCGATCGGCCCGACGATCAAGGAGATGGAAAGCACGGTCTGGATGGTGATGCGCGTGCCGAAGATGAGGCGGCTCAGGATATCGCGACCGAATTCGTCGGTGCCTGCGAGATGCGCAAGGCTCGGCGGCTGCAGGGCATCGCCCAGCGCCTGTATGGCCGGATCATAAGGCGCCAGAAGCGGCGCGAAGATCGCGATGAAGCAGAGAAGACCGAGGATGACGAACCCCGCAAGGCCAAGCGGCTCGTGGGCCAGTTTGCGGCCGGCGCGCGCCAGCGACGCCGCCATGCGGCTCGATACACTTGGAGGGCGGATCTGAATCTCGCTGCGGATAACGTCGCTCATCGGGCCGCCTCCCTCATACGGGGATCAAACACGGCATAAGCGACGTCGGCGAAGAAGTTCAACAGCATGAAAATGAATCCAACGATAATGGTGCCGGCGACGACGGCGTTCATGTCGCCGATCATCAGCGCGTTCGTCATGTACTGGCCAATGCCGGGCCAGGAGAAGACGATCTCGGTGACAACAGCGCCTTCGAGCAGCCCACCATAGGAAATGGCCAGGATGGTGATCAGCTGCACGGCAATGTTCGGCAGGACGTGATGCCAGATCGTGCCCAAGGGGCTCACACCCTTGGCACGGGCGGCGATGACATAATCCTGGCTCAACTGTTCCAGGGTGAAGCTGCGTGTCATGCGGGTGATGTAGGCCATGGCCGCATAGGCAAGGATGATGGCGGGAAGAATGATATGGCCGAGTGCATTCCAGAAGATTTCCGTCTCGCCCTGCAGCAGGCTGTCGACCAGCAACAGCCCGGTTTGTGGCGTCACGAGGCCTTCGTAGAAGACATCGATCCTGCCCGGCCCGCCGACCCAATTGAGGCCCGCATAGAAGATGACGAGCCCGACGATGCCGAACCAGAAGACCGGGATCGAATGACCGACGAGCGCAAGCACGCGGGCCGTCTTGTCGATGAAGCTGTCGCGAAACAGTGCGGCGACCAGTCCGAGCGGGACGCCGACGAAAGTGGAGATGATTACCGCCAGCGTCGCCAGTTCGAATGTCGCCGGAAACGCCTGGGCCAGGTCCGAAGAGACGGGATTGCCGGTGAGGACGGCGGTGCCGAAATCACCATGCGCCAACCCGTTCAGATAGATGAAAAACTGCTGGTAGATCGGCAGATCGAGACCGAGACGCGCCCGCATCGCCGCATAAGCGGCGGGATCGGCGAGCTCGCCGACGATCGCGCCGACCGGATCGGTGGGCAGGATGCGGCCGATCACGAAGGTCACACATAAGAGGATGAACAGGCTGACCAGCAAATGCGCCAGGCGTCGGCCAAATTCGGCTACGGAGAGTTCCTTCATGATCGGCTGCCTCGGGAGTATTACTGGGTTTCAGACTTCGTGACGTTCTCGAGACGCGTCAGCTGGGTCGGATGCCCGATATATCCCTGGACCTTGCTCGACAGGACGATCGGCTCGAAGCGCTCGAACATCGGCAGCACGGCCGGCTTCTGTTCGACGAACATCTTCTGCATCTGCACGTAGAGTTCGCCGCGCTTCTTCGGGTCCGGCTCCATCGATGCCTTGGCGGTCAGGGCCGTCAGTTCGGGAATGTCCCAGGCCGAACGCCAGACGAAGTTGCCGGCATTGTTGGCTTCCTTCGAGTTGTCGGGATTGGACGAGAACTGCTCCATCGAGCCGAGCACGTTCGGCATATAGGCGCTCGTCTGCGGGATCAGCAGATCGAAATCCCGGGCGCGGTGGGCGGCGATGATTTCCGAGCCGTTGCCCTGCTGGATATCGATCTTGATGCCGACCTGGGCAAGCGATGCCTGGATGGCCGTGGCAAGATCGATGCGCGGCGTCTGCGCGATCGTCTTCAGCGTCAGCGAGAATCCGTCCTTGAACCCCGCTTCGGCCAACAGTTGCTTGGACTTTTCGACGTCGAGATGCCAATCGGGATTGGCGATCGCATATTCGAAATTCTCCGGAACGGGAACGTTTCTCGCCCGCCCGTAAGGACCCATGATCGTCTTCTCGATGCCCTTATAGTCGATGCCGTAGGCAATGGCCTCGCGGACCTTGGGGTTGGAAAGGTATTGGTTGCCGGCATTCATCGACAGCACGTAGAATCCGCCTGTCGGAATCCGCTGGATCGTAAAGCCCTGCTTGTCCTTGAAGGTCGCGAGATCGGATGCGGTCAGCGCGCTGGCGATATCGATATCGCCGCGTTCGAGCATCAGCCGTTCGACCTGGCTTTCCGGAACATGCCGAACGATGACGCGCTTCATCTTCGGCGCGCCGGCCACATAATCCTTGTTGGCGTCGAGAATAACAAGTTCGTTCGGAGACCAGCGATTGAGCGTGAACGGACCGGAGCCGGCCGAATGCGTGCGCATCCAGGCATTTCCCCAGTCATTGTCGGCGACATGCTTCTGCACTTCGATGCTATCGACGACGCTGGTGGTCGAGGTCGTGAGCCGGTAGAGCAGCATCTCGGACGTCACCTGGCCTGAAAAATCGACGCGGACCGTCTTGTCGTCGACTGCCGTGACGAGCTTGTCGATATTGTCCTTGTCGTAGCCGATGCGCTTGAGGTTGGCGGCGGCTGCCTGGTCGAGCTTCAAGAGCCGTCCCAGCGAATAGACGACATCTTTTGACGTTACCGGATTGCCGGTGGCGAAATTGGCCTGGCGCAGCGTGAAGGTGATGCCCTTGTCGTCGACCTTCCAGCTCTCGGCCAGCTGCGGCACGATCTTGCCATCCGGCGTGCTGTTGACCAGCCGGTCGTAGAGATTCGACATGATCTCGACCGCTTTTCCCTCGGTCGCCTGATGCGGGTCGAGGGACAGAACCTGCGCCAGCGATGTCCCGATCACCAGCTGGTCCTTCGGCGTGGCGGCGTATAGCTGCGGTGCTGATATCGTCAGGGCGCCGATCACGGCGCCGACGAACAAGCCCTTAGAAAAATGCTTCATTGTCAGTCCTCCCTAGACTACTATAAGAGACATATTATGTCGCCCGTATGTCGTATTATGATTTATCGAAGTCTGATATGATTTGCAAGACCCGAGCGGGAGACTTGATGCAGAGGGATTGGGGAACGGACTATGACAACACTCGGCCGTGGTCGGCAAAGACTGGCGCAGCAGGTCATCGATCAACTGCGGACACAGATCGAGACGGGGAAGCTGCGGGTCGGCGACCAGCTGCCGACCGAGCCGCAGCTCGAATCGACATTCGGCGTCAGCCGCACCGTGGTGCGCGAGGCGATTGCCGATCTGAGGGCAGCAGGCTTCGTCAAGCCGATCCAGGGCAAAGGCGTCTTTGTCGCGGATCCGAAGACGCATTCGGTCCTGTCACTGACGCCGGTGGAAATCAAAAGCATCCCGGAAACCCTGGAATTGCTGGAGTTTCGCATGGCCGCCGAAGGTGAAGCGGCCGCAATCGCCGCCTATCGCCGCACAGCCGAGCAGGAGGCGGCGATCCGCGATGCCAACCGCAAAATGGCGCAACTCATCGAAACCGGACAGCAGACCGTGGAGGCGGATTACGCCTTCCACATGGCGATTGCGGCTGCCACCAACAACCGATTCTATGTCGACGTGCTGCGCCATTTCGGCGCCCGGGCCATCCCTCGCGGACAGTTTCCGACGCTGCCCGAGGCCAATGACCGCGACTATCTCCAAAAGGTTTATGCCGAACATGTCGAAATCCTGTCGGCCATCGCCGATCAGGATCCGGAACGCGCCCGCCAGGCGATGCGCGCGCATCTGATGGCCAGCCAACGCCGCTACCGCATGCTCGCCGAACAGCAATAGGGCTCGACACTCTCCGAAATTCATATTATGTCATATGACATTGTGCAATTTCGAGAGAGACTCAAATGTATCTGGGAACACAGGTGGCCGCGCGGGATGACGACGATTATCGCATCTTCGCGCAACTGGGCGTGAAGCATATCAGTGCCGACCCGCCGGGAAAGCCGAGCAGCTGGACACTCTCCGACATCGAGCGGCATCGCGACAAGGTCGAGAGCTTCGGCCTGATCCTCGACATGATCCAGTTGCCCCTGCCCTCGCAGCCGATCGAGAAGGCGTCCTATCCCGATATCCTGCTCGCCGGACCTGATCGCGACCGGCAGATCGACGCCGTCTGCAAGATGATCGAGAATGTCGCGGCGGCCGGCATTCCCGCCGTCAAATATAATCTCAACCTGATCGGCATTCCGCGCACGCAGGACGAACCGGGACGCGGCGGCTCGCTGAACGCCAGCTTCCGCTGGGAGAAGACGGACCAGCAGGCCGCGCCCGGCCTTGCCGGCGTTCTCTCCGAAGACGAAAACTGGGAGCGGATAGACTATTTCCTCGAACGCGTCGTTCCGGTGGCCGAAAGCAATCGCGTCAGGCTCGCCTGCCATCCGCACGATCCCTATACGCCGCCGGGCTACCGCGGCGTCACGCGGGTGCTGGGTACGGTGGAAGGCCTGAAGAAATTCGTGCTGATGCGGGAAAACCCGTATCACGGCCTCAATTTCTGCCAGGGCTCAGTCGGCGAGATGCTCGAAAATCCGGGCGAAGAAATCGACGACATCATTCGCTGGTTCGGCCAACGCGGCAAGATCTTCAATGTTCACTTCCGCAACATTCGCGGCGGCAAGCTTTCGTTCATGGAGACCTTCCCGGACGAGGGCGACATGGACATGGTCCGCTCGGTCAGGATCTACAAGGAAGTCGGCTTCAAATACATGCTGATGCCGGACCATGTGCCGACCGTCAGCGGCAAGGACCCCTCCGCCACCGCCTTTGCCTTCTGCTACGGCTATATCGCGGCACTTCTGCAAGCGCTCGAAAGCGCCTGACAATTTTTAACAGGTCAAGAATAGGAATTCATGATGAACCCGATTGAATTGAAGAAGGCCGTCGGCAGTGGTCTCCTCTCGTTTCCGGTGACGCATTTCGACGATCAACTCAAATTCGACGAAGCCAAGTACCGCCGTCATGTCGAGTGGCTTGCAGGATATGACGCGGCCGCGCTGTTTGCCGCCGGCGGCACCGGTGAGTTCTTCTCCCTCAATCCCGCCGAGATTCCACAGGTCGTCCGGGCCGCCAAGGCGTCGGCGGGCAAGACGCCGATCATCTCGGGAACCGGCTACGGCACGTCGCTGGCGATCGAGATCGCAAAGGCGGCCGAGAAGGCCGGCGCGGACGGATTGCTGCTGTTGCCGCCCTATCTGATGTTTGCCGAACAGGCCGGGTTGATTGCCCACGTCAAGGCGGTCTGCCAGTCGGTCGGCATCGGCGTCATCGTCTATAACCGCGACAACGCCATTCTTTCGGCCGAAAGCATTTCGCGCCTGGCGGAGGAATGCCCGAACCTGATCGGCTTCAAGGACGGCGTCGGCGATGTCGACAAGGTCATCGAGATCACCACCCTGCTCGGCGACCGTCTCGTCTATGTCGGCGGCATGCCGACCCACGAGGTCTATGCCCAAGCCTATTTTGCCGCCGGCGTGACGACCTATTCGTCCGCCGTCTTCAACTTCGTGCCTGCACTGGCCCAACGCTTTTACGGCGCCTTGCGCACCGGCGATCAGGCGACCGTCGACGAGATCCTGAAGAGCTTCTTCTTCCCCTTCGTCGCCTTGCGCAACCGCAAGAAGGGATATGCCGTCTCGATCATCAAGGCCGGCCTCCGGGTGCTCGGTCAGAATCCGGGGCCTGTGCGCCCGCCTCTGACGGATCTCACCCCGGACGAGCTCGCGCTGCTGGAGAAGATCGTCCAGGCCAACGGCGTCGAACGGATTGCGGCGGAATAATATATCGCGGCAGCAGGCGGCCGACGTCACGGCCGTCCGCACTCCGGCGGATCGCCATCCGCCGGAGTGCGCACCGATCATCCAACAATCAGCGCAAATTGAACATGCAAGGGGCTGCTATCGGCGATCTCCTGGGCCGAGGATTCGCTACAGCGCCACACCAGTGCCGCGATCGAAGACATGCACCTGATCGCTTGTAATACTCGCCTCGAAGACGGCGCCGTAACGGGCGGGATATTCGCCGTCGACGATGGCGGTCACCTGCTGGCCGGCGAGGTCGAAGACGACATGGGTCTGGGCGCCGGTGGGTTCCACCAGCATCGTGCGGCCGGCGAGCGGCGTGCCGGCTGATGTGCCGGGAACGAGATGTTCGGGGCGCAGGCCGATGGTGATGGCCTGGCCGGGCCTGACCTTGCGGTCGGGGGCGATGCGGATTGCCGTGCCGTCCTCGAGGCGGGCGGCGGGTTCACCGTTTTCGCCGTCGACCGTGCCGTCCAGCATGTTCATCGCCGGCGATCCGATGAAGGCGGCGACGAAGAGATTGGCGGGCTTCCTGTAAAGTTCGAGCGGCGTGCCCTGCTGCTCCACCCTGCCCTGATTGAGCACGACGATGCGGTCGGCCAGCGTCATCGCTTCGATCTGGTCGTGGGTGACGTAGATAGAGGTCGTCCTGACCTTCTGGTGCAGCGTCTTGATTTCCGAGCGCATCTGCACGCGCAGCTTGGCATCGAGGTTGGAGAGCGGCTCGTCGAACAGGAAGACGGCGGGATTGCGCACGACGGCGCGGCCCATGGCGACACGCTGACGCTGGCCGCCGGAAAGCTGGGCCGGCTTGCGCTCGAGGAGCTCGGCGAGATCCAGCATGCGGGCGGCCTCCGCCACCCGGGCCTCGATCTGGGGTTTGGCAACGCCGGCGAGCTTCAGATTGAAGCCCATGTTTTCAGCCACGGTCATGTGCGGATAGAGTGCATAGGACTGGAAGACCATGGCGATGTTGCGTTCGCGCGGCGTCATGGCGTTGACGACCTTGCCGCCGATCGCGATCTCGCCATCGGTGATCTCCTCGAGGCCGGCGATCATCCGAAGCAGTGTCGATTTCCCGCAACCGGACGGCCCGACAAGGGCGACGAATTCCCCATCCTCGATATGAAGCGAAATGCCGTGGATGACGTCGACGGCGCCATAGGTCTTGCTGATATCGGTGAGTTGAACGGATGCCATGATTGCAGCTCCAATGGTTTGGGCAATGGTTCGGCTCAGGACTTGACGGCGCCGGCGGTCAAACCGGCGATGATGTGTCTCTGGGCGACGAAAAAGACGATGATGGTGGGAAGGATGGTCAGCGTGATGAAGGCCAGGACGAGCTGCCATTCCGTGCCATATTCGCCGCGATAGACCATGATGCCGAGCGGCCAGGGATATTTCGATTCAGAGTTCAGCATGATCAGCGGCAGGATGTAGCTGTTCCAGCTGCCGACGAAGGAAATGATGCTGACGGTGGCGACGATCGGCCGGGAAAGCGGCAGCGAGATATGCCAGAAGAAGCGGAGATAGCCGCAACCGTCGACGAAGGCCGCCTGAAACAATTCTTCCGGAAGGTTGCGGAAATAGTTTCGAAACAGCAGGATGCTCATGCCAAGGCCGAAGGCCACCTGCGGCAGCACCACGCCCCAATAGGTATCGAGCAGGCCGAGATCGCGGATGCGGATGAAGAGCGGCAGGATCGCGGTCGCCGCCGGAAACATCAGGCCGAGCAGGAAATAATTGAGCAGGAACGACGATCCGAAAAACCGGACATGGGCAAAGGCGAAAGCCGCCATCGACGAGACGATCAGCGTCAGGAGGACGGTGAGCGACGCGATCACCAGCGAATTGCCGATCTGCAGCCAGTAGCGCTCACCGAAAAGAATATCGGTATAGTTCGCCCATTGCCACTCCGTCGGCAGGCCGAAGGGATTGGTGCGCAGGTCACCCAGCGTCTTGAAGCCGCCGAGTGCGGTCGTCAGCAGCGGCACCAGCACGATTGCGGCAATCAGGCTCAGCGACACGTAGAGATAGACGCGCGTGGACGTGCTCATGCGGATGGAAGAGCTCATATCAGTCATGGCGCATGAAAATCCTTTTGTAACCGAAGGCGAGCGTCACGCAGATGACGAAGAGCACGACACCGACGGCGCTGCCGAGGCCGACCTGCATGCGCATGACGCCATAGGTGTAGAGGAAGGTGACCATCGTCTGGGTGGAGTTGGACGGCCCGCCGCCGGTCAGCGGCATGATCATGTCGAAGAGCTGCAGCGAGCCGACGACGGCAAAGAAGATCGAAAGACGCAAGGTCGAGCCGAGCAGCGGCAGCGTGACGTAACGGAACTTCTGCCAGCCGGTGGCGCCGTCGATTTCGGCGGCTTCCAGCACGCTTTTGTCGACCGATTGCAGGCCGGCGATGAACAGCATCATGTGGAAGCCGAAATATTTCCAGACGATGACCCCAAGCACGGCATAGATCGCCACATCCTTGTCGGCGAGCACATAGGGGTTGGCGAAGCCGAAAAAGTTGGAAACGGCGGCAAACAGGCCGTAATCGCCATCATAGACGAAGCGCCAGATAAGACCCGCGGCAACGTCTGCCAGCACGTAGGGCAGGAAGAAGATCAGGCGGTAGCCGACGACGCCCGGAATGCGGTGCGCCAGCATGGTCGCCAGCCAGATGGCGAGCGGCACCTGGATGCAGATCGAGATGACGATGATCAGGCCGTTATTGACCAACGCCTGGGTGAAAGCCGCATTTCGAAACAGAACCTGGAAATTGCGCAGCGCGATGAACTCGGTCGGCGTGCCGTAACCATTCCACTTGTAGAGGCTGTACCAGGCCGCCTCGCCCATCGGCATGATGACGAAGAGGGTGAAAAGCAGCAGCGCCGGCGGCAAAAAGATCAAAAGCACCGTCAGCCGGTCATGGGCGACCGAACTCCTGCTGTTTGCGGCTTTTCTTGCCGGCCTTGCGGCCGTCGTTATCGATGGGACTGAGATATTGGCCATGGTTCCTGCTTTCGCATCTCGTCGGCAGCAATCCCGGCGCCCGCTTTCAACAGGAGCGCCGGGAGGATCTGCAGGCGCTGGTTATTGTTCCAGTTCGAAAGCGTCCTGGATCATCTGGGCGCCGTCCTTGGAATTCATCTGACCGGAGACGATTTCCACCGACACGTCGTTGACAACACGGCCAACGGCCGCGCCGAGATCCTGGTCGAAATAGTTCTGATGCCAGGTCGAGCCGGCAAGCTGTTTTGCCGATTCGGCAAGCAGCGGGTTGGTGACGCCGTCACCGGCGCCGACTGCAACGGGCAGTAACATGCCTGATTTGGCCATCGCCCGCTCGTTGTCCGCACTCGTCAGGAAAGCGAGGAAATCGATCGCTTCCTTGGAGGCCTTCTTGGTGACGGCCCAGCCGTTCAGACCGCCGAGCGTATCGGTCGGCTTACCGGCGCCGCCATCGACCGCCGGGAAGGCGAAACGGCCGATATTGTCGGGTGCGAGGCCCTTGCCGTCGCCGGCGTTCTTGCGCTGATTGGCCTCGGTATTTTCAAAGCCGAGGATGATCGCAGCCTTGCCGTCACCGAAAACGCCGAGCGCCTGCGGCCAGGTCGAGCCGAGATAGCCGGGCTGGAAGGGTTCGAGCTTTCCGAGTTCGGCAAGATCGTCGCCGGCCTTGATGATCGCCGGATCGAGGAAACCTTCGCCCTGCCCCGTCTTTGCCGCTTCGAAGACCTTCTGGCCGCCTTCGCGCATGACGAGATAGCTCCAGTAGAAGTGGATCGGCCACTTCTCACCGCCGCCGCCGGCAATCGGCACGATGCCCGCCGCCTTGATCTTCTTCACCGTGTCCAGAAAATCAGCCCAGTTCTTGATGTCCTCGGCCTTCACCCCGGCCTTGGCGAACAGTTCCTTGTTGTAGAAAAAGCTGACCAGGCCGACCTTGTAGGGAATGGCCCAGGTCTTGCCGTCGAATGTCAGGCCGCTGACCGAAGCCGGGCTATAAGCGCTGCGCAGCTTGCCGCCATCGGCATCGAGTGCCGCTGTCACATCCTGGAGCGCGCCGGTCTCGGATTGCTGCTTCAGGACGCCGCCGCCCCAGCTGAAAAAGAAATCCGGCACGTCGTCGGACTGCAGCAAGGTCGGCAGCTTGGCCTTGAAGGCCTCGTTTTCGAGAAACTGCATCTGGATGTCGACGTCGGGATGCTGGGCTTCGTATTTCTTGACGATGTCTTCCCAGGCCGCGACGTATTTGGGGTCGAGCTCGAGATGCAGCCACTTGACCACCGTCGTCGCCGAGGCCGCACCTGCCCCGGCCAGCAACATGCCGGCTGCCGCGGCCATGGATGCGATGCGTCTGCCGCCGAGACCGGCGCTCTTCAACATAAAATTCATGATTTTCCTCCCAGGGGCCCTGTCCTCACAATTTTTCCCCTATGCGGATTAATTCAACGGAGCTTTGACGCAATGTCAACCCAATGCCTCTATTTTTATCAAATGCGCTTGACAGAGCCGCCGAATTGCCCGCTATTTATTTCGTAACCCGTTAAAAATATTTGGGTTCCGACCCAACGAAACGATCGCCTGGCTAGACCCGATGAAGACCGCAGATCCAGAATTAATGCGCGCGATCAATCGCTTGAACGTGCTCGATACCGTCCGGCGCCATGGTCCGATCTCGCGTATCGAGATCAGCGAGCGCACCGAACTCTCCACCACGACCGTTTCCGCCATTACCGCCTCGCTGCTCGACGACGGGCTGATCCTGCCGCGTCATGAAGGCGATATCCGCAACGAGGCGGTGCGTGGGCGCCCGCGGGTGATGCTGGAACTCAATCCCGATGCAGCCCGCGTGGTGGGCGCCAAGATCGCCGCCAACCGGATGGTCTTCGTCGTCACCAATTTCCGCGGCGATGTGCTGTCGAAGCTCGCTCTGCCGATCCGCATCGACCGGCAGCCGATCGGCGTCATCGCCGATCTGGTCGAGGATGGAGTGAGGCGCTGCGTCGTCGATGCCGGGCTGTCGCTGGAGGATGTTGACAGCGTCTGCCTCGGCTTTCCCGGCGTCATCGAGCACCGCACCGGCTACATCAGAAGCAGCCCGATCTTTCGCGACACCAATGTCGATTTCGCCGCCGAGATGTCGGCGCGGCTTTCGACGCCGACCATTGTCGAAAGTGACGCCCATGCCATCACGCTTGGCCATCACTGGTTCGGCAAGGCGCGCGATCTCGAGGATATGGTGCTGATTTCGCTGGAACAGACGCTGGGGCTCGGCGTGTTGCACGGCAACAGCCTGTTTCGCGGCGCCGGCGGTCTCAGCCACAATCTCGGCGACCTCGTGCTCGGCATGGGGCCGAATGGCGTCGTGCGGCTTTTCAGCCAGGCCGGCGAAAGTGCCATCCTCGGCGAACAGCAGGCCGACGGGCGTTTTGCCGAAGCGATCCGCCTCGGTCGCGGCATGAACCATGCCCAGGCCCTGATCAAGGCCGATGACGACCGGCTGATCAGCGCCGCCATCCGCGCCGGCGAAGCGGTCGGATTGACCATCGCCAATATCGTCACGCTGTTTGCGCCGCCGCGGGTCATTCTTGTGGGATCGAGCCTGGCGCTCGGCGAACCCTTCCTCAACAGCCTGCGCGATGCCTATGCGCTCGCCATTCCGCCGTCGCTGCGCGGCGTGAGCGAACTCGTCTTCGACGATTCGAGCGATGATTTCTGGGCGCAGGGTGCGGCTGCGGTGGCGCTCTACGAACTCTACGAATCGCCCTGGAACACGACAGGGCCGGCGCTCTGACGGGCGGCACAATCAAGATTGAATGGAGGAATTCATGGACAAAGTCGGTATCGGCATCATCGGATGCGGCAATATTTCGGGCGCCTATCTCACGGCGATGGCGTCCTTCCCCATCCTGGATATTCGCGGCGTCGCCGATCTCAACCGGGAGTTGGCGGAAGCAAAAGCTGCGGAATTCGACGTTCCCGTCAAATCGGTCGAGGAGCTTTTCGCCGATCCCAAGGTCGAGATCATCGTCAACCTGACGATCCCGAAGGCCCATGTTGCGGTGGCGTTGCAGGCGCTCGAGGCCGGCAAGCACACCTATTCGGAAAAGCCGCTCGGGATTAATTTCGCGGAAGGGAAAAAATTGGCGGAGGCCGCCAAGGCCAGGAATCTGCGCATCGGCGCTGCTCCCGACACCTTCCTCGGCGGCGGCCACCAGACGGCCCGCGCCTTGATCGACCAGGGCGTCATCGGCCAGCCGGTCGGCGGCTCGGCCACCTTCATGTGCCCGGGCCATGAGCGCTGGCATCCGAACCCGGCCTTCTTTTACGAAGTCGGCGGCGGGCCGATGCTCGACATGGGCCCCTATTACATCACCGATCTCGTCAATCTTCTCGGACCTGTTGCGCAGGTTGCAGGCTTTGCGACGACGCCGCGATCGGAACGGCTGATATCAAGCGAACCGCGCAATGGCGAGCGCATTCCCGTGCATGTGCCGACCCATGTTGCCGGCATGATGGCTTTTGCCAACGGCGCCGTCGTCCAGATCGCCATGAGCTTCGATGTCGCCGGCCACAAGCATGTGCCGCTCGAAATCTACGGAACCGAGGGCACGCTTCTTGTGCCCGATCCGAACAAGTTCGCCGGCCCGGTGGAATATCTGAAGAAGGGTGGTTCGTTCGAGGACCAGCCGGTCACAGCGCCTTATGCCGACGGCAATTATCGCTCGCTCGGCGTCGCCGACATGGCGCATGCGATCCGCTCCAACCGGCCGCATCGGGCCAATGGCGATCTGGCGCTGCATGTGCTCGAAGTCATGGAAGCGTTCCATACCGCAGCCGCGACCGGCCGGACAGTGGCGATCACCACGGCAACGGAGCGCCCTGCCCCCTTGTCCGATTCCATCGTCGACGGACGACTGGCGAAATAAGATTCAGGAGGAAAGACTATGCGTGAAGCACTGATCGTCTGGGGCGGCTGGAGCGGGCATGAGCCGCAGGAATGCGCCGAAATCATCAAGACCATGCTTGAGGAAGACGGTTTCAAGGTCTATCTCGAACACGGCACCGAGGCGCTTGCCGATCCTTCCGTCCATGATCTCAGCCTCGTCGTGCCGATCATGACGATGTCGAAGATCGAGAAGGAGGAGGTGAAGAACCTCGCCGCGGCGATCGAAAGCGGCGTCGGCATTGCCGGCTATCATGGCGGTGCGGGCGATGCCTTCCGCGATTCCGTCGACTATCAGTTCATCATCGGCGGCCAGTGGGTGGCTCACCCCGGCAACATCATCGACTATACCGTCAACATCACCCGACCCGACGACCCTCTCGTCGAAGGCATCGCCGATTTCCCTTATACGTCAGAGCAATATTATATGCATGTCGACCCCTCGAACGAGGTTCTGGCGACGACGAAATTCACCGGCGAGCACGCCTACTGGATCGACGGCGTCGTCATGCCGGTCGTCTGGAAACGGAAATACGGCAAGGGCCGCGTCTTCTATTCCTCGCTCGGCCATCAGGCCAAGGAGTTCGACGTGCCCCAGATGAAGACCATCTTCCGCCGCGGCGCCAACTGGGCGGCGCGGTAAGGCGAGGCTGTCTGGGGAGACCTTTGGCAAGGGCTCTGCGTCGCCCCATGATCGCCGCCTGCCCTTTATCCGCCTGCCGGCACCTTCTCCCCGCTCGCGGGGCGAAGGGACATGCCGCAACCTATCCGTCCCACCTCGCTCTCGCAGGGCACGTCCCCTTTCCCCGTCCTTACGGGGAGAGGGTTAGGGTGAGGGGCAGCCCTTAGGCCGGACCAAACCGACCCCGCGCTCACCCAATAATCAGCGCAGTCCCATAGAGCCCCAATGCAAACACCGTATGAGCCAGCAGGTTGAAGCAGCGGACCTTGTTCGGGGTCGGGTGTTTGGAGGCGGCCCAGCCGATGCCGAGGCCCGGTTGCAGCAAGAACCACCCTGCCCCGACGGTGACGATGCCGAAGATCCAGGCGGGAAGAAATGTCGGGGCCGCCAACCAGGCCGAGCCCATGATGATGGCAAAGATCATCCCATAGAGAATGCCGACGGCGTAATGGCTGATCCAGCCGAGCGCCAGTTCATTGGCATAGGGCTCGGCATCGGCGATGCTGTCGTGAAAGACTTTGCCGCGGCGAAGGTGCCAGAACCATCGGCCGACCGGTGCCCAGTTGGGCGCCGCCTGGCCGAACTGGGTGAGCAGGATCGCCCAGAGGTCCATGAGGATGGTTGCGCCGGCGCCGATCAACAGGCCGCGCCACAGAATATCGAACATTGGGAATCACCGGAAAGCGTTGCGATTGCAGGAGGCTACAAAACCATTGCAGACGCGTCGGCGCAATGGCTCCGGTGAATTCACCGCCACATCAAGCAAGGATTCCGAGGTTAACCCGGTTGCGGTCCGCCCTCGCCCAGCGTTTCCCCCGCGCTGCTGCCGATATCGCCGCTGATATCCTTTGCAAACTTCCGCATGAGCCGCACGAGTTCATTGAAGTCCTGCTCGTCCCAGGTCTCGAAGATGGCGCGGCCGATCCTCTCGCGGGCGACATCGATGCGATCGGTCATTGCCTTGCCCTTGGGGCTGATGACCGCCTCGCGCACGCGCCGGTCGGCGGCACTGCCGCGGCGCTCCACCAGATCGAGGCTTTCGAGCTTGGCGACCTGGCGGCTGACGGTGGTGTAGTCGCGTCCGGCGCGGTCGGCGAGTTCGACGACCCCAATGGGACCGAGCCGCTCTATCGTGACCAGCAGCGGAAACAGGGCGCGATCGAGCGAAATGCCCGCCTCGCGGACCATCTGCTCGTCGCGCTGCGGGCGGTTCATGACGCTGACGATCTCGATCAATGCTCCATGCAACTCGCGCAGCTTCTCGCTTATATGTGTATTTTGCACATTCTTTGTTGACGCCATGCCGATTCTCCTATTATGTGCATAATACACATATGGAGAAAACAATGACAGAGAATTCGACAGTCGACGTGCTGATATCGGGCGCCGGTGCGGCTGGCCTGACGCTGGCGATCGAGCTCGCGCGGCGCGGCGTATCCTTCCGCCTGATCGAGAAATTGAACGACCCGTTCCGCGGTTCCCGCGGCAAGGGTATCCAGCCGCGAACCCAGGAGGTCTTCGAGGATCTCGGCATTCTCGACCGGATCGTCGCACTCGGCGGCGCCTATCCCCGACAGCGGGAATATCGCGATGACGGCAGCTTCAGCGAATCCGACGCCGTGGTGGGTGAGGAGCCGACGCCGGCCGAGCCCTATCATCTTCCGCTGATGGTGCCGCAGTTCCTCACCGAAGGCGTGATGCGCGGGCGCCTGCTCGAGCTTGGCCACCGGCCCGAATTCGCCAGCGAACTCATCGGCTTCGAACAGGATGAGGCCGGCGTGACTGCGCGGCTCAGCGGTCAATCCGGCGAAGAGACCGTCCGCGTGCGCTGGCTGATTGGCGCCGACGGCGGCCGCAGCTTCGTGCGCCATGCGCTCGATATCGGTTTTCCCGGCAAGACGCTCGGCGTGCGCGCCATCGTCGCCGATGTCCTGCTGACCGGACTGGATCGCGACGCATGGCATCGCTTCGGCCAAGGTGACATGCAGCGGCAGATTGCGATTTGCCCGCTCGCCGGAACGGATCTGTTCCAGATCCAGGCACCCATCCCGCTCGAAGGCGAGGTCGATCTTTCCGCGGCAGGCTTGTCCGCCCTGGTCAAGGAGCGCAGCGGCCGCGACGACATCGAGGTCCAGTCGGTCTCCTGGGCTTCGGCCTTCAACATGAATGCAAGGCTTGCCGATCGCTACCGGCTGGGCCGCGTCTTCCTGGTTGGCGATGCCGCCCATACGCATCCGCCGACCGGCGGACAGGGTCTCAATACCAGCGTTCAGGACGCCTATAATCTCGGATGGAAACTGGCGGCGGTCGCAGCGGGCGCCCCCGACGCGCTGCTCGTCAGCTATGAGGAAGAGCGCCGCCCCGTCGCAGCGACGATGCTCGGTCTCGCCACCAGTCTTCTCGACGCTCTCAAACGCGGCGAGATGCGGCGCGGCCGCGAGGTCCATCAACTCGACATCGGCTACCCCGAATCCTCCTTCGCGCTGGAAAAGCCGGAGCGACATGGCGGCCTGCTTGCGGGCGACCGTGCGCCGGATGCGCCCATGCGTGGCGCCGCCGGCCAGCCGGTGCGTCTGTTCGAGCTGTTCAAGGGCGCGCACTGGACGCTGCTCGGTTATGAAGTGCAAGTCGCCTTGCCGCCGCGCACAGGCCTGCACATCCACCGGATCGGCCGACGCGGCGACCTCATGGACGACGGCGGCCATTTCCGTGACGCCTATGCCCCCACAGCGGGCGACTGGGTGCTCGTGCGTCCGGACGGCTATGTCGGCGCCATCGTCGCCTCCGCGGATGTGTGGGCGCTGGAGGCCTATCTCGCGAATGTCGGCCTGACGGGATAGGCGCCAATTCAAAGAGTCACGGGGTCATCGCCGGATCCGATAACAGGCGGCGCGGAGCCCCGGCTGCGGGAAAACCGCCGCGATCGCGGACGAGCCGGATATGTGCGCCTATGCGGGTTTTTCGGAACGGGCGCATGTCACGCGGCCGATTGGCGCTCCGGATCGCCTCCGTTTCAGAGGGCGTCGCGCTCGTATCGCGGCGTCCAACCGCGGGCCATTCCGCGGCTCATCATGCTTTCCGCCAGCGCCAGTTGCTGGCGGAGATGTTTGCAGTCGTCGAGCAGCGAGCGTATCGCCGCCTTAGGATTGTCGTCATGCCAGGCGAGCACGGCCTCGACTTCCCAAGCCTGATCGGGCCAAGCTTGATCCGAGGAGGCTTGATCAGGCCCAGCTCGGTCGGACAATGCCTGTTTCGTGCTTGCCCGATTGGGTTCCAAGATCGTTGCCGGCTGCATCAGTTCAGCGCCAGCGGCAATTGAACCGGACGCGGCAATGGCGGCAGCGGCCGGCTGAGTTCGACCTTCTTCTGCCAGGCGGCACGCCGCAACTGATCCCGCTCGCGCGCTGCGCGGGACGCTTCGACAAGCGCAAGGGCGTTGGCGATCACCTGTTCCGTATGCGTCATGATCATCTCCAATGTTCCTGTTTTGTTCTAAAATAGAACTTTGGCCGAAGAAGTCAAGCGCTGGGTGATTTCGGGTTCGGGACGGGCGTATCAAGCTGGCGGCTTGGGCGCGGCCAACATTCAGTCCGCAGCCTCTATGACGGCGATGCCCGCCTCCTGCGCCGCCCGGATGAATGCCGCCCGCACTTCGTCGGGCGGGAGATCGCCGATGATCGCATCCAGGCATGACTTGACGGCCTCGAGATAATCTTCGCCGTCATCGACGGGCCAGTCGTGCAAAAGCGTACGCGCGGCGTCCCACACAGAGTTGATAACGGCATAATGACCGAGCCCCATCGAGGCCAAGCCGACCGGTCGAAAATGTGCCGTCTGTCTCACTTTGCTACAGCTTTTCCCAATTTCGGTGGAGCTTATGAGTGCGATGCAATTTGCGTGCCGTTGCCAGGCTAGGTACAGCCGAAGCGTGTTGCACGGATTTGATGTTGGAACAGACGTGTCTCTCCATCCCTTCAGTCTCCCGGCCCTGCGGTGTCCCGGCCCGCCAGCTCTCCCGGCGTCCTTGAAGATGAAACGCCTGAAGCCTGCTGAACGGCCGCCAGAGTCCTGCGATCAGCCACTAATCGATCAATTATGGTAAAAATCGGGTTCACATCCAGGGTTGACTGATTAAAACTCAAACATCTCCTTTCTATACTCCAAATTGTTTACAGCAACGCCATGTTTTTCTGGAAGAAAGAGCATTTATGATCATTCCTTGACTGTGCCATAGATGGACGGAGTTGCCTCGAGGTCGTACAATGCCGTCCATCTCTCACGCGGCGGATCTGGGAGGAGCGCGCGATGCCTATCTTCATGGACCGGCACTATCTCGAGGGAACGTCAGCCGCCGACGTCGCCCGGGCGCATCGCATGGATCTCGACATTCAGGATCGGTACGGCGTCAAGTTCCTCACCTACTGGTTCGATCAGCGGCGCGGAACCGCCTTTTGCCTGGTGGATGCGCCGGACGCGGAAACCGCGCAATGTGTGCATCGCGAGGCGCACGGCTTCGTCGCCAACGAGATCGTCGAGGTCGCCTTGTCAGCCGTCGAGGCTTTCCTCGGCCGCATTCACGATCCTGAGCCGGCGCCCGGCCAATCCTCTGTCGACGTGGATCCCGGCCACCGGGCAATCCTGTTTACCGATATCGTCGGCTCGACCGCGATGACATCACGCCTCGGCGACCGCATGGCGACCGAAATGGTCCGGGCTCATGACGCAATCGTGCGCCGGTGCCTCAGCCAGAATTCAGGCCGGGAAGTGAAGCACACCGGCGACGGCATCATGGCGGCCTTTGCCACGACGGCTGCAGCGGTGGAATGCGCCATGGCGATTCAGCGCGAATTCGATCGTTACAACGGCGGAAACGCCGAGCCGATTCATATCCGCATCGGACTGGATTGCGGCGAACCAGTGGAGGACAGCAATGACCTTTTCGGCTCGACCGTGCAACTTGCCGCGCGTCTCTGCGCAGCAGCCTCCAGCGACCAGATCCTCGTCTCGGAGAATATTTTTCGGGAATATGGCGCCGCCGATCTTTTCGGTCACGCAACGCGCCGACGGCTCAAAGGGTTTTCGAAGCCTGTGCTGGCCTTCCGATGCGACTGGGCCAGTGCGGGCGCGGCCTAAGTCTGCTGAGAACCGACAACCGCCTGCCTCTTACAGGTGCTTGTCGCGGTGCTTTGTGGCCAAGAAATAGGCGATGGTCAGATCCGTAAATACCGAGACCAGAACGCGCCGCAACTGATGTTACGGCGCGCCCTCGCCTGCGGGATAGGCCCGTTGACGAGCCTATATCTTGCTAAGCATTGCCGACAGTTCGCTCGTTCATCAGCCGCTCGAATTTGGGGGCAGCCTCGACGTTTGCCAGCACGCCCGACATTTTCAGAAAACGCCGAAAATTCTCGCGCGTGGCGCTCAGCGGGAAACGGCCGCTGGCCGTATCCCTGCACGCCTTCAACAGCGTGTCATATGCCAAACCTCGTTTGTCCTCCGGCCATTCGTCCAGGAAATCCAGGATTTCATCGAGGCACGTGATTTCATCGATGAAATGCTTGCGATGAAGCAAAACCGGGTCAAACCGAGTTGAAGACATAGTATCCTCCCATTTATAATACTTTTTATGCTATAAATTTACTGAAAAAACGTGTTTAATTCAAGTCAAAATTGGTTACGTCACGCTCAAAACGCCATTGAAACTACTTCCATAATGGCAGAATAGCCCGATTAGATTAAAGAAGAATAGATTTGAACATCAATCGAGCCTCGACGCATCACGAAGTGAGATCGATTGATCAATGTAACGAATGCTTCAGATCAAGTGAGCGTGATCAAGCCGGCCGGAAGTTTTCGTATAGGCTCGTATTGGCATAATAGGTTGCGACCATGACAATCTCGCAAGGAGAAGTTCAAATGAACCGATTTCTTTCATTTGTAGCCGCCGCAGCGCTGCTCGGTACATCCACGATTACTTCTGCCTGCACGTCGACGGCAAGGCCCGACAACCAGGATTTTCAATATCAACGCGATAGCTCGATAAACCCTGCCTGCGCGGGTGGATTCAGACCCGGCAATGCGCGCTCGTGCAGCTATTGAAGCACAGACGGCCGACATTCGTTCAACGCTTCGCTGCTGAGATTGTCTAACCGCCGAGGCGCAAGCAGCTGCTGAACCCCGCTTTGCAAGAAAACAGCCGTTGAACGACTGCGTCGCGAGAGAAGGCGCGCTGCAGCAATCGGAATGGTTAGGGAACCGCAAGCCCCGCCCCGCATTACGTCATCGGGTCACGGTTGGCTCGATTTAACAGGAGAACGGTTCCCCATGAACAATTTGATCTGGCTTGTCGGCGCTGTCGTTATCGTACTCGCGATTTTGAGTTTCTTCGGCTTTCGCTGATCGTCGCTGATGTAAACATGGCGGCTCGACCGCGCTTTCTCCGCCCGGCGATTCCGCCGAGTGCAACTGCAATGTCTTTTGCATTTAATTAGGAAGCGTCGAGGTCATCGAACGGCCGCCGTTTCTTCAACAGTCCACAGAATGCCGAGTAAAGAGTGCATATCACCCCCTTCGACTTCCTTTACAATCCGTCGTTTCGGCCTCCGAGGCAGATCGCAAGGGGAACTCGATGGATCGTCTTATTGGCGCAGATGAAGCGGCTCAATCGGAGAAACGGGCTGCAAGGGCGGATCAACGGGATGGCCTTGCTCGGGATGTTACGACCATCAAGCTCGGCGACTGCCTGCTGGGATACAAGGTCGTACAGCGACGCATGCGGGTCAGCCGCTGGAACCATTTCCGGGGCCGGGTGCGCGAGATCGAAAAACTGATCAGGCATCGTCACGGCGACATCGTGCCGGAGGCGGATGACGCATTGATCTACGTCGAGGTGATCGCCAGCCTCGCGTTCGTCGAATTCAGGCAAGAGTTCGTCGACGTGGTGCTTGGCTGGTCGGCGCGCTGGCTTCCATGGGCTGGAAAAGCCGATATAGAGGACATCATCTACGAGCGGACAAAGGTGCGTTTTTCCTCGTTGTCCGCCGACGCTCTCGGTCATGCCCTGCATCTGAGTTACTCAGAGCGGAGCGCGCTCGACATTCGCACCATTGGTGCATTCGATGTGCCGAAGCGGAAAAGAACAAAACTTCAAAACGAAAGGCGGCGGCAGCGGGACCGAGCCCGAAAAGAAGAGCGACGGCGTGCGGCAGGCGCGCCGCCCAGAGCTGACTATCTTGCCAACGCCCTTAGCCAAGCGCGCCCCTGGGAAGCTTTCGGCATCAGCCGTCGCACCTGGGAACGCCGCGGCAAACCGATGCCCGAGCCCGAGACGATTTTGGATTGCGGTTCGATTTCGCTCGCCGCATAGGCCAACAGCTCACGAATTCTCGGTCCTTAGCCGGCTGGTCCGAACCAGCTATTCATCGCATCTTGCAGACCATCCTGCGTCCCGTCACCCACCCACGCCACGTAGCCATCGGGCCGGATCAACACCGCGGCCGGCGCGGAAACAATGCCTAGTGCAGGCAGTTCCCATGGACCGTCATATCGGGCATCGACCAAGGTGACGCGGTCCGACCACGGCGTGATGTCGACGCTGCCGGGTGCGCCGAAATTCACGAGCGCTGGCCGTGCATTATGGAGGAGCGTAAAGAGACGCAAAGGACCATCCGGCGTGGTGAGCTCAAGGTCAGGCATGCGGCGGCCGAGCAGCGGATGGCCTTTGCCGAGATCGTAATGAATCGCCAGTCCGGACATCTCGGCCGCGATCCTTTTGCGAGGCTCCTCCATGCCTAGGAGCTCCGTTATCATCTCACGCAAGGCTTCCGTTCGATCGTCCGTCCGTTGCAACGCGACCTGCGCCATCGTCGCCCGCAACACCCGGGCGGCCACCGGATGCCGTTCGGCGTGGTAAGTATCGAGCAGGGCTTCAGGCGACATTCCTTTCACCACCTGGGCCAGCTTCCAACCGAGATTGACGGCATCCTGCACACCGGTATTGAGGCCCTGTCCGCCCACCGGAGAATGCACATGAGCGGCATCGCCGGCCAGGAACACCCTGCCCTTGCGGTATGCCGCCGCCTGGCGCGACATGTCGGTGAATCTGGAAATCCACTTGAGGCTATGGATGCCATAATCTGTCCCGCATGCGGCAATCAGGGCTTCCTTGAGATCGCTGAGCGTCGGTTCGCCCGTGCCGCCGACCGTCTTTTCCGTTACCATGACATTGATCGGGCCTTCACTGGCAAAGACGACCTTGCCGTCGCGAATTTCATATTCCTCCCGGCCGAAGGCATGCATGCCTAGGGCCGTGCGATGGATGCCCAATGGCGGCTCCTCCTCCATCTCGGCTTCGCCGAGAATGTGGCTGGTCGTCGCATCCCATCCTGGAAATTCTATGCCGGCAATCTTGCGAATCAGACTGCGGCCACCATCGCAGCCGACGAGATAACCTGCCCTGACCGAGGCGCCGCCGGAGAGTTCGATGGTGACGCCGATATCGTCCTCAGCAAAACCCGTCACGTCACGGCCGCGATAGATCGGCACCGCCAGCTCCTCGACCCAGCCGGCCAGAATGCGCTCGATATGCTTCTGCCGCAGCGCCAGCCCGTAATTGTGCCGGGTCGGAAAATCGCTGATATCCAGACGCGTGACCGCAAATCCGGTAACCTGGGCGATCTGGCCTTCGGCGAGAAACCGGTCGACGATCCCACGCTGATCGAGAAGCTCGAGCGTGCGCGCACTTAGACCGCCGGCCCGCATACCGGCAAGCTCCTGGTTGGGACGGCGTTCGACGATCGCCACGTCGACGCCTGCCAAGGCCAACTCGCCTGCCAGCATCAGGCCTGTCGGACCTGCTCCCGATATCACGACGACATGTTCTTTCATCCGCAAACTCCCCTTGGCCTGGTGTCCCAATGCAATATCTCAAAGCCTCGGACAGGCGGCTTCTTCGCAATCCAAATGATCCCACCCAGGTGCCGATTTTCTCTGTCGCAGGTTGTTCTCCCTATAATATTATCTTCTGACTGGTTGGAACGACTTGCGACAGGATTTCCGGCTTGCTTTCCAAAGCCATGTTGGTCGCCACTTGCGGATCTTTTGCCGGGGAGCGCGGGCCTTTCAACACGACCTGACCGGGTGCGCGCCGGATCTGGCAAGCACCTTTCCCGGTCATCATTCCCACGGCGATCAATCCATGAGCTGGTACGGCGCATCTCACTGCGGAGCCGTGGCTTTTTCCGGAATCGTATCGGCTGCCGGTCGCTCAGACGGATCGGCGGGATGGCCATAGATCGTGTAGGCGGCGCCGGCCAGAATGCCCAAGACGAGAAGAGCGATGACGTACAGCATCATTCCGCGGATGGCCGTCTTCGGTGTCTTGTCCATCAGGATCTCCAAGATTGCTCAGCGGTCAAATTCACTGCGAGCTGTTTTGGTTCCGGCGAGCTTGCGTCAATCTTTCCGTGGAGGTTGTTCACGCGAGGAGCTACTCACGGAACGATCAGGTCCGGATCTGGTTTACCCCAAGACCCTGGTTTCTATGGAGGTCACCATGTGGGCAATCCTGATCGGAGCCGCTCTCATCATCGGCGGACTTCTTTTTCTCTTTACGTCGGCGCTTCGTCGAAAACCGAGTAATCCGCATCAAATGCTGCCGCAAGGCAGCACCACGCTGGAACCACGACGCCAAGGCCTCAGATTCCTCGGGATATCCCAAAACTGGCCAGCGCTAGCGGTCATCGCAATCGGCGTACTTCTCTTGGCTTTCGGTGGTTCGTGACATCCGAGAGCCCTTGATCGCCGTAGCTCCTTCGGCAAAAACCCGGCTTTCGCCGGGTTTTTGTTCAGGCACTACCAAGTCTGGCGACCGGTCCAATCATCGATGTCGCGTTTGATACGGTCCTTTTCGATGCCATACCGCTCCTGGATCTTGCCTTCCAGCTGGTCGCGCTTGCCGGCGATCTGATCGAGATCATCGTCGGTGAGTTTGCCCCACTGCTCCTTGATCTTGCCCTTCGCCTGCTTCCAGTTTCCTTCGATCCGATTCCAATCCATGGTCGATTTCTCCTCTTTGCTGATGAGAAGAAAACGGACCGCGGCGGAAGTTGGTTCCTGAGTTCTAGCTGATTTCGTAAGCCGTCGCGTCACATGACAGAGGCTGGGGCGGGCCGGAGCCCGCCCTCCGTTCACATCAAACTGCGAACAAAGTCACCAGAATAAAGAGAATCGGCGAGGAAATCCGAAAGCGGAATCCCTTTCCTTAAAGGACAACAAAGTCCATCGTGACCCCGTTAAATGAGGCCGGAGCGCACCGGCAATGATCCGGAACGCCGATCGATCTGCAGTGAAAGTCGTTGCGCGTCTGCGGCGCTGTATCCGCGTTTAAGGCGGTCCTGGCCGCAACGGTGGCGCCGGATTGATCAGAGAGGCTTGTCCATTCCGGTTGGCTTTCAGAGAGTCAGCTCCGTGGCAGCATCGCGTCACACCAGTCAAAACAGCTGGCAGTTTCGCTAACATATTGATCATGAAATATTTATGGTGAGAGCGTCGGGGTTCGAACCCGAGACCTACTGATTAAAAGTCAGTTGCTCTACCGGCTGAGCTACGCTCTCCCTCTCCGCGGGTGTGACCACCCCGGCTGGAAGTGGGCGGAACATAGGCAGGTGACCCATTGCGGTCAACCGAAAAATTTGCCTTTTTCCGACGGTCGGCACATTTCTTGCCGGTGCAAGACGAATGTCTCGCGTGCAAAGACAGATTTCTTGCGCGCGCAAAAAGGTGATTGGCAATCCCGGGCCTGCAAAGCTAGGAACATCACGCAGATTGCAGCCGGAGAGAATGCGTGTCGATTGCCGATATTTCCCTGTGGAGCGCGCTGATTGCCGGGGCGCTTTCCTTTCTGTCGCCCTGCGTGCTTCCCCTCGTCCCACCCTATCTCTGCTATATGGCCGGCATCTCCGTCGAGCAGTTCCGCGGCGGCGGTGCGGTTGTGGTCGCGCCCGGTGTCAGGCGCGGCGTTTTCTTCTCCGCACTCTTCTTCACGCTCGGCTTTGCCACCGTCTTCGTGGCGCTCGGCGCCGGCGCTTCCAGCATCGGCATGGCGCTTCGCCAGCATCTCGACCTCCTGTCGAAGATCGGCGGGCTGATCATCATTGTCATGGGGCTGAACTTTCTCGGCCTCTTCCGAATCGGGCTGCTGACCCGCGAGGCGCGCTTCCAAGGCGGCGGCAAGCCGGCGACGCTGACGGGCGCCTATATCATGGGCCTTGCCTTCGCCTTCGGCTGGACGCCCTGCATCGGGCCGGTGCTCGGCGCCATCCTCGGCGTTGCCGCCTCGCGCGAGACGGTCGGCTCCGGCGCCGGGCTACTCGCCATCTATTCGCTCGGCCTTGCCATCCCCTTCTGGATCGCCGCCGGCTTTTCCGGCGCCTTCATGCGCTTCCTGTCGCGCTTCCGCCGCCATCTCGGCACGGTGGAAAAGGTGATGGGTCTCTTCCTGGTGCTTACCGGCCTCGCCTTCCTGTTCGGATGGGTCAGCAATGTGGCGATCTGGTTCCAGCAGACCTTTCCGGTCCTGATGCAGATCGGCTAGGCCACCGGATACCGATTTTCCAGGTCGTGTGGGTGGCGGTATCGGAAGCCGCCGCGAGATCGGCTTCGTCGCTTCCTCCCGCGCCGTCGGTCGTCGTGTGCAGGATCCGGCGGGCAATGCGGATTTTTGCGGGGGCCCATCGGGGAAAGTGTCCCACGTTGCGGGATCGCCCATTGGTCAAGGGGACGCCCCTCGGCACGCTGAGAATATCTGGCATCCGCACGCCGACGCTGTCATAAATTGATTTCATCGAGGGAGGCATGATGATGCAGAAGAATGCGCCGGACTTCAGCCTTGAGGGCAAGGTGACTTTGGTCACGGGAGCGAGCCGTGGCATCGGTCGAGCTTGCGCACTTGCCTGTGCCGCAGCAGGTTCCGATATTGTTTTAGGGGTCCGCGATGTCGCAGCGTCGGCGGGCCTGGTTGCCGAACTCGAAGGCACGGGACGAAGAGTTCTCCCTGTTGAACTGGACATTCCCAACAAGGCCCATATCGCGCAGGCCGTCGACGCGGCGCTTGCTACATTCGGTCGGATAGACGTCCTCGTCAACAATGTCGGCGTGGCTCCGGGCAATCTCGCAGAACTCGTCGAGGAGAAGGACCTTGACGAGATACTCGATGTCAACATCAAGGGCACCTTTCTGATGACGCAGGCTGTGGGCCGCCAGATGATCAAGCGCAATGGGGGCCGGATCATCAACATCAGTTCACAGGCCGGTACCGTGGCACTGCGCGGCGAGGCAATCTATTGCATGAGCAAGGCGGCAATCAATCACCTCACCCGCTGCCTTGCCGCCGAATGGGCAGCCTATAATGTCACCGTAAACACCGTATCGCCAACGTTCATCCACACGGATGGCACAGCACCTTTTCTGTCCGATGCCGACAATCGCAAGGCGACGCTCGATCACATTCCGCTCGGCCGAATCGGCGAAACCGATGATGTGGTGGGTGCCGTCGTCTTCCTGGCATCACCGGCTGCGAGCCTGATCACCGGCGCGAACCTGCTGGTGGACGGCGGATGGTCCGTCGCCTGAGGCGAGGCGGAACCTGCAGCGCAAACCTTGTCCAGACGAGAACAACGATTTCCCCCGACAAGGATCTTTTCGGCGACTTGCGGACGCCGATGAGGGATCTACATTCCCTGGATGAAAATCTTCGAATCCGGCGACGGCTCTCAGCAGAATTCGCTCCGCCAGGTGCTGCGAAGGCTCGATAGGGCCGACGGCAGACAGGCGGTCGCCTTTCGGCTGGTATTTGCTGCCATTGACGTTGCCATTCTCGCCTTCTTCCTGCTCGGCCCGTACCTGCGATCCGGTCCGTCCTATCTGATTATCGACTATGCGATAGCAGTGTGGATCGCCGCCGAGATGGTCGGCCGGGCGATCGCCGCAGCCTCCGTGCGCGAGTGGATTCGGCGGCCAATGACCTGGATCGACTTCGTGGTGCTGGCCACGCTGTTGCTGCCGGACCTGCTCTTCAATTTCGCATTCCTGCGGATCATGCGGTTCTGGGCGATCGGCACGAGTCCGCTGCTCAAGGATTTGCTGCGCAAGGCCGGCTATTTACACCTTCTCGACGTCGTCCGGGCGGTGATCAATTTCCTTGTGTTCCTCTTCATGGCAACCGGGTTCGTCTATACGTCCTTCTTCTACAACAGGGAGGGAGGCGAAGGATTCGTCGATGCGCTATATTTCACGGTCGCGACGGTGACGACGACGGGATTTGGAGACATCACGCTTCCGGGAACGCTGGGCAAGCTCACTTCCGTGGTGACCATGATCGTCGGCATCTCCCTATTCGTCAGGCTTGCTCAGGCAGTCGTCCGGCCTCACAAGGTGACCTTTGCCTGTCACCGATGCGGCCTCCAGCGCCATGACGCCGACGCCGTTCATTGCAAGGCGTGCGGAGACGTCTTGAACATACCGGACGAGGGATCGTGACCGTCGCCCCTGGCTAGAGCCAGGCATTTGTGGCGGCCCATTCACAGGCTTGCCGCGTTCGCTGATCTGATCGACTCCGCGCTCGTCGAGCACACCGCCGGCAGTAAGAAGCGAGGCCCGCACCTATTCGGTGGTATGGCTTGCCCTGTCCCTCGGCCCCACCCGCCCTTATCCCTCGACCCAATCGATCGCAAACACGCCTCCATGTAGCGTCGTCGATGCCGTGTTTGAGGCGGCGGTCAGAAGGAGACGAACATGAACCTTGAGACAAAGATGAGCCTGGAAAACACCGCACCCACCGGCAGACCTCGGCTCGACGAATTGGTTCCGTCGCGCTACGCGGTGCAGGTCGGCGAGATTGAGGTGCTGGTGATCAGCGATGGCGTGCTACCGCTCCCAACCGCGATGCTGGGACACAACATCGATCCCGCCGTCCGAGCGGCCTGGCTGAAAGACATGTTCCTGCCGCCGGACGCTTTGGATTGGGCGCTGAACGTGGTCGTGGTGCGCAGCGGCGACCAGACCATACTCCTCGACGCCGGGCTGGGGCTCGACCCGGACTTGCACCTGCCGCGGGCCGGGCAACTGATCAAGCGACTGGAGGCCGCCGGCATCGATCTTGCGTCGGTGACCGACGTGGTCCTGACCCACATGCACATGGACCACATTGGCGGACTGCTCGTGGACGGGGTGAAGGACCAACTGCGTCCGGACCTGCGGATCCACGTGGCGGCGGCCGAGGTCAAGTTCTGGGAGGCGCCCGATTTCTCCCGGGTCTCCATGCCGCCGGGGTTCCCGGACGCGCTTCGGGCGACCGCCAAGCGGTTCGCGAAGGAGTATCGCAGCCATCTCAGGCTGTTCGATGATGAGTACGAGGTGGCGCCGGGCGTGGTCGTCCATCGCACCGGCGGCCACACGCCCGGGCACAGCGTGATCCGCCTGGCGTCCGGCGGCGACCGGCTGATGTTTGCCGGCGACGCCGTGTTCGCGGTCGGGTTTGAACATCCGGACTGGTTCAACGGCTTCGAACACGACCCCGAGGAGGCGGCGCGCGTTCGGGTCCGCCTTCTGCGGGAGTTGGCGGAGACTGGCGAGCAACTGGTGGCCACTCACCTGCCGTTCCCCTCCGTCGGCCGGGTGGCGGTCGACGGCGACGCCTTTCGCTGGGTAGCGGCCTTCTGGGACTACTGATCGGTTGTTCGGTTGGTCGTAGAGCGTGTACTCAATGAGTACACGCTCTATCGATTTAGTTTACGCAATTCCGGACGCAAAACCGCTACACACTTTTGCTGGAATTGCTTATGTCAGATCCTGACCCGCCGATCATCCCCGCGCACTGGAAGACCTCTTGGCCGATATCGTCAGCCTGCTATTGCCGTTCTTCGGCCTGATCCTGATCGGCTACATCGCCGCCAAGGCGACCAAACAGCCAGCCGAAGCGTTGGGATGGCTGAACACCTTTATCATCTACGCCGCCCTGCCCGCTCTGTTCTTCAAGCTGGTCTCACGCACGCCGATCGAGGAGCTGACGCGCGTCGATTTCATCGTCACCGATATTGCGGCGACCTATGCGGTCTTCATCCTGCTGTTCGCCATCGGCCGCATCCTGCGCGGCAATTCGCTCGCCGATTGCACCATCCAGTCCTTTGCCGGCGCTTACGGTAATATCGGCTATATGGGGCCGGGCCTGGCGCTCCTGGCGCTCGGCGAAGGTGCCGCCGTGCCGGTGGCGCTGATCATCTGCTTCGAGAACGCGCTGCATTTCATCGTCGCGCCGGCGCTGATGGCGGCGGCCGGCGACGACAAGCGTTCGGCCGGCCAACTCGCCGCCGATATCGTGCGGAAGGTGGCGCTGCATCCCTTCATCCTGTCGACGGCGGCAGGCTTTGCTGTGGCCGCCCTTGATATCGACCAGCCGCTGGCCTTTCAGCGCCTCGTCGATTATCTCGCCCAGGCGGCGGCGCCCTGCGCGCTCTTTGCCATGGGCGTGACGCTGGCGCTCCGGCCGCTGAAGCGGATCCCGGCGGAGATCTCCTATATCGTGCCGGCAAAGCTGATCCTGCATCCGATCGCGGTTTTCGTCGCACTGACGGCGGCTGGTGGTTTCGAGCCGGTGTGGATCCAGGCGGCCGTGCTGCTTGCCTGCCTGCCGACGGCGACCAACGTCTTCGTCATCGGCCAGCAATACGGCGTCTGGCAGGAGCGCGCCTCGGCGACGATCCTGATCACGACAGTGCTATCGGTGGTGACTGTTTCGCTCTGGCTGATCGTGATCCGCTCAGGCCTTCTTCCGCTTCAGCTTTTCCCGTAGAGCATCCGGAATATCCCGGAAGCCGCGGCCGGGCTCGATGCCTTCGCGCATGACGATGTTGCGCAGCGGCGGAATGGCCGAGAGAATATGCAGGCCGGCGGCGCGCAGCATCTGGACGGGCAGGAAATCCGAGAGCAGCGAGCGGTTGAGGAGATCGACGCTGGCCGTGCGCGTCATGATGTCGGCACGGCGCCTGCGGTCGAAGCTGTCGCCGGCATCGGCCGGTACCGGCAGTTCCGCCCTGTCGCAGAGGATATCGGCGAGCGCCATAATATCACGCAGGCTGAGATTCAGCCCCTGCGCCCCGATCGGCGGGAAGACATGGGCGGCCTCGCCGATCAGCGCGATACGTCCCTTGCCGAAACGATGCGCCATCATGCCGGAGAGAGGCCAGACCTGGACGCCCTCCTCGACATCAATCTTGCCGAGCATGGATTGCATGCGCGCCTCGACAATAGCCCCGAGTTCGGCAAGCGGCAATTCCGCGCGGCTTGCCGCTTCTGCGGGATCCTGCACCCAGACGAGGCTGGAGCGGCCTCCTGGCAGCGGCACCTGGGTGAAGGGGCCGTGCTTGGTGTGGAATTCGGTCGAGATGTTCTGGTGCGGCAGCGAATGGGCGAAATTCAGCACCATGGCCGATTGCGGATAGGACCAGTTGCGCACGCCGATGCCAGCGGTTTCGCGCAGCTTCGAGCCGCGGCCATCGGCGCCGACGGCAAAGTCGGCCGACAAGGTCTCGCCGCCGGCAAGTGTGATCGAGACTGTATCGCTTGATATTTCGATCGATTCGGCCATGTCGGAGAAGCGAGTGATATTGCCCTCGCCTGATATAGCCGCCTCGAGGATGTCGGTCAGGGCCTTGTTGGGGAAATTGTAGCCGAAGGCATTCAGGCCGACGTCGGCGGCGCGGAAGGTGGTCGTCGGCGCGCGCAGCAGCCGGTCGGTGCCGTCGACGATGCGCATGCTGGTGAGAGGAGCGGTTGCCGGCCGAAGCTTTTCCCAGAGCGTCAGCCGGTCGAGGAAGCGGATCGACTGGTCCATCAGCGCCGTGGTGCGCCGGTCTTCCTTCGGAGCGAGAGGAGCGACAAGCGCCACATCGCGACCGCCGCGCGCGAGCGCGATTGCGGCGATCATGCCGGCGAGCCCGCCACCGATCACCGCCACTTCGAATGTCTTCATGCTACTGTTCCGCCATCGTAAAAAGGCGGACCGTCCGCTTATGCGGCCGGCTTCGCCTGACGGCGCCAACTATAGCCCTTGCCGGCGTCGGCGTCACGCACCGCTGGCTGATAATGATGGGGAATGGCGGGAAGACGGTTTTCGGAAAGCCGCTTCAGCGCCGTGGCGTTGGTGACGGCAAAGCTGTCGATGCCGACGCGCAGCATCAGCGGCACCTGATCGATCAGTACGTCGCCGACGGCACGCAGCTCGCTGGTATAACCCAAGCGCTGGCGCAGCAGCGAGGCGTGGCTAAAGGCGCGGCCGTCGTTGAACGCCGGAAAGGCGACGGCGACGATTTCGAGGCGATCGAGATAGGGCTCGAGCCTGCGCACATCGTCGGCCGGCTTGATCAGCACGCCGAGGCCGACATCGTTGCTTTCATCGGCCTTGGCGATCAATTCGTCGAGACCGAGCAGCGGCTTCTGCTCCTCGGTCGCCTTCACCTCGTCGGTTTCGATCACCCAGGGATCGTTTTCGACAAAACCGGTTTCTCTCCAGATCTTCGTCATCATCCCCTCCTTATGCCGCTTCGGCGGCCGAGCCGTAGAGCGCGGTCTTGAAAGGCTGCGGTCCGACGCGGCGATAGGCGGCGAGGAAGTTCTCGGAATGATCGAGTCGCAGGCCGAGATAGGTGTCGACGATCGTCTCGATCGCGTCGGTCACCCGGTCAGGCTCGAAGCCGCGGCCGATGATTTCGCCGATCGAGGTATGTTCGTCACCGGAGCCGCCGAGCGTGATCTGGTAGAGTTCGGCGCCCTTCTTCTCGACACCGAGCAGGCCGATATGGCCGACATGGTGATGGCCGCAGGCATTGATGCAGCCGGAGATCTTGATCTTCAGCTCGCCGATCTCCGCCTGGCGCTCGGCATTGCCGAAGCGGCGGGAGATTTCCTGCGCCAGCGGAATGGAGCGCGCATTGGCGAGCGCGCAGTAGTCGAGCCCGGGACAGGCGATGATATCGGTGATCAGACCGGCATTGGCTTCCGCCAGATTGATGGTGACGAGGCCGCGATAGACGGCTTCGAGATCGGCCAGCGCCACATGCGGCAGGATCAGGTTCTGCTCATGGCTGACGCGGATTTCGTCGAAGCCATATTCCTCGGCGAGATCGGCGATCGCATCCATCTGCGCATCCGAGGCGTCGCCCGGAATGCCGCCGATCGGCTTCAGCGAGATCGTCACCATGCCGTAATCGGGGTTTTTGTGCGGCTGCACGTTCTGCTGCACCCAGCGGGCGAAGCCGGCATCGGCCTTCTTCCAGCGGGCAAGGTTTTCCCAGCCTTCGGCGCGTTCGGGCAGAGCCGGCGGCGCGAAATAGGCAGCGATTGCCTGGACATCCTTTTCCGGCAGCTTGAGCTCGCTATCCTTCAGCGCGGCGAATTCGGCTTCCACCTGGCGCGTCAGTTCCTCGGCGCCGGTTTCGTGCACCAGGATCTTGATACGGGCCTTGTACTTGTTGTCGCGGCGGCCGTGCAGATTGTACACGCGCACGATAGCCGTGGTGTAGGAGAGCAGGTCTTCCTCGGGCAGGAAGTCGCGGATCAGCTTGGCGATCATCGGCGTACGGCCCTGGCCGCCGCCGACATAGACGGCAAAGCCGATCTCGCCCTTGTCGTTCCTCTTCACGTGCAGGCCGATATCATGGACCTGGATCGCGGCGCGGTCGCGCTCGGCGCCGGTGACGGCGATCTTGAACTTGCGCGGCAGGAAGCAGAATTCCGGGTGGACCGACGACCACTGGCGCAGGATCTCGGCGTAGGGGCGCGGATCGGCGATCTCATCGGCGGCGGCACCGGCGAAATGATCGGCCGTAACGTTTCTGATGCAATTGCCCGAGGTCTGCAGCGCATGCATCTCCACGCTGGCAAGATCGGCGAGCGCATCGGGAATGTCGGACAGCTTCGGCCAGTTGAACTGCAGGTTCTGGCGCGTGGTGAAGTGGCCATAACCGCGGTCATAGGTGCGGGCGATATGGGCAAGCATGCGCAGCTGGCGCGCGCTCAGCGTGCCATAGGGAATGGCGATGCGCAGCATATAGGCGTGCAGCTGCAGGTAGACGCCGTTCATCAGACGCAGCGGCTTGAACGCGTCCTCGGCGAGCTCGCCGGAAAGGCGGCGCTGAACCTGATCGCGAAACTGCTCGACGCGCTCGCTGACAAAGGCATGGTCAAATTCGTCGTAACGGTACATCGTCTTCCTCAGACTGCAATGAATTCGGGATCGGCCGGAGCGTAGCCCGGGGCATATTCCATGGTCGGCCCTTGAGCACGGATGCGCTCGCGAAGGCGAAGCGGCCATAAAATGCCGTTGGTTTCCTGAACGTCGACGACGGCGACGTCAACGACCTCGTTGTCGGCATAGGATTTCTTGCCGATCGCCTCCAGCGCCGCAACGGCTTCGGCGTGACGGGCAACGAGCGCCTCCTGCAGCGAGGTGGACCACTTCCCGTTCGCATCCAGCCAGACGGCAATGCCGTCCGTCAGCCGGTTGGCGGTCAGAACCTTGTCACCCATATTCAGCTCCTTGCAAGTTCCTCGAGCCGGGCGTTTGCGCGCACCAGGGGCTCGGACAGTTCGAAATTGGCGCCGGCGACCGCATCGCCGATAATGACCATGACAGGTCCTGTCAATTCGTCGCGGTGCTGCAGATCGGGCAGATCAGCGAGCGTGCCATGCAGCAGACGGCGATCGCCGCGGCTGGCATTTTCGATGACGGCAACGGTGGTCTCAGCGGGAATGCCCGCCTGCATCAGCCGCTCGGCAACGGAGGCTGCAACCGTGCGGCCCATATAGACGGCAATCGTCGCGCCGGACACGGCAAGGCTTGCCCAATCGGGCAGCACGTCGCCGGTTAAATCATGGCCGGTCGTGAAGACCAGCGAGGAGGCAACGCCGCGCAGCGTCAGCGGCAACTCGAAATCGGCAGCGGCGGCGAAAGCCGAGGTGATGCCGGGCACGACCTCATAGGTGATGCCGGCAGCGCGCAGCGCGGCCATCTCTTCCCCTGCCCGGCCATAGACCAGGGGATCGCCGGATTTCAGGCGGACGACGCGCTTGCCCTGGCTGCCGAGATCGACCAGCAAGTCGTTGATTTCTTCTTGCGATTTCGAGTGGCAGCCCTTGCGTTTGCCGACGGAAAGCCGCTCGGCATCGCGGCGCCCCATATCGACGATCGCCTGCGGCACGAGGGCGTCATAAACGATGACATCGGCTTCCATCATCACGCGCTGGGCACGCAGCGTCAGCAGATCCTCGGCACCCGGACCGGCGCCGACCAGCCAGACGTGGCCTGCGACCTTGTCCACCGCGCCCAACAGCCCGTCGGCCGCGTGATGCGCCTGCGGCAGGTTGCCATTGGCGACAGCATCGGCAACGGGGCCTGAAAAGAAGCGGTGCCAGAAGACACGGCGGGAGACACCGCGGGGCACCCGCTGTTCAACGGCCTTGCGATAGCTGGTCGCCAATGCTGCGAGGCGGCCGAGCGAGGGCGACAGAAGCTGATCGATCTGCGCACGGATCATCTGCGCCAGAACCGGCCCTGCCCCTTCGGTGCCGATCGCGACGGCAACGGGGGCGCGATTGACCAGCGCCGGCGTGAAGAAATCGCAGTAATCGGGCTGATCGACGGCATTGGCCGGAATTCTGGCGGCACGCGCAGCATCGACGATATCGCGGTCGTCGGCGTCATTGCCGGTTGCGGCGAAGACGAGTGCCGAAGCCTCGACCTGTTCGGCGGAAAAGGCAGCGCGCACGGTTTCGATACGGTTGGCGATCAGGAAGGCGTGGTAATCGGCTTCCGGCCGCTCGGCATAGGCGACAATCCGCGCCCGTGTGTTGAGCAGCAGCCGCACCTTGGCGAAAGCTTCGTCGCCATTGCCGAAGACAGCCGTCTTCTGGCCTTCCACGCGAAAGAAGGCGGGAAATACCGAAAGCTGTTCAGTCTTGGGAGGCATCATCAATCCACTTCGAAGTTGCCGGAATATGCCCTTGATCGACAAGGGATTGAAGGAACAGAAATTCGAAAGCCCAAGCAAGCAGGTATTCTTTTGCTCGTGCCGTCAATGATTTGAGAAAAGTCACCCGTGCTGCCAAAAAGCCGCATATCTCAAGCCCGCTTGCTGCAGTGCAGTATAAAGCCTGTGACAAAAGACGTCCACCGGTGCTTGACGCATTTCACTCGCGCCGCCAAGGCGATAGACTGAGGAAAACTGGAGGGCCCTCATGCCTGATACGACCATTGCCTCCCGCCTGCTTTCGGTCATGGAAGACGATATCCTGCCGCTGACGGAGCGTGGCGTTTCGCTTGGCAATAAGGTGTTCGGTGCGGCGATCTTAAGGAAATCCGATCTTTCGCTTGTCGTCGCCGAGACCAACAACGAGCTGGAGAACCCGCTCTGGCATGGCGAGGTGCACACGCTGAAGCGCTTCTACGAGCTTGGCGACAAGCCACCGACCAAGGATTTGATCTTCCTGTCGACACACGAACCCTGCACCATGTGCATGTCGGCGATCACCTGGGCCGGCTTCGACAATTTCTACTATTTCTACAGCCATGAGGATTCCCGCGATGCCTTCGCGATTCCGCACGACCTGAAGATCCTGAAGGAGGTCTTCGGGCTTGAACCCGGCGGCTACCGCAGGCAAAACGCCTTCTGGAACAGCTTTGCCATCGCCGATCTCGTCGAGACCGAAGAGGCTCAGCTGAGAAACGCGCTGAAGGCGCAGACCGCCCGCATCAAGGCGCGCTATGACGCGCTGTCCAACTCCTACCAGTCGTCGAAGAGCGCCAACGACATTCCGCTCAACTGAGGCAACATGGAACCTTCCAAAGATATTTCGCGGCTGATCGAGATCATGGCGGCGCTGCGCCATCCCGAAACCGGCTGCCCCTGGGACATCGAGCAGAACTTCGAGACCATCAAGCCCTATACGATCGAAGAGGCCTATGAGGTCTCCGATGCGATCGAACGCGGTGATATGGACGATCTCTGTGACGAGTTGGGCGACCTGCTGCTTCAGGTGGTCTTCCACGCGCGGATGGCCGAAGAGGCGGGCGAATTTTCCTTCGGCGACGTCGTCAACGCCATCACCGCCAAGATGATCCGCCGCCACCCGCACGTCTTTGCCCGCTCGGCGGCAGATACGCCTGATGCAGTGAAGAAGCAGTGGGACGAGATCAAGCAGGCGGAGAAACGCGAGCGCGCCGAGCGCCGGTCACGGCGCGGTATCACCGAGGACTTCAAGAGCGGCTTCCTCGGTTCGGTGCAGCGCAGCTTCCCGGCTTTGACGGAAGCGCTGAAGCTGCAGGAACGCGCCGCCAAGGTCGGTTTCGACTGGTCGGCGCCCGAACCGATCCTCGACAAGATCGAGGAGGAGATCGGCGAATTGCGGGCGGCACTTCGGGAAGGCGACCAGGCCAAGGTCAGCGACGAACTCGGCGATCTGATCTTCGCCGTCGTCAATATCGGCCGGCACGTGAAGGCAGATCCGGAACAGGCTGTGCGCGGAACCAATACGAAATTCCGTCGTCGCTTCAGTCATATAGAGCATGTTCTTGAAGCAGAAGGCGAAACGTTGGAAGACGCGACGCTGGAGCGGATGGAGGAGATCTGGCAGGCGGCGAAGGCAATCGAACGGGCTGTTTTGATTGGGTAGGTTGGATCGAGCATGACGGAGGGTGCGGCTGGCCTTGTCGCCGACCAGCCGGCCTGCGGTGGCGAAACATTGCCAGATCTTCCTTCTCCGCAGTGGGGCCGAAGGAAGTCTTGATTTCGCTCACCGCTCCCAATCTTCCTTATCAGGCTTCGGTCCGTTGCCGATGCGGCGCTCGAGTTCGGTTGCCTCGGTTTCGGAGAGGCGCAGGTCGAGGGTGATCGAGCCGTCCTCATTGTCCTCACGACCGTCGACGATGGCATGATCGTAAAGCCAGGGCAGCAGCGCCAGCTTGTCGACCGGAAGGCGGATCGTTGCCTCGGTCATCACGCCCGACAGTCTGCGGCTGATTTCTTCCATCAGCGTATCGACGCCCTCGCCGCTGACGGCCGACACCGCGACGACGTTGCTGGCGCCGGCGGCTTTCTGCACCATGGTATCGTGGACCTCGGGCTCCAGCCGGTCGATCTTGTTCCAGACCTCGATCAGCCGCTTGGCCGATTCGGCCTCGTCGATGCCGAGGTCGTTCAGGATGCGCATGACATCGGAGCTCTGCGCCTGGTTGTCGGCATCGGACATGTCGCGAACATGCAGGATGAGATCGGCTTCCAGCACCTCTTCCAAGGTCGCCCGGAAGGCGGCGACGAGATGGGTCGGCAGGTCGGAGATGAAGCCGACGGTGTCGGACAGGATGACGGTGCGGCCGTGCGGCAGCTTCATGCGGCGCAGCGTCGGGTCGAGCGTGGCAAAGAGCATGTCTTCGGCCAGCACGCCAGCGCCGGTGATGCGGTTGAACAGCGTCGACTTGCCGGCATTGGTATAACCGACGAGCGCTACGATCGGGTGCGGCACCTTGCGGCGCTTGGCGCGGTGGAGCTGGCGGGTGCGCACGACCTGCTCCAGCTCGCGTTCGAGCTTGATGATGCGATCCTGCAGCAGCCGCCGGTCGGCTTCGATCTGGGTTTCGCCGGGGCCGCCCATGAAGCCGCCGCCGCCGCGCTGGCGTTCAAGGTGGGTCCAGCTTCGGACCAGACGGCCTTTTTGATAGTTCAGATGGGCGAGGTCGACCTGCAGCGTGCCTTCCTTGGTGGAGGCGCGGCGGCCGAAGATTTCGAGGATGAGGCCCGTCCGGTCGATGACCTTGGCGTTCCATTCCTTCTCGAGATTGCGCTGCTGCACCGGCGTCAGCGGATGATCGACGATGACGAGACCGGAATCGCGCTCGTCGAGCAGCGCCTTGATCTCCTCGATCTTGCCGGTGCCGAGCAATGTGGCCGGTCTCGGGTCGTTGACCGGGACGATCGAGCCGTTGACGACATCGAGGTCGATCGCCTGGGCAAGACCCGTCGCCTCTTCGAGCCGGCTTTCCGGCGTGCGGGTCGAGGCCGATTCGGACTGGCCGCCGCGACTGCGCGATTTCAGAACCGGCACGACGACAGTCGCGCGCATGTCGTCCCTGTGCTTGGCGGCTTCAGGGATGATCGAATCGTTCTTGGTATCGCGTGTCGAAATGACGGCTGATCCTGTTAGGACGCTGCTTCTTCGCTCTCGAACATCTGCATGGGCTGGCCCGGCATGATCGTCGAGATCGCATGTTTATACACGAGCTGCGAATGGCCGTCACGGCGAAGAAGAACACAGAAATTGTCAAAAGACGTAACAACGCCCGTGAGTTTCACGCCGTTGATCAAAAAGATTGTCAGGGAAATCTTTTGCTTGCGAACAGTATTGAGAAATAAGTCCTGCAGATTCTGAGAACGTTCCGCCATCGCGCCGCTTCTTTCTTTATTGCCGACCTGATCTGGTCGGTAGAATATCAATCAACCTCACCATGCAAGACCGGCAGCACCCTCATTCCACCCGTCCAGCAAATCTTGGTATCAAATCGCAATCTTTTCCGCAACGTCGAAAAAGGCTTCGCGGACTTTCTGCGAAACACTGCCCGGATGACCGTTGGCGATAGGCTGGCCATCGACGGAAACGACCGGAAAACAAATGCTTGTGGCTGCAGTCAGGAAGACCTCGCGGGCTGCGAGCATCTCGGAAACGGAGAAATTCCGCTCCGTGATCTTCAACCCGAGCTTGGCTGCAACATCCATCAATGTGGTGCGGGTAATGCCGCGCAGAATTCCGTGTTCGGCAGGCCGCGTCACCAGCGTCCCGTCCCGGTCGACGATCCAGACATTGGTCGCCGCCCCTTCCTTCACCATGCCGTCGCCATCGACATAGATCGCCTCCTGGGCGCCGGCTTCCTTGGCTTGCTGACGGGCCATGGCATTCGGCAACAGGCCGACGGATTTGATGTCGACGCGGTCCCAGCGATTGTCGGCAAGGGTGATCGCCTTGATGCCGTTGGCGTTCTTGGCAGCAATGATTTTGGGATCTGTGCTCTTGGCAGTGATGACAAGCGACGGCGGCGTGCCCTCGGCCGGGAAGACATGATCGCGGCGGGCGACACCGCGCGTCACCTGCATGTAGAAAAGCCCGTTGCGGACATGGTTGCGGCGCAGCGTCTGACGAATGACCTGGGTCAGCGCCGCCCGGCCCATCGGCCAGGCGATGCGCAATTCGCCGAGCGACCGGTCGAGACGGTTCAGATGGCGCGTCAGGTCGACGATGTAGCCGTGTCGGACCTCGCAGACCTCGTAGACGCCGTCGGCGAACTGATAACCGCGGTCCTCGATATGGACGCTGGCATCGGAATGCTTGACGTAGCGGCCATTCACATAGGCAATTCTCGGCATGGGAAACCTGGTATTCTAAGAATCAGGATGGGAAGGATGCGGCGCGGCATACGCCGCGCCTTAGCATGATCAGACGCCGAGCGACTTCAGCTTGCGATGCAGCGCCGAACGCTCCATGCCGACGAATTCCGCGGTGCGCGAGATATTGCCGCCGAAACGGTTGATCTGGGCGATCAGATAATCCTTCTCGAACATCTCGCGGGCTTCGCGCAACGGCAGCGTCATGATGTGATAGTCGTTCTTGGCGGAAACCTTCGGCAGCATGTCGCCGAGATCGGTCGGCAGCATGTCGGCGGTGATCGGCGCATCCGGCCCGTCGGTGCGGGCAAGGATCATCAGCCGCTCGATATTGTTGCGCAGCTGACGGATGTTGCCCGGCCAATCATGCGCCTGCAGCACCGCCATGGCGTCGTCGCCGATGCGGCGCGGACGAATGCCGGCCTGCTCTGAGATCTGGCGCATCAGCTGGTCGACAAGGAAGGGAATGTCCTCGCGCCGCTCGGCAAGCGCCGGCACCCGCACCGGCACGACGGCGAGGCGATGATAGAGATCCTCGCGGAACCAGCCTTCGGCGATGCGGCTTTCGAGGTTGTAGGCGGTCGAAGAGATGATGCGGACATCGACCTTGACGCGCTTGGAGCCGCCGACGCGCTCGAACTGCTGATCGACCAGCACGCGCAGGATCTTGTTCTGCGTCTCGCGCGGCATTTCGCCGACTTCGTCGAGATAGAGGATGCCGCGATGGGCTTCCTCGAGCGCGCCGATCTTGCGCGCCTGGCCAGGCGTGCCCTCGGTGCCGAACAGCGCCACCTCCATGCGTTCGGGCGTGATGTTGGCAGCGTTCAGCGCAACGAAGGGGCCGTTAGCGCGGGTCGACTTCTTGTGGATCATCCGCGCCACCAACTCCTTGCCGGAGCCCGAGGCGCCGAGGATCATGATGCGGCTGTTGGTCGGCGACACCTTCTCGATCGTCTGGCGAAGCTGCGAAACGGCGACCGAGGTGCCGATCAGCTCCAGCGCATCGCCGGTGCGGCGCTTCAGCTCGGAGACCTCGCGCTTCAGCTTGGAATTCTCCAGCGCGCGTTCGGCGATCAGGATCAGCCGGTCGGCCTTGAAGGGCTTCTCGATGAAATCGAAGGCGCCGCGCTTGATCGCCGAGACGGCGGTCTCGATGTTGCCATGGCCCGAGATCATCACGACCGGCAGTTCCGGATGGCGGGTCTTGATCTCGTCGAGCAGCGACAGGCCGTCGAGCTTGCTGCCCTGCATCCAGATATCAAGGAAGATCAGCCGCGGCACGCGATCTGATATCGCCGCCAGCGCACTGTCGCTGTCGTGGGCGGTGCGCGTCTCGTGCCCCTCGTCCGAGAGAATGCCGGAAACGATCTCGCGAATATCGTGCTCGTCATCGACGACGAGAATATCAGAGGCCATAAACGCTTTCCTTGTCATTGGCTGCGGGAGCAGCAGGCGACGGATCCAGGCGTGGCAGATGCACGCGGATCATGGCCCCTCTTCCCCGGTCAAAATCGGCGGGCGCATCATGCAGCTCGAGCTGCCCGCCATGTTCCTCGATGATCTTCTTGACGATGGCGAGGCCGAGGCCAGTGCCCTTCTCGCGCATCGTCATATAGGGCTCCAGAATGCTGTGACGGTTCTCCACCGGCAGGCCGCGACCATTGTCGATCACGTCGACGGTAAAGCGGTCGCGGCTGGTATCGAGTGCGGCGCGGACGAGAATCTTGCGTTCGTCCCGTTCGTCGCTCGGCACGGCCTCGATTGCTTCGACGGCATTCTTGATGAGATTGCCGAAAGCCTGGCCGAGCATGCGGCTGTCGAACAGGCCCTCCAGCGGCTGGTCGCCGAAATCCTGCGCGAAGGTGACGTGATGATTGCCCATCTCGCGCAGGAAGATCGCGTCGCGCAAGATATCGCGCAGGTCGCCCGGCTCCTTGGTCGGCTTCGGCATGCGGGCGAAGGCGGAGAATTCATCGACCATACGGCCGATATCGCCGACCTGGCGGATGATCGTATCGGTGCACTGGTCGAAGACGGTCCGGTCGCCCTGGTCGATCTGCTTGCCGTAGCGGCGCTGGATGCGCTCGGCGGACAGCTGGATCGGCGTCAGCGGGTTCTTGATCTCATGGGCGATGCGCCTTGCGACGTCGCCCCAGGCAGTCGAGCGCTGGGCGATGACGAGATCGGTGATGTCGTCGAGCGTGATCACGTAGGATTCGCTCATGTCGCGCACTTCCTCGCGGGTGACCTGCACGCTCAGCGTCCGCACGGTGCCACCGCGCACCAGCGCGATCTGCTTGCGGAAATCGCCGCGATGACGCGCCGCCGCCTCGCTCAGTACCTGATCGACCTCGGGCGCGATGTCGGCCAGCTGCTTTCCGAGCATCTCGTCGGCCGACAGCGACATCAGCGTCTCGGCCGAACTGTTGACGATGGCGATGCGGCGGTCCTGCTCGACGCCGATGACGGCGGCGGTGACGCCCGACAGCACCGCTTCGATGAAGCGGCGGCGGTCGTCGACCTCGTCCTTGGCTTCGAGGATCTCATCGCGCTGGGTGCGGATTTCCGAAATCATCTTGTTGAAGGTGCGCGAGAGATTGGCGACATCGCCATCGACCGCGTGCACCGGCACGACGATATCCATATTGCCCGATGCAACGCTGTCGGCCGCCGTGATCAGCAGGCGGATCGGCCGGACGATGCGGTCGGCGACGGCGATCGCAGTCCAGATCGCCGCCAGAAGCACGATCAGCGCAAAGCCGATGTAAAGCACGGCAAAGGCGACCTGCAGCGAGAAGCGGTTGGCCTCCATCGAGCGGTATTCGGTGGCGTTCTCCTCCATCATGCGCATGGCGCCCATGACCTTGGGATCGACGGCGCGCACGGTATAGAGAAAGGTGCCCTGGATGGCATCGAGCTTGATGATGGCGCCGACGAGATTGGTGACGCCGGGCGGAATCAGCGTCGGCTGGCCGGCAGCGGCCTTTTCCAGCGCATCCTGCGGAATGGCCGGCAGCGGCTTTTCGGTGGCGATGTCGGCCTGGACGTTCACGGAACCGTCGCGCTCGACGAGGAAGGCGCCGAGCAGGCCGCGTCCCCTCGCCTGGCGCGTCATCAATTCGGCGAAACCCGTCCTGTCGAGGCTGTAGAGCGCGCGGTTGCGCTCCAGGTCGTTGGCCATGGAAACCGTCTGCCCCTGCAGGTAGCTGGCGTTCTCCATCATGTAGGCCTGGCCGATATTGCGCGACGAGCTGACGATCGACTGGGTGCGCAGCGCGAACCAGCGGTCGAGGCCGGCATTCAGCGTGATACTGGCGAAGATGGCGACGAGGATCGCCGGCGTGATGGCGACGATCGAAAAAAGCACGACGATGCGGATATGCAGGCGCGCGGCAGCCCGGCCGCGGGTACGCGCCTTGAGCAACCGTGCCACCTCGCGGCCGATCAGGGCGAGCAGCGTCAGGACGAAGAAGGAATTGACGATCACCGAGGTGATAACGACATGCGAAGTCGGCGCGATCGGCGTGAAGCCGAGCAGCACGAAAAGTGTCGCCGTCGCGCAGAGCAGCGCGCCGCCGGCAAGCACCAGGCCGGGCACGGCGAAAAGGGCGCGGCGATCGGTCACCGTCGTCACCGTCTCGCTCGCCGCCGCCGGCGATACCCCATCCTGCGTCATTCGGCCTCTCTTCAGGCGGCACCTGCCGCCCTCGCCATCGATCGAAACCAAGCAACGCCGGCTCAGAAAGCCAGCGCGCAACGACTCGATCGGGAGCGAAATACCTAAACCCTTGCGTGACCTTTAAGCAACGCATTGTGGCGAAAATGCAACGCACCCCGTCACATTGTCAAGCCGCGCCACCTCGTTCTGCGACGGTATCCACGTCCAGTCTGACGCCCGGCCGCGAGCGCCCGGTCCATTCCAGTGATGTGCCGTTGTCTGCAATCCAGCAAAGCTTTGCCAGCCCCAGCAAACTTTCGGGAGATTGGCGCGTTAACATCGCGCATTTCGACAGACAGGGACCGCAGATGATCAAAGGATCTCGATTTGATATGCTTGCCAAAGGCGGCTACGCGGCGCGCGGCATCGTCTTTCTGCTTGTAGCGGGGCTTGCCCTCTTCTCCGGCGTGACAGGCGGCCGGCCCGAGACGAAATCGGCGCTTTCGACGCTCCTTGGGCAGCCGCTCGGCCGCGTCTGGGTCGGAGTGATCGGCCTCGGCCTTCTCGGATTTGTTGCCTGGAGGCTTGCCCAATCGCTGGCGGATACAGACGGCCACGGGAGGGACGCAAAAGCATTGGCGATTCGGGCCGCCCTCTTCGGCAGTGCCATCACTTACCTCGGAGTTGCCGGCTATGCCCTTGGAAATGCTCTTTTCCCGGGGGGCGCCAGCGAGGGTTCGGGTGAGAAGGGCCTGGCGGGATGGATCATGTCGCAGCCGTTCGGTTCCTACCTTGCGATCGCCGTAGGCGTAGGTTTTGTCATCGGCGGCGTCGTGACAGCTGTGAAGGGCATCACCAGGAAGTTCGAGCGCTACCTTCGGGTCCCTGACAACAAGGGTATCGTGACGTTCGTATGCATTTACGGCCTGGTCGCCCGCGGCGTAGTCTTCGCGGTTACAGGAATACTTTTCGCCTATGCAGGTTTCCGGGTGGATCCCAGACAGGCCGGCAGTATGGGCGATGCTCTGGAATGGCTCCACCAGCTTCCGCTCGGGTCATTTCTGTACATCGCCGTCGCCGTTGGCTTGGCGGCTTTCGGAATCTACAATCTTGTAGAGGCACGGTACCGCATCGTCCGGAGTCCATCGATAGCCGAGGCGAAGCGTTCGATCTCGGTGGCGGGTTAACGTCGCTTTGCCAGCGGCAAGGTGCCGATATACCGAGGTTGAGCCGGCAGATACTGCGTCCGCAATGGCGAGGGCGGGACATACCGGCGTCAGGGGTGAGCCACAGGCAGGTTTATTTCAACCTGAACACCTTCGCTCCGCGCGACTCGCGGAGACACCATCTTCACATCGGCTCCGATGCGATCGGCGATGGCCGTGACAATGGCAAGCCCTACACCGCTTCCCCCGATTTTGACATTCCCCCGCTCAAAGCGCTGCATCAGTCTGTTTATGGCATCGGGGGACAGCGTCGGGCCGTCATTGGCAACGATCAGCAGGCCGCCCCGCTGAAGTGAAACCTCGACCTTTCCATCTTGCGCTCCGTGTTTCAGCGCGTTCTCAACCAGATTGCGGCAGAGAATGCCGACTGCGTCCGGATCCAGCATCGAAAGCACCGGCACCATCGGCACTGTCAACGAGACTCGTCCCTCTCCGGCCCGGGCAAAATCCTGAAGGACCATCTGCAGGACGGTTCTGAGATCGGAAGGCTCGTCACTTTGCAGACGTCCACCCTCGGCACGAGCAAGCTGCATCAGTTTTTCCGATATGCGCATCAACCGCTTCAGCGTAGTCTCGATCTCCGTCGCCCGCTGGCTCGTCAGCTTTTCCTTGGTTTCAGAGCGAATGCGTTGCGCCTGCGCGATTGCGCCGGCCACCGGCGTACGAAGCTCGTGCGCGGCATTCGCAGCAAATGCGCGCTCGGCGTGGAACGCCGCTGTCAGGCGGTCGAGAAGCTGGTTGACACCTGCCGAAATCGGAAGAAGCTCGGTTGGCAGGCCACTGTCGGTGACGGGCGACAAATCCTGCGCGCCGCGATTGGCCAGTTCCTGCTTGAGTGCGCGCACCGGGCGCAAGGAGCGGCGCACCGCGAGATAGATTGCGAGCAGGCTGAGAGGGATCACGACGATCAGCGGCAGGACGAGACCCAGCAGCATCTTGCGTGACAATTCCGTGCGATGGTCGAGCGGTTCGGCAACGGCAATTGTCAGGTTGCCGTCGAAGCTCGCATCGTAATAGAGCTGGTGCGTTTCGGTTCGAAGAAAGCCTCGCTTCGTGAACGGCGGGAAGCTTGAGGCATCAGCACCCTTCGAACCGAGCAGCACCTGCCCGTTTTGATCACGCACGATGAAGCTTACGTCTTCGCCGTAGCGTGCCTCTCGGCCGAGGCGTGCATCACCGTCGTCGTCCTCAACATTGTCGTCGTGGTCAGTCGCATCGCGGTTTTGATGGCCTTCGCGCAGGTCGTGCCGGGCAATCGGCAAAATGCGCTGCGCTGTGGCCTTCAGCCCATCGTCGAACACCTCTTCCATCTGCCCGCCTAGGCGGTGCGCCGTCACGGCTGCCGCCGCAAGCCACAGCAGCGTCACCGAAAGGCCGAGGGCGAGCGCCAGGCGCGTCTGCAACGAAGCGCCGATTCTCATGGCCGCCCCAGACGATAGCCGAGCCCGCGCTCGGTCTCGATCACATGCGTGCCGAGCTTCTTGCGCAACCGGCTGACGTGGACCTCGATGGCGTTGCTGTCGATTTCCCTATCGAAGGAATAGAGCCGCTCTTCGAGTTGCGCCTTCGAAAGAAGCTGGGCGGGACGTTGCAGGAAGGCCTCAAACAAGACCCATTCTCGCGCCGTCAGAACCACAGCCTTGCCATTCACCGTGATGCTTCTGGCGGCGAGGTCGATGGCAAGCGGGCCGAGCGTGATGTTGGGATTGGGATTGCCGGCATAACGGCGCGCCACCGACCCGATCCGCGCCGAAAGCTCCGCGAGATCGAAGGGCTTCACCATGTAATCGTCGGCGCCGGCGTTCAATCCGGCAATACGGTCGGAGACCTGATCGAGCGCGGTCAGGATCATGACAGGTGTGACGTCACCCCGCCCGCGCAACGCCTTCAGGAAGGGAATGCCAAGCCCATCGGGCAGCATCAGATCGAGCAGCACCAGATCGTAGGCAGCGGCAACGATCGCATCGTTTGCCTGGTCGAGCCGGTTAACCCAATCGACGGAATGTCCGTCGGCGGCGATCTGGTCGCGAATAGCCGCGCCCAGCGCCGTATCGTCCTCGATTAGCAGAACCCGCATCGCTTTTTCCGTTTCTCTCATCTCCTAGTCCACCGGCCAGCTTACGGGAAGCTGAAGCAATGTCGCGCCGCTTGTCAGGTACCGGTCAGTTTAGGACGCGATTGATCCGCTCGAAACGAGAGGAAGATCGTCCCGCTCGATGAACGCTGCCCCTCTCCCAAGCAAGATGCCCAACCGGAGATCACATATGATGTACCGCAAAATTCTTCTGGCCGCATACGCCAGCATCGGCTTCTTCGCCGCCTTTGGCAGTCAAGCCATGCCCTTCCCCCCACTGACGACGAGCGCCGGCACGGTATTGGCCGGTTACCAAGAAAGCGACGACGATGATCACCAGAAGGAACTGCAGCGCCGGCATGACGACGACGGCCGTTATGCCGCCGATGACTGCGAAGACGAGGATGTCGAGGCCTGCGGTCGGGGCAGCGCGGCGCAGCAACTGAACGCCACTCCGCCAAACAACGGCCTATTCACACCTGGTTCCAGGCCGCAAGCCCAGACGAACTGAAGCGCCAGTCCTGCCAAGGAGAATATCGATGAGAATGAAATCCTTTCTTGCCATGCTTGCAGTCACCACGGCCCTTACCGTTCCCGGCCTTGCCATGGCGCGTGAAGTGACCCTCACCACCAGCATGCGCAACTATGGCGGGGATGGCGCCTATCTCGCATATTACGTGACCGATGCGCAGAACAAATATGTCGGCAGCCTCTGGATGGCAGGGGGCAAGACCAGGTATTACGAGCATCTCAGCGGCTGGTACCGCGCCACCGGCGGCGATACCACCCAGATCAACGGTATCACCGGCGCCAGCGTTGGTGCAGGCCGCTCACTCAAGGTCACGGTCGATCTTGCCGATACACTGTTCGATGCCGGCTATCAGCTTCATATCGATTCCGCCGTGGAAGACATGCGCGACAGCCCGAACGAGATCGTGGTGCCGCTGACATCGGCAGGCTCAGGCCAAAAGGTGAAGGGTACGCGCTACATCGCCGCCTTCACCTATGCGCGTTGAGCAGGAGGCCGCCGGTTATGAACCGCTCGCTCCACCGCTGGTTCGGGCTGATCGCCGCGGCGCTTCTCACCGTCCTCGCGCTGAGCGGCGCCCTACTCTCTATCTTCCCTGCCGCAGAGGCGCTCACCATGCCTGCCGCGCAACGCGTCAGCGTCGCGGAACTCGCCGCGCGAGTCCGGGCGGCAGAGCCTACGGTGGAACAGATCAGACGGGCGCCGTCCGGGCAGATCACCGCCTATTACTACGAAGGCGACCAACCCGCCTCCGCCGTCATCGACTCTGCCACCGGCATGCCGGTCGGTAGTGGCGAAACCTCGGCGCTGGAGCGCTGGTTGATCAATCTCCATCGATCGCTTTTCCTTGACGATACCGGAAGGCTCATAGCGGCTGGCGGTGCGGCCACAATGCTTGCCCTTGCAATTTCCGGACTGTTCCTGACGGCAAGGCGCGCCGGCGGCTGGCGCTTCGTTCTGAAATCCGTTCGCGGCACAGGTGATGGACGATTACATGCCGTGGTCTCGCGCCTTGCCCTGCCTGGCCTCTTCCTCTCCGCGCTCACTGCGCTCTGGATGACGGCTGCTGTTTTCGGGGTATTGCCGGAAGGCGCCGGTGCACCGGCCTTCCCTGCCGACGTCAGCGGCAATACCGGCGTGGCGCTCACCTCTGTCCCTCTGTTTCGAGAGACGCCGGTCGATGATCTGCTCTCGTTGAATTTCCCCGCTACGGGCGACGCGACCGATGTTTTCACACTCAAGACTGCAAGGGGAGAAGCTTATATCGACCAAGGCAGCGGTGCGCTGCTGGCCTGGTCGGACGCCGGTTGGGTCGACACGGTCACGCGCCTCATCACGATGCTGCACACGGGGCACGGGCTGGCTTGGCTCGGGCTCATCCTCGGGTTCTCCGCGCTTGCGGTACCCGTCCTCGGCTGGACAGGCCTATGGGTCTGGCTCAGGGGACGCCGCGACCCGAAGCTCGCCTCGGCTGCCGCTAGCGAGGCCGATACAATCCTGCTTGTCGGCAGCGAGAGCGGCACGACCTGGGGTTTCGCCAATACGCTGCAGACCGCTCTTTCCGCACAGGGCGTTCGCGTCTACGTCGGCCCGATGTCCAAATTCGAGCCGGGCCGCTGGTTGAAGGCGCGGCGTGTGATTCTGTTAGCCGCGACCTATGGCGATGGTACAGCACCCGCCTCCGCCAAAGGCTTCATCGAGCGCTTCGGGGGAGCGCATGCAAGCGCCGGCATGCCGCTCGCGGTACTCGGTTTCGGCGATCACAGCTTCCCGGCCTTCTGCGGGTTCGCCGCCGAGGTTGCGAGAATTGCCAAGGACAAGGGCTGGGCCTCCCTTATACCTTTCGACACGGTAGATCGCCAATCGCCACAGGATTTCGCCCGCTGGGGACGGCGCCTGGCCGAGACGCTTGGTCTCGATTTCGAACTGAACCACCAACCGACTGTTCCGAAGACCTGGAGATTGCCGCTCATATCCCGCCGCGACTATGGCGCAAGCATACAGGCCACCACCGCCATCCTCCGCTTTGCCCTGCCGAAGACTTCGCTCTGGCAGCGTCTGGCGGGCAAGGCATTCCCGCGGTTCGAGGCGGGAGATCTGGTCGGCATCGTGCCGCAGGGCTCGGATCTGCCGCGCTTCTACTCGCTTGCTTCCGGTCTCAAGGATGGCTTTCTCGAAATCTGCGCCCGCGAGCAAGTGGGAGGGCTTTGCTCGAGCCAACTCATCGCATTGAAACCCGGTGATACCATTGCGGCCTTCGTGAGGCCAAACCCCTCGTTCCGCCCGGCCCGGGGAGGCAAACCCGTCATTCTCATCGGCGCCGGCGCCGGAATCGGTCCTCTTGCCGGCTTCGTCCGCCGAAACCGGGCGGGCCGCGCCATGCACCTCTATTTCGGAACTCGCCATCCAACCAGCGACGCGTTTTACGCCGAGGAGCTTTCCCACTGGAAAAAGGATGGCCGGCTGACCTCGGTATCGACCGCCTTTTCGCGAACTGCGAGCCCGGCCTACGTGCAGGATATTCTGCGCAAGGACGCCGAGCGCATCGGCAAACTGATCGCCGCAGGCGGTCAGGTTCTCATCTGCGGCAGTCGGGATATGGCGGCGGCCGTCGCCGCCGTGCTCGCCGACATATTGGCGGCGCAGGGCTTCAACCTCACACGCCTGAAAGCCGACGGCCGCTATGCCGAGGACGTCTACTAAGATGAAGCGCTACACGATCAACGGTCCGACCATGGGTGCGCGCTGGTCCGCCGTCTTTCACATGCCATCGGATTTCGATGTCTCTTCCGCCCGCAGGGCGATGATCGACGCCGTGACGGAAGTCGACAAACAAATGTCCAACTGGAGGCCTGAAAGCGACCTGAACCGCTTGAACGCCGCCCGGCCCGGTGGATGGGTTGCCCTCCCCGACGGGCTGCTCACCGTGCTGGGAGCTGGTCTTGCCATCGGCCACATTTCAGGCGGTGCCTTCGATATCGGCATGGGTGATGCCACCGCCGCATGGGGTTTCGGTCCGGCGGAGGCAAGCGAGGACCGGATCAGGACCGCCCGCCTTGCGAAGCGCAGCCCGGCTCATGATGTTCTGGAGCTGGACAGGGCCGCCGGCCGCGCCCGCAAGCACTCCGAGATGTGCTTCGATCTCAATGGCATCGCCAAGGGCTATGGCGTCGATCAGCTGTCGAAGGCTGCGCGTCAGCACGGTATCGAAGCCGGCCTCTTCGCCATCGACGGCGAAGTGCGAGCGCTCGGCACTCAGCCCAACGGTCGCGGCTGGAGCGTCGCCGTCGAGATGCCAAACCCGGAAGTGCGCGCCGCGCATTCCATGCTCGAGCTACAGGATTGCGCCGTGGCAACGTCCGGCGACTATCGACACTGGATCGACGTCGCCGGCTATCGTCTGTCGCACACTATGGACCCGCAGCTCGGCATGCCGCTTAGAGATCCGCCTGCCTCAGCGACCGTGCTCGCCTGCGATTGCATGAGCGCCGACGCCTGGGCGACGGCAATGATGGTTCTCGGCGAAGCGTGCGGTCTTGCCCTCGCCGAAAAGTTTGGTCTCTCCGTTCTCTTCCTCAAGCATGACCAGCCGACAGGAATCGGATGCGGCCTGTTTGCGCGGTGATCACCTTCCGAACGGCCAGATCAAAGGTCATCTGCCATGCAGCCTTAGACCAACCATCCAAGTGGTTTGATCCAGCGCAATGTGTGAAGCCGGGATGCATCCTACTCTCAATCGCCTCTCCAGTTCGTGGAGGATAATGCTCAAAGAGGAGACGAAGTATGTCCATGGTCAGACTGCCAACGATCACTCTGCTGGCCTTGCTCGGTGCGGTCGGCGCTTTCGGCACCGCGTCCGCCCAGACGAAAAGTCCAGACCCGGCCTCGTCGGAGGATAAGCCCGGGTCCGACGAAACGGAAATGATGCCAGGCATGATGAGCCGCAACATGGTGCCACCGGGCATGTACGAAAGAATGCGCATGATGGGACCAATGCGCGGTCATATGATGAAGATCATGTTCGCCATCACAGATAGCGACGGGGACGGCGCGGTTTCTTTCGAAGAGTTGACCGCAATCCACAAGCGAGTCTTCGACGCGGTCGACGCGAACAATGACGGGAAGGTTACGCCTGAGGAAATGCAGGCCTTTATGCAGGACATGTGATCGGAGACTCGGCATTTGCCGGCCGTTGCAGGGAAGCGACCGCCGAAAGGAGACTTCTCATGACCTATACGCTCGATAGAACCCTCTGGGCGATCAGTTTCGACGATGCGGTCGGCAGAACGAGATCCGCTCTCATCAAGCACGGTTTCGGGGTTCTGACGGAGATCGATGTCAAGGCGACCATGAAGAAAAGGATCGATGCAGACATCGACGATTACCTCATCCTCGGAGCCTGCAATCCTCGCATGGCGTTCGAGGCGCTGAAACTGGAACCGAAGGTGGGGGCGATGCTGCCGTGCAATGTCATCCTGCGCGCCGTCGACGGCGGCAATGTCATGGTCAGCGCCATCGATCCGGTCGCGTCGATGCAGGCAATCGACAACGAAATGCTGACCGCTCTGGCAGGCAAGGTCCGCTCGATGCTTGCGGATGTTGTGACGGACGTTTGAAACCCACCCGACGGAGAGCCGGCTACAGAATCCGTTTCGCATGTGGATCGGAGAATGCGGTGACGCCCGCGGCAGAGAAATAGACCAATCCTCGCATCTGTCCCGTCCGGTCAGACTGCGGTGCCAACCAGCGCTCCGATTCCGGCCGTCAGCGCCATCGCGAAGGCGCCCCAGAAGGTGACGCGAGTCGTGGCTCTCAGGACATTTGCGCCACCCGCTTGCGCACCGATCGCGCCCAGCAGCGCGAGGAAAGCCAAAGACGCGCCTGCAACGCCATAGACCAGCATCCAGGCGGGTGAAAGGACAACCATCATCAGGGGTAATGCAGCTCCCACCGCGAAGGTGACGGCCGACGTCAAGGCGGCCTCAATGGGCCGGGCTGCCATGTGATCAACGATACCGAGTTCGTCACGCGAATGCGCGTCGAGAACGTTATTGGCCGTCAGTTGGACCGCGACCTGCCTGGCCAGATCGTGGCTGAGGCCGCGTTTGACGTAGATTTGCGTCAACTCATCGAGTTCAGCATCGGGCTGCGTCTCCAACTCCGTCCGTTCCCGCGCGAGATCGGCTTCCTCGGTATCGGCCTGCGAGCTCACCGACACGTATTCACCGGCTGCCATGGACATCGCGCCCGCAACCAGACCAGCCGCGCCCGCGACAAGGATCTGCGAGGTTCCGGCGGATGCGGTGGCGACGCCCATGATCAAGCTCGCCGTCGAGACGATCCCATCGTTTGCGCCGAGGACGGCGGCCCGGAGCCAGCCGATGCGGGAGACGAGGTGATTTTCCGAATGCAATCTGCTCATGAGGGTCTCCAGGATGCGACATTAACGAAGGGCAGCAACATCGAACATGAGCAACGCCGCACGCGCGATCACACAGCCAATTTCATATCGGTCCTCGGCCAACAAGGATTTGACAACGATCAACTTGGCCGGGGCAATTGCGTTACATCAATGCCGAATGGCGAAGAATGGAGATAGATGATTGCAATCGTGGCGGTCCGCGAGAGATGGAGCAGGACATGTCGGCACAATATTTTCTCCCGCTATCAACATATCCCGATTCAAGTTCGGGACTGATCATTTCAAACGCTGTAGCGTTTGCCGGGCACTACGGTGCCAGTCTTCATGCCTGCGCGCTGAGGGTCGGGATTCCGCACATTCCAAACGCCTGGTCATCGCTACTGCTCGATACTCCAAAGATGATCGAGCATGCCGAGACCCTGAGCCGTGAGCGCGCCGAAACGCTGATTGCAGCAGCGACCAACCTCGCAGCGAACGCCAAGGTCGAACTATCTTGCCGAACGGTCAAAACCACCGTGCCGCTGCTGCACGAGACCTCAGCCATCGAAGCACGTTTTTTCGATCTGGCCATTCTCGAATGTGTCGCGGATGTTCCCGACACTCGTATTGTCGCCGAAGCGGTCATATTCGGCTCCGGCCGACCGGCCGTCATCATCCCCAACAAGACCCTGGCGGGTCCGATCGACCATCTGGTCATCGCCTGGGACGGAAGCCGAGCCGCCGCTCGGGCCGTCAGCGATGCAAACCCATTCATTCGCAAGGCCAAGCGGGTTACGGTCCTATCGCTGACGGGCGAAAAGCCGCTGCCGGAGACAAGCGGAGCGCACCTTGTTGAGATCCTGGTTTCGAGCGGCGTCAATGCAAGCGCAACGGCCGCTCGCGTTACTTCGCCGTCGATCGGTCAGAGCATTCAGCAAACGGCACTGGAACTGAGCGCCGATATGCTGGTCATGGGAGGATTTGGACACTCGAGGTTGCGAGATTTCGTCCTGGGCGGGGCAACCGATGGCGTCCTGGAAAAGCCTTTGCTGCCAGTGCTCATGTCGCATTGACGGAAACTGTCCGGATGGATCCATGACCTGCTTCTGCCGTTTCCGATTCAACGCCGTCGGCGAAAAGCCAAACTGAAACAGCACCTGCAAGCTGGCCTTCGCCCGAGGAAATCTCGACACTGGCCAACCGAAAGCCAGCTTGATGCGGATCAATGCGACGGACGCCCAACACGCCTAGGTTTGCGGCTCCCGTCAAGGGCAAGACTTCCCAGTAAAACAAGGTGTCGGTCGCGAATATGAGGCCGGCCGGAGAACGTCCATGCAGAAGCATTCCTCCTCGCAAACGAGGCAGCATCTCGAAAAGCACAAGGCGATCCTTGACCAACGCCGGCGCGAGCTACAAACCCGCCTGCAAGCGATCGAACATGATTTTGTGCAGCCTCGGAATCCTGATGACGATGATCGCGCCACAGAGCGCAATAACGATGAAGTCCTGGAAGAGCTCGGCGAGGCTGGACAGAAGGAACTCCTGGCCGTACAGGCGGCACTGGAACGGATACAAGCCGGAACCTTTGGCACTTGTGTAAAGTGCGGCAGGCCGATCAGCGAGAGGAGGCTTGACGCCGTTCCTCACACACCTTTCTGCCAGTCTTGCGCGCAGTCGATCTGAAGCCTGAGTTGCAGGGTCACCATGCTGGTGAAGCGATGTCCGACATCAGGCCAACTCAGTCGGAGCGTGCGCCGATGAGCCATTCATAAACGTCCTCGCGACCCGGAGCCCGGCCAGAGCCCGCTCAGGCGGTGCGGGAGCTCCTATAGACCGACACGCCAAGTTCCCTGATCTTCTTGCGCAAGGTATTTCGATTGAGACCAAGGAGATCGGCGGCCTTGATCTGGTTGCCGCGCGTCGCCGTCAGGGCGGCGAGGATCAGCGGATATTCCAGTTCGGTCAGCACGCGGTCGTAGAGGCCGGGCGGCGGCAGGTTTTCGCCGAAGCTGGCGAAGTAGGTGCGCATATTCTCCTCGACGGCTTGCGCGATCGTCATCGAGCCGCTGCGGATCGGCCCCTTGTCGATCGGGCTGTCGGGCACGTCGGAGCGCAGCTCGGCGTCGATGATCTCGCGGGTGATGACATCCTGCGGATAGAGCGCCATCAGACGGCGGATGAGGTTTTCCAGCTCGCGGACGTTGCCAGGCCAGGCATAGGCCTTCATCAGTTCCAGGGCTTCCTGATCGAAGCGCTTGGAGCCGAGGCCTTCCTTTTCGGCCTGCTGGATGAAATGGCGCACGAGATCGGGAATATCCTCGGCGCGGTCGCGCAGCGGCGGCAGGCGCAGCGGCACGACATTGAGCCGGTAATAGAGATCCTCGCGGAACAGGCCCTGGTTGATCGCCTGCTTCAGGTCCTTGTTGGTGGCGGCGACGATGCGCACATCGGTGCGGATCGGCGTGCGGCCGCCGACAGTGGTGTATTCGCCCTGCTGCAGGACGCGTAAGAGCCGCGTCTGGGCGTCCATCGGCATGTCGCCGATTTCGTCGAGGAAGAGCGTGCCGCCTTCGGCCTGCTCGAAGCGGCCGGTCGAGCGGGTCTGCGCGCCGGTAAAGGCGCCCTTCTCGTGGCCGAAGAGTTCCGATTCGATCAGGTCGCGCGGGATCGCCGCCATGTTGATGGCGACGAAGGGACCGTTGCGGCGCTTGCCATAGTCATGCAGCGCGCGGGCGACGAGCTCCTTGCCGGTGCCGGATTCGCCGGTGATCATCAGCGTCAGGTCCGTCTGCATCAGGCGGGCGAGCACGCGGTAGATTTCCTGCATCGCCGCCGACCGGCCGACGAGCGGCATGCCGTCCTGCATGTCCTCTTCGAGCTTGGCGGGCTTGCGCTTCGGCTCGGCGAGCGCACGGCCGATAATGCCGATCAACTCGGTCAGGTCGAAGGGCTTCGGCAGATAGTCGTAGGCGCCCTTCTCGGAGGCCTTGATGGCGGTCATGAAGGTGTTTTGCGCGCTCATGACGAGAACCGGCAGGTCGGGACGCGCCTTCTTGATACGCGGCAGCAGGTCGAAGGCGTTCTCGTCGGGCATCACCACGTCGGTGACAACAAGATCGCCCTCGCCGGCGGAAATCCAGCGCCAGAGGGTAGCGGCGTTGGAGGTGATGCGGACGTCATAGCCGGCGCGGCTCAAAGCCTGGTTGAGCACGGTCCGGATGGCCGCATCATCATCTGCAACAAGGATCGTGGCTGTCATCGAGAAGGTCCTGTCGAGCTTGCGGTAGTGGCGTCTTCGAGCGAGGCGTCCTTCGACGCCGGCATGAGAACGCGGAATGTCGTGCGGCTGTTCTGGCTGTCGCATTCGATAATGCCGCCATGATCGCCGATGATCTTGGCGACCAGCGCCAGGCCGAGGCCGCTGCCGTTCGGCTTGGTGGTAATGAACGGGTCGAAGAGATGCGGCAACAGATCGGAGGGAACGCCGGGACCATTGTCGTGGACGCAGAATTCCAGCGGCAGCGAGATCTTTTCGCGGGTGCCGGCGACCGACAGACGGATGCCGGGGCGATAGGCCGTCGTCAGCATGATCTCGCCGTCCGGCCGATCGCCGACCGCTTCGGCGGCGTTCTTCACCAGATTGAGGAAGACCTGCACGAGCTGGTCGCGATTGGCATAAACGGCCGGCAGCGACGGGTCATAGCTCTCGGTGACGCGGATGTTGCGGGCAAAACCCGCCTTGGCGACCGCCTTCACATGATCGAGCACGGAATGGATATTGACCGGCATTCGGTCGACGGGACGTTCGTCGGAAAAGACTTCCATGCGATCGACCAGCGAGACGATGCGATCGGTCTCGTCGCAGATCAGCCGGGTCAGCGCCCGGTCGTCGTCGATCGCAGACTGCTCGAGCAGCTGGGCAGCGCCGCGTATGCCGGAAAGCGGGTTCTTGATCTCGTGCGCCAGCATCGAGGCGAGGCCGGTCACCGAGCGGGCAGCAGCGCGATGCGTCAGTTGCCGGTCGATCTTATCGGCCATCGAGCGTTCCTGAAAGACGATGACGACGGCGCCGGGTTCGCTGAGCACCGGGGCGACGTAGAGATCGACGAGCTTGTCCTGGCCAAGGCGCGGCGAACTCAGGTCGACGCGATATTCGTTGACCGGCGCCTTGCGCTCGCGCACCTGATCGATCAAGGCCAGCAACGGGCTGCCGAAGGGAATGAAGGTCGAAATCCGGTACCGCGCCAGATGCGAGGCGCTGGCGCCGAAGAAGGCCTCCGCTTCCCAATTGGCGAAAACGACGAAGCCGGATTCGTCGACCATGATAACGGGGTTCTGGATGGCGTTCAGCACGGCCATGGCGACGGTGGTTCCGCCGGCCTGATCGGTCGGAGATGTCATATCCTTCGTCATGCCGCCTCCCGGCTGTCGACAACACCTGCCGCCAATGCATCGTAAAGCCGTGCAGCCACCTCGCTGGGATTGCGCGAGGTCATGATCGCAGCCTTTTCGCCGCCGGCGAGATCCGGGGCGAAACGCTGGAGATACCAGCCCAGGTGTTTGCGGGCATGGCGGATCGCCACCGCTTCGCCGTAAAAATCCAGCATCATCCGATAGTGCTCGACGGCGATATCGGCGATTTCAAGCGACAGCGGCTCGGCCGCACCTGATATGACGCCGGCATGCCACGGTCTGCCCTGGCAGCCCCTGCCGATCATGACGGCATCGGCGCCGGAGCGGCGCAATATTTCCTGCGCGTCGCCTGCGGTTTCGACATCGCCATTGGCGATCAGCGGTATGGAGATCACCTCGCGGACAGCGCGGATCGCGTCCCAATCGGCACGGCCTTCGTAGAATTGCATGCGGGTACGCCCGTGAATGGTCACAAGCTGGATACCGGCCGCCTCGGCGCGGCGCGCGATGTCGGGCGCATTGATCGAATTCTCATCCCAGCCGAGGCGCATCTTCAGCGTCACCGGAATGTCGACGGCCTTGACCGTCGCCTCGATGAGGCCGAGCGCGTGATCGGGATCGCGCATCAGCGCCGAACCGGAATAACCGCCGATCACTTTCTTGGCCGGGCAGCCCATATTGATGTCGATGATATCGGCACCATGATCGGCGGCGATCTTGGCGGCTTCCGCCATCCAGTGCGCCTCGCGTCCGGCAAGCTGCACCATATGCGGCCGGAAGCCCGCAGCCCGCAGCCGCGACCATGATTCGGCCGTGTCATTGACCAATTCGCGGCTCGCCACCATTTCGGTGACGACGAGGCCGGCGCCGAAGCGCCAGGCAAGCTCGCGGAAGGGCATATCCGTGACGCCGGACATCGGCGCCAGCACAACGCGGTTCCGCACGGACACAGGTCCGATTCGGAAAGGCGCTGCGAGGTCCTTGGAAATCAAATGATTATCTTTCGGGCACACAATAGAACTGCATTATTTTTAGCCACTATTCCCTAGCTTGCCAAGGGGGCTGGGATGGGAATTGATATTTTTCGGGCAGATGCTGGAAAACGCCAAAGCAAGACGTTAGAGCACTCGGGTCAATTCCGCATAATTAGGGGATTTATGCTGCAAATGCCTTCTAAGCAACCGATATCGGCTGGAATTGTCATCGTCGCCGCCGGCCGCGGCGAGCGCGCAGGATCCTCCAAGGAAGGCCCCAAGCAGTATCGCATGATCGGCGGCAAGCCGGTTATCGTCCATACGCTTGAAAACTTCATGACATGGGAGGCAAAGCAGATCGTCGTCGTCATTCATCCCGATGACGAGGCGCTGTTTGCAAGAGCTTTCCGCCACATCATCTCGGCAACGCCGATCGAAACGGTGCATGGCGGCGCGACCCGGCAGCAATCCGTGCTGGCCGGCCTCAGATACCTCAAGGACAAGCAGATCAGCCACGTGCTGATCCATGATGCCGTGCGGCCGTTCTTCGACCATGAGCTTCTGGATCGTATTGCCGACAGCCTTGGCAACGGCGCGCAGGCGGTGTTGCCGGCGATCCCGGTCACCGATACGCTGAAACGCGCCGACAGCACCGGCACCGTGCTGGCGACGGTTTCGCGCGAGCACCTCTATGCGGCGCAGACGCCGCAATCCTTCGCCTTCGAAACGATCCTCGATGCGCATGAGAAGGCGGCCGCCAGCGGACGAAGCGATTTCACCGACGATGCTTCGATCGCCGAATGGCTGGGCATTCCGGTGACGATCGTCGAGGGCACGGCCGATAACGTCAAGCTGACGGTCAAGGACGATATCGCCATGGCCGACGGTAAGCTGTCGGCTTCGCTGCTTCCGGACGTGCGCACCGGCAACGGCTACGACGTGCACCAGCTCGAAGCCGGCGATGGTGTCACACTCTGCGGCGTGTTCATTCCGCATGACCAGAAGCTCAAAGGCCACTCCGATGCCGACGTCGCGCTGCATGCGCTGACGGATGCGCTGCTTGCCACCTGCGGTGCCGGCGATATCGGCGATCATTTCCCACCGTCCGATCCGCAATGGAAGGGCGCGCCCTCAAAGATCTTCATCGAACACGCTGCCCGGATTGTGCGCGAGCGCGGCGGCACGATCATGAATGCCGATGTCTCGCTGATCGCCGAAGCGCCGCGGGTCGGCCCGCATCGCGACGCCATGCGGGCGAAACTGTCGGATTATCTCGGCATCGATATCGAGCGCTGCTCGGTCAAGGCGACGACCAACGAGACGATCGGCTTCGTCGGCCGGCGCGAAGGCATTGCGGCGATTGCGACGGCAACCGTCGTCTATCGCGGGAGAAAGTGATGAGCCTGTTTCCTCCGGATATCATTTCGACGGCGGAGACGATCATCCGTGAGTTCACGGCCGCCGGGCTGATGCTGTCCACAGCCGAATCCTGCACCGGCGGGCTGATCGCCGGGGCGCTGACTGAGATATCGGGCTCCTCCGCCGTCGTCGATCGCGGCTTCGTCACCTATACGAATAGCGCCAAGGTGGACATGCTCGGCGTGCAGGCGGAAACGCTGCAGCGCTTCGGGGCGGTCTCCGAGGAAACGGCGCGGCAGATGGTGCATGGCGCCCTCTTCCGCTCGCGCGCCGAGATCGCCGTTGCCGTCACCGGTATTGCCGGCCCCGGCGGTGGATCGGCGGAAAAACCGGTCGGCCTCGTGCATCTCGCCGCCAAATCGCGCGCCGGCGCGCTCATCCACCGAAAGATGCTCTATGGCGAAATCGGCCGCGGCGAGGTTCGGCTGGCGACGGTCAGGACGGCGCTGGAGATGGTGCATTCGCTCTTCGCCGGCTGAAAGGGTAATCGTCCCGTCAGGCCGCAGCGTAGATCCTGTTTGCCCTGGTCTCGAAGGCTTCGGTGAACATGCGGAAGGCGCGGTCGAACATCGAACCCATCAACGCGCCGAGAATGCGGCTCTTGAACTCGTAATCGATGAAGAAATCGACGGTGCAGCCGCCAGTCGGCATCTCCGAGAAGTGCCAGCGATTGTCGAGATATTTGAAGGGGCCATCGATATATTTGACCTCGATGACCTGCTCGGCCCGGTTCAGAAGCACCTGTGTGGTGAAGGTCTCGCGGATCGCCTTGTAGCCAACCGTCATGTCGGCGACGAGCAGGATCTTGCCGTCGCGCTCCTTGCGGCTTCGAATGGTCAGCGCTTCGCAGAGCGGCAGGAATTCCGGATAGCGCTCGACATCGGCGACGAGATCGAACATCTGTTCGGGCGTGTGCGGGACGGGACGGTGCGTTTCGAATTGCGGCATAGGCGGCAATTAAGCGGGCGCGTGGAGAAGATCAAGAAGCTCGCGCACCTCACGACGGGATTTTAGCTGGAGAACGGGCACATCAGGGCCGTGCTCGGCCATGCCGGAGATAATGCGAGGCACGAACTTGTCTTCGAAGGTCCAGATGAAGCGGAGAAACTCCCAATCGATCTTCTCAATGCAACCCGCCGCCATTTCCGGCCGGGTGCGGCCGATCCATCTCACCCACCGACTGACCACGCCCCAGATGCAGAGAAGCCGCGGCATGCGCACCCAGATGACGAAATCGGTGCGCGGTAGCCGAATGTCTAAGGAGGATGGGTTCGTGCCGTCCATTATCCAACGTTCTTCGAGTATCCGGCTGGCGATGATATTTCTCTGCTCGCCCCTGTCGCGCGTCACCCAGCCGGGAAGCCAAAAGACGTCGCGGTCAAGCGAAATATAGGAAAGCCGGAAGCGTGTGGCGATCTTCAACGACAGAGTGGATTTACCGCCGCCCGAGCAGCCCATGACGAGGATGCGGCGTGCTGTACCGATATGCTGCGCAGCCAGTCTGAGATCGGCGATCTGCTGTCGCGGTGTCAGCTCTGCCCTCAGGTCCATCATGCAACTCCCTTGAGCCCATGCGCGAGAACGGCGAAGCGGCGAGCTGCCTTTCGCGATCTTATGATGACAGTGGAATTGAGAAGCCGATAATCCCGAAGTGCTGCTTCGATCAAGGGGGCGGCATCCCGCTCGAAATTCCAGATATAGGCAAGTAAGCCCAGCGAGAGGTGTTCGGGACAGCCGGCAGGCAGCTCGGGACGGTTGCGCCCGAAATAGCGCAAGCCTCTCGATATTGCTCCGTACAGGCAGGCAGATCTGGGCAACCGAAGCCAAATGACGGTTTCGGCACGCGGAAGGCGCAAATGGAAGGAACTGAGCCCGGTTCCATCCATGATCCAGCGTTCTTTCGCCACCGCCTTGGCGATCAGGCTGTCGATCTCGTCGCGCTGCCTCTTTCGCCACCCCGGTAGCCAGTAGAAGTCGCGATCCATCGATATGTAATCAAGGCCGAGCGCTTGCGACAGCCGCTTTGCCAGCGTGCTCTTGCCGCTGCCGGGACAGCCGATCACCAGGATACGGTCGGCTTCGACCAGCGTCGATTTCAATCCGGATGTGCCGTTCATCGTCGATTGCTTAAAGAAAAACCGCGGCAAAAATCGCCGCGGTTCATTCAAAAAGCAAGTACCGGATCTTACTCGGCGGCCATCAGCAGCTTCTTCTCCCGTGCCGCCCGCAATCGCGCGAAGTCGTCGCCGGCATGGTGCGAGGAGCGGGTCAGGGGGCTCGAGGCGACCATCAGGAAACCCTTGCTGTAGGCGACGGTCTCGTAGGACTTGAACTCGTCGGGCGTGACGAAGCTCATGACCTTGTGGTGCTTGCGGGTCGGCTGCAGGTACTGGCCGATCGTCAGGAAATCGACGTCGGCGGTGCGCAGATCGTCCATCAGCTGGAGGACTTCGTTTCGTTCTTCGCCGAGGCCGACCATGATGCCTGATTTGGTGAACATGGTGGGATCGAGTTCCTTCACCCGCTGCAGCAGGCGAATGGAATGGAAGTAGCGGGCGCCGGGGCGAACCGTCAGATAATTGCCGGGCACGGTCTCCATATTGTGGTTGAAGACGTCGGGCTTGGCGGCGACGACCCGTTCCAGCGCTCCAGGCTTCTTCAGGAAGTCCGGCGTCAGGATCTCGATCGTCGTCATCGGCGAGGCCGCCCGGATTGCCCAGATCACCTTTTCGAAGTGCTCGGCGCCGCCGTCTGCCAGGTCGTCACGGTCGACCGAGGTGATGACGACGTGGCTGAGGCCCATCTCCTTGACTGCCTTGGCGACATTCTCAGGCTCGGCCATGTCGAGGGCATTCGGCTTGCCGGTGGCGACATTGCAGAAGGCGCAGGCGCGGGTACAAATCTCGCCCATGATCATGAAGGTCGCGTGCTTCTTGTCCCAGCACTCGCCGATATTCGGGCAACCGGCCTCTTCGCAGACGGTGACGAGCTTGTGCTCCTTCACGATCGCACGCGTCTCGGCATAACCCTTGGAGGTCGGCGCCTTGACGCGAATCCAGTCCGGCTTGCGCATGACTTCCGTGTCCGGGCGATGCGCCTTCTCCGGATGGCGCACACGCTTGGCGTCGGGATTGATCGTGTCGAGGATGGTCACCATTGCAGTTTCAGCTTTCTACCGCCTCTATGCGGCACATCATTCGGATCTAGCGCCGCACCAGTCGCACAAGGAATATCAACAGGCAGGCGCCGAGGAAACCCGTCACGAAGTAACCGAGCCGTCCGCCGACCACCTGGACATGGAACTGCGCGAGGACGGCGCTGGCGACGACCGAGCCGACGATGCCGAGCACGATGTTCAGGAAAATCCCGTATCGCGCTTCCATCAGCTTGCCGGCGAGCCAGCCCGCAAGTCCGCCGATGATGATTGCCGAAATCCAGCCGACGCCTTCCATTCCTGCCCTCTTTTGCCCCTTAAGCGACCGCTCTTGCGATCAGAACCACGATAATGGCGCCGACCGTGGCGTGGATGATCTGCACAACCAGCGCGTTCTCGATGCCCAGCGAAATGCCGAGCGCGCTGAACAGATAACCGCCGACGAAGGCGCCGATGATGCCGCTCAGCAGGCATCTTATCAACCCGCCGCCGCCGACGACCAGACTTGCGAGGAAGCCTGCAACCAGGCCGATCAGCAGAAATACCAGCAACGCCTGCGTCTCCATAGACATGATGATTTCCTTTCGTTTTTTCCACCCCGTGATACAGGGCGGATTGGGAAATTATCAAGCATTCAATACACGGCCGTAGGCATCAAGCACCGCTTCCTTCATCGTTTCCGACACGGTGGGATGCGGGAAGATCGTGTGCATCAGCTCTTCCTCGGTTGTTTCGAGGTTCATCGCGACGACGAAGCCCTGGATGAGCTCGGTGACTTCAGCGCCAACCATATGGGCGCCGAGCAGTTCGCCGGTCTTCTTATCGAAGATCACCTTCACCATGCCCTGGTCTTCGCCAAGCGCGATCGCCTTGCCGTTTGCCGCAAAGGAGAAGCGACCGACGCGGATGTCACGGCCCAGCTCCTTGGCTTTGGCTTCGGTGAGGCCGACGGAGGCGACCTGCGGATTGCAATAGGTGCAGCCCGGGACCTTGCCCTTGTCTGTGGGATGAACGTTCGGCAAGCCGGCGATCTTTTCGACGCAGACGACGCCCTCATGCTCTGCCTTGTGCGCCAGCATCGGCGGGCCGGCGACATCGCCGATCGCATAGATGCCGGCGACATTGGTCTTGCCGTAACCGTCGACGACGACGCAGCCGCGGTCGGTCTTCACACCAAGCGCCTCGAGGCCAAGATTTTCGATGTTGCCCTGAACGCCGACGGCCGAAATCAACCGGTCGGCAGTGATCTGCTGTACTTTACCATCGGACGTCTCGACATGTGCGGTGACGCTGCCGGCGCCCTTCTCGACCTTCGAAACCTTGGCGCTGGTGAAGATCTTGAGGCCACGCTTTTCAAGCTGCTTGCGGGCAATCGCGGTGATTTCGGCATCTTCGACCGGCATGATGGTCGGCATGACTTCGACGACCGTCACGTCGACGCCCATCGAGCGATAGAAGCTTGCGAATTCGATGCCGATCGCGCCCGAGCCCATGACGATCAGCGACTTCGGCAGCGCATCCGGCTTCAGCGCCTCGAAATAGGTCCAGATCAGCTTGCCGTCCGGCTCGATGCCGGGCAGCGCGCGCGGGCGGGCGCCGGTGGCGATGATGATGTGCTTGGCGGTATAGGTGCCCTCGCCCTTGACGTTCTTCGGCAGCGGGTGCTGCGGCTCGACGACGGCCTTCGACGACTTGCCGACGACGATCTCGCCGGGCTTGGAAAGCTTTCCTTCGCCCCAGATGATGTCGATCTTGTTCTTCTTCATCAGGAAGCCGACGCCCGCGTTGAGACGGGCAGAGACGGCGCGCGAGCGGCCAACGACGGCCTTGGCATCCGGCTTGACCGTGCCCTCGAGAACGAGACCGTAATCTTTGAAGTGATTTGCATGATCGAGGACTTCGGCCGAGCGCAGCAGCGCCTTTGTGGGTATGCAGCCCCAGTTCAAGCAGATGCCGCCCATATGCTCGCGCTCGACGATCGCGGTCTTGAGGCCAAGCTGGCTGGCGCGAATAGCGGCGACATAGCCGCCGGGACCCGAACCGATGATGATGACGTCGTAGGATTCAGCCATGTGTTTCCTGCCTTTGTTACGCTGCGCTGCGGGTCATGAGCACCCACGCGTGTCTCTTGCTGTTATCGAAGAGCGGCACGGCATCGGCACGCGCAGCCTCCAAGAATCCGTTTCTTCCATAAAGCGACAAAGCCGCTTCGTTATCACTTGCGGTAATGAGACTGACGGAGCGGCGATCGGCCCTTTCGATCTGATCCTCCAGCAATCTGCGTCCGATGCCGATGCCGCGCAGGTGGCGATAGACGCCGAGACTGCCGATGAACCAGCTACCCACAACCGTTTTCTGCAAGGCGAGCATCGGCTCGGTCGCCGGAACTGTCGCCTCGATCTTATCTATGCCTTCCTCCAGCGCGTGGCCGATCGCCACGCCTGCGACCTCGCCAGAGGCCTCGGCGATGACGGCATCCCGCCAGCCGCCGACAGCCTCTTCCTCGCTCATCTTCAGCCGGCCCCGCTCCAGCGGCGTGTCACTCATGCCGGTCGCCACATCGGCGAACCAGAGCCAGGAGGCAAAACCGCGCGAGGCGATATCCGCCAGAATCGCCAGCTCCGAAGCATCCCGCCGTGAGGCCTGCCGGAGGGCGATGAAGGAGGTCATGGTCAGATCCCCAGCATCATCCGCACGATCGATTCCAGCCCGCGTCCGAGCGCACGCGTATTATCCGCATCAAGGTGAATGCCATCGATCGGCGTGGTCTTGGCGACGGAGTTGCCGTCGAAGAAGCCGCAGCCGAGTTCGTCGGCAAGATCACGATAAAGCGTTGCGAGCTTGGCCGATTCCTCGATGCCGCCGGGAAAGGATGCGGCGAAGGGCACATTGCCCGTCGCGCAGATCGCCGGCGGCGCCACGATCAAGATCTCCGGCCCATCGAATTCGAAGGGCCAGGCATGATTGCGGATGAGCCGCACGAGACGGCTGATGCCCTGGCAGGCGGCAAAGGCGGACCCCGCCACGACCGGCTTCATGTCGTTGGTGCCGAGCAGAAGGATGACGAGGTCGAGCGGTGCATGCGTCTGCAGGATCGTCGGCAGGATGCGCGCACCGTTGCGGTCACAATCGGCGAGGTGGTCGTCGAAAGCGGTCGTGCGCCCATTCAGGCCTTCGGCGATGACGCGCGCCTCGCTGCCGAGCGCTGCCTGAAGCACGCTCGGCCAGCGATTCTTGTACTCATGACGGCCGATCGTCTCGGCGTCATAACCCCAGGTCAGCGAGTCACCATAGCAAAGAACGGTCTTGGTCATTTCCGCCTCCGCGCTGCTATCAGACAAGCATGCCCATCGGGTTTTCGATGTAGCCCTTGAAGGCCTGGAGCAGCTCGGCGCCGAGTGCACCATCGACGCAGCGATGGTCGGTCGAGAGCGTGACCGACATCACGGTGGCGATCGCCATTTCGCCCTTCCTGACGACGACCCGCTGTTCGCCTGCGCCGACCGCGAGGATCGTCGCATGCGGCGGGTTGACGACGGCAGCGAAGTTCTTCACGCCCATCATGCCCATGTTCGAGACCGAGCTGGTGCCGCCCTGATATTCCTCAGGCTTCAGCTTGCGGTCCTTGGCCCGCTTGCCGAGATCGCGCATCTCGTTGGAGATCGTCGACAGGGTCTTTTCCTCGGCCTTGCGGATGATCGGCGTGATCAGGCCGCCGGGGATCGAGACGGCGACGCCGACATCGGCGTGCTTGTGCTTGACCATGTTGCTGTCGGTCCAGGAGACATTGGCATCCGGAACGTCGCGCAGCGCCAGCGCCATGGCCTTGATGACCATGTCGTTGACCGAGAGCTTGTAGGCCGGAGCGTTGTCCTTGCGCGGCGCCGCATCGTTCAACTGGGCGCGCAGCGCCAGCAGCGCATCGAGCTCGCAATCGACGCTGACGTAGAAATGCGGGATCGTCTGCTTGGATTCGACCAGGCGCCTGGCGATCGTCTTGCGCATGCCGTCATGCGGCACGAGCTCGTAGGAGCCCGGCTCGAAGAGCTTGAGCACGGCTTCCTCAGAGGCGCCCTTCGGTGCGGCAGCGGCCGGAGCCGGCGCAGCAGCCTGCGGGGCGGCAGCGGGTGCAGGCGCAGCAGCAGCCTTGGCGCCACCGCCGGCAACAGCCGCCTCGATGTCGCTCTTGACGACGCGGCCATGCGGGCCGGAGCCTGTCACTGCCGAAAGGTCGATGCCGGCTTCCTTGGCCAGACGGCGGGCGAGCGGCGACGAGAAGGTGCGGTTGCCATCAGCCGAAACCGATGCGGGTGCAGCGGCAGGTGCCGGTGCTGCAGCCGGAGCGGTTTGGGCCGGAGCCGGTGCAGCCTCGGCCTTCGGCGCAGGCGCGGCTTCAGCCTTGGGCGCCGGAGCGGCAGAACCCGCACCGTTTGCGGCAGCGGCGACATCCTCGCCATCGGCGGCGAGAACCGCAATCAGCGCGTTGACCTTGACGCCTTCGGTGCCGGCGGCAACGACGAGCTTGGCGACCGTGCCTTCATCGACGGCTTCGACTTCCATCGTCGCCTTGTCGGTCTCGATCTCGGCGATCACATCGCCTGATTTGACCTTGTCGCCTTCCTTGACCAGCCACTTGGAAAGATTGCCTTCTTCCATGGTCGGAGAGAGGGCGGGCATCGTGATATTGATCGGCATCGAGCTGCCCTCCCCTTATTTGTAGCAAACAGCCTTCACCGCATCGACGACTTCGCCGACGTTCGGAAGTGCGAGCTTTTCGAGATTGGCGGCGTAGGGCATCGGAACGTCCTTGCCCGCAATCGTCAGGATCGGCGCATCGAGATAATCGAAGGCCTGCTGCATGACGCGGGTGGCGATTTCGGTGCCGACCGACGATTGCGGATAACCTTCCTCGACGGTGACCAGACGGCCGGTCTTCTTCACCGATTCGATAACGGTCGGCAGGTCCATCGGGCGAATGGTGCGAAGGTCGATCAGTTCGACGTCGATGCCGATCTTTTCGAGTTCGGCCGCCGCCTTGGTCGCATAAGTCATGCCGATGCCGAAGGAGACCACCGTCACGTCCTTGCCCGGGCGATGGATGCGGGCCTTGCCGATCGGCAGGACGAAATTGTCGAGCTTCGGCACATCGAAGTGCTGACCGTAGAGAATTTCGTTCTCGAGGAAGATCACCGGATTCGGATCGCGGATCGCAGCCTTCAGCAGGCCCTTGGCGTCGGATGCCGTGTAAGGCATGACGACCTTCAGGCCGGGGATTGCGGAGTACCAGGCAGCATAGTCCTGGCTGTGCTGGGCGCCGACGCGAGCTGCGGCACCGTTCGGGCCGCGGAAGACGATCGGAGCGCCCATCTGGCCGCCGGACATATAGAGCGTCTTGGCGGCGGAGTTGATGATGTGGTCGATCGCCTGCATGGCGAAGTTGAAGGTCATGAATTCGACGATCGGGCGAAGGCCAGCCATGGCAGCGCCGACGCCGACGCCGGCAAAGCCGTGCTCGGTGATCGGCGTATCGATGACGCGGCGGGGGCCGAATTCCTGCAGCAGGCCCTGCGTGACCTTGTAGGCGCCCTGATATTCGGCAACTTCTTCGCCCATGACGAAGACGTCTTCATTGGCGCGCATTTCCTCGGCCATGGCGTCGCGGAGCGCTTCGCGCACGGTCGTCGACACCATTTCGGTGCCGGCAGGAATTTCGGGGTCATTCGGAACGACGGCCTTCGGCTCGGCCGGAAGCGGCGCGGAGGCCGAACCGGTTTCGGTCGGCTTCTCTTCCTGGGCAACGGCAGGCGCGGCTGCTGCGGCCGGCTTGGCGGCGGAGAGATCGGCGGCGGATTCGCCATCCTGCAGCAGCACGGCGATCTTGGTGTTGACCTTGACACCTTCGGTGCCGGCATCGACGAGCAGCTTGCCGATGACACCTTCATCGACGGCTTCGACTTCCATCGTCGCCTTGTCGGTTTCGATTTCGGCGATCACGTCGCCCGAGGTGACCTTGTCACCTTCCTGCTTCAGCCATTTGGACAGCGTGCCTTCTTCCATCGTCGGAGAGAGGGCGGGCATGAGGATATCGATAGGCATGGGTTCCCTCCCCCGATTAGAGCAGAATGTCGGTGTAGAGCTCGGATGCATCCGGCTCCGGATCGGCCTGGGCGAAGTCGGCGCTGTCGGCGACGATGTCGCGGACATCCTTGTCGATCGCCTTCAGATCGTCTTCGGAGGCCCAGCCCTTTTCGATGAGGCGCGCCTTGACCTGTTCGATCGGGTCATGCTCGGAGCGCATCTTCTGCACTTCGTCCTTGGAGCGATACTTCGCCGGATCGGACATGGAGTGGCCGCGATAACGATAGGTCAGCATTTCGAGAATGATCGGGCCCTTGCCGGAGCGGCAATGTTCGAGCGCCTCGTCGGCCGCCGCCTTGACGGCGCGAACGTCCATGCCATCGACCTGAATGCCGGGGATGCCGAAGCCCGAGCCGCGTAGCGAATAGTTCGACTGCGCCGTGGCGCGGGCGGTCGAGGTGCCCATGGCGTAACGGTTGTTCTCGACGATATAGACGATCGGCAGTTTCCAGAGAGCCGCCATGTTGAAGCTCTCGTAAACCTGGCCCTGGTTGGCAGCGCCATCGCCGAAATAGGCGATCGAGACATTGCCGTTGCCGCGATAGCTGTTTGCGAAAGCCAGACCGGTTCCGAGCGAGACCTGGGCGCCGACGATGCCGTGACCGCCGTAGAAATGCTTCTCTTTCGAGAACATGTGCATCGAGCCGCCCTTCCCGTGGGAATAGCCGCTGCGGCGCCCGGTCAGTTCCGCCATGACGCCACGCGCTTCCATGCCGGTCGCCAGCATATGGCCGTGGTCGCGATAGGCGGTGATGACCTGGTCGCCTTCCTTCTGCGCCATCTGCATGCCGACGACGACAGCTTCCTGACCGATGTAGAGGTGGCAAAAGCCGCCGATGAAGCCCATGCCGTAAAGCTGACCGGCCTTCTCCTCGAAGCGGCGGATCAGCAGCATTTCGCGATAGGCCTTGAGCTCCTCATCGCGATCGAAGTCGGCTACCGGGCCTCCATTCGATGCTTTGGCTGCGGGTTTTGCTGCAGTTTTGCGGCTGGAAACGGTCGCGGTCTTTCGCGGCGCCATTCAACCCTCCCTATGGGTTTGTCGGTTCTTGGTGGCGCGTACCATAGGGAAGAAATATGACCACAGCAATGCCATAATTGCATGGCTCGTATTCGGCGCTAAATCATTGATAAAACGCCGGGAATTCCAATTAACCTGTTTCCGGTTAATTGGAATAATGGTTGAATATGACGATCTCGTCCGCGCGCGACACATTGAGCTGATAGCGCGCTTTTTCGTCCAGCATGTCCTTGTCGAGCGAGCCGTCACTGAGCAGCGCGACCTGATTTTCCAGATGTTCGCGCTTCGTCTTCAAGACTGCAAGCTCTTTTTCACGCGCGACACGCTGGTGCTCGAACGCTTCCGTCGCGCGCAGGCCGTAATCGCCGTGAATGCAGTGATAACCGAAATAGGAAAGGAAGGCGACCGTCATGGCCGGAATGACGAAGCGGCCGAGCTTTCTCTTCTTATGATGCTTTGTCCACATACACGCATGCTCTTGAACGCATTACCAATTCGCTCAATCTACAGCGCAGAGATTAACCGTTCGTTGACTCTAAAAAAGAGCAACAAAAAACCCGCGCCGGAGAGGCGCGGGTCGAACCGTTGAAAATCAGATGCGATCAGCCGCGAATGATCGAGCGGCCGGCATACTGGGCCTGAGGACCGAGGCCTTCTTCGATACGGATCAGCTGGTTGTACTTGGCAAGACGGTCGGAACGCGACAGCGAGCCGGTCTTGATCTGACCGCAGTTGGTGGCGACCGCGAGATCGGCGATGGTCGAATCTTCCGTTTCGCCGGAGCGGTGAGACATGACGGCGGTATAGGCTGCCTTGTGCGCCGTGTTGACGGCGTCGAGGGTTTCGGTCAGCGAGCCGATCTGGTTGACCTTGACGAGGATCGAGTTGGCGACACCCATGCGGATGCCATCGCGAAGGCGGGCAGAGTTGGTGACGAAGAGATCGTCGCCGACGAGCTGGGTCTTCTTGCCGGTCAGGTCGGTCAGCGTCTTCCAGCCATCCCAGTCGTCCTCAGCCATGCCGTCCTCGATCGAGATGATCGGGTACTTGGCGGCGAGTTCGGCCAGATATTCGGCCATGGCGCCCGATTCGAGCGTGCGGCCTTCCCCTTCGAGAACATATTTGCCGTCCTTGAAGAATTCCGTCGAGGCGCAATCGAGGCCGAGGTAGATGTCCTCGCCCGGCTTGTAGCCGGCTTTTTCGACCGACTTGACGATGAAGTCGAGGGCTTCGGAAGCGCTCTTCAGGCCCGGTGCGAAACCGCCTTCGTCGCCGACATTGGTGTTGTGGCCCTGTGCGGCAAGTTCCTTGCGGAGCGTATGGAAGACTTCCGAACCCATGCGCACGGCTTCGGCGATCGTATCGGCGCCGACCGGCAGGATCATGAATTCCTGGAAATCGATCGGGTTGTCGGCATGGGCGCCGCCGTTGATGATGTTCATCATCGGCACCGGCAGCAGGCTGGCGGAAGCGCCGCCGACATAACGGTAGAGCGGCAGGCCGGAGGCCTGGGCGGCAGCCTTGGCGACGGCGAGCGACACGCCGAGGATGGCGTTGGCGCCCAGGCGCGACTTGTTCGGCGTGCCGTCCAGCTCGATCATGATGTTGTCGATCTGGATCTGGTTTTCGGCGTCGATGCCGCCGATCGCATCGAAGATCTCGGTGTTGGCGGCGTCGACCGCCTTCTGGACGCCCTTGCCGAGGTAGCGCTTGCCGCCGTCGCGCAGTTCGACCGCCTCATGCGCGCCCGTCGAGGCGCCCGAGGGAACAGCCGCACGGCCCATGCTGCCGTCTTCGAGATAGACATCGACTTCGACGGTGGGATTGCCACGGCTATCGAGAATCTCGCGGGCGATGATATCGGTGATTGCAGTCATGGGTTCTTCCTGCTCAGTGGGTGATAAGTCGTTCGAAACCTGTCTTAATCGAAGGCGAGCAAATTACAATGCCGCAATTGCCAGCCTTCGAACCAGCGTTCCGATGTGGGCGAAAGCGCGTCGCGATCTCTAACATTCGCTTGGTCCGCGCCTTGCTCTTTGGTTTTGCGCGACATGCTTATAGCGCGATCGTGTCAGACTGTTGAACGTCAAGCTGGGTAATCAGGCCTTGGCGACCGCATCGAAGGCAAGCAGCTTTTCGAGGAGCCGCGGCATGTCCTTGAGATAGACCATGTTCGGTCCGTCGGAAGGCGCATTGTCGGGGTCCTGATGGGTTTCGAGGAAGACGCCGGCAATGCCGGTCGCCACCGCTGCGCGCGCCAGCGTTTCCACGAATTCCCGCTGGCCGCCCGAGGAATCGCCCTGCCCGCCCGGCTGCGCCACGGAATGGGTGGCGTCGAAAACAACGGGAGCACCCATCGACGCCATGATCGGCAGCGAACGCATGTCGGAAACCAGCGTGTTGTAGCCAAAGGAGGCGCCGCGCTCGCACAGCAGCACGTTCGGATTGCCGCTGGCGTTGAGCTTCTTCAGGACGTTTTTCATATCCCAGGGAGCGAGGAACTGGCCCTTCTTGACATTGACGACGCGGCCGGTCTTGGCGGCGGCGATGAGAAGATCGGTCTGGCGGCAAAGGAAGGCCGGGATCTGCAGGACATCGACGGTCTTTGCCACCTCGGCGCATTGTTCGGCGGTATGAACGTCGGTCAGGACGGGAAAGCCGAATTCCTTCTTGAGGTCGGCAAAGATCTCCATGCCCTTTTCAATGCCGATGCCGCGTTCGGCCGAAAGCGAAGTGCGGTTCGCCTTGTCGAAGGAGCTCTTGTATACGAGGCCGATGCCGAGCTTTCCGCAAAGCTCCTTCAGCGTGCCGGCCACCATGAAGGCGTGGTCGCGGCTCTCCATCTGGCAAGGGCCGGCAATCAGCGACAGGCGGCCGGTGTTGGAAAAGGTGACCTGGCCCTGGCCCTCGCCGATCTTGACTTGGGAATTCGTATCTGTGCTCATCGTGTTTCCTCGAAGGCGAAAAGCGTGCCCTGCCCGGGCGCGGGCTTCACCAGAATGCGATTGTTCATGCGCGTATATGTCACCCCGTTAGCAGCCAAATGCGCTTCTGTCACGGCAAGATCGGCGACAGCGAAGAGAATCGCCCGGCCGCGCAGGCCGCGGTCGGCGGATGGGACGGCGACCTCGAAATAGGCCTCCAAACCCTCCGGCGTCATCAGGCTGATTTTCACATTCGACGCCGCGATCTTGACGCCGAAACCGGTGTTCTCGACTGCCGATTGCGCGCTGGCAAGACTGACGAAGGCGGCGAAGGCAGCCGCATCGGGCGCGCAAAGCACCACCTCGGCAATGCCGGTGACGCCATTGGCATGCGCCTCCAGCGCGCCGCGGTCGGCCGGCAGCGGATTGACGCGCTCGACGGTGAAGAGAAAGAGATCGGGCGCGCGCAGGTCGCCGGCAAAGGCCAGCCTGAAGCCGGCAATGCTCTCAGAACCATCCGGCATCGTCATCGGCCGGCTGAACGCCAGCATCTCGCCGGCGCTCGCTCCGTCGCCGACGAAATTCCGATGATCGATATCGGCATCCTCGCTGCCGAAGGCCACCGCCGAAAGCCCTTCCTCGCCGCAGCGGAATCGGAAGGCGCGGTTGCGGGCGGTGAAGACATTGCCTTGCCGCGCCGATGCTTCACTTTCCCTAACGCTCGCAATCCCGAGCGGCTCCAGATAGGTCTTATCGGCAAAAAAGACGCAGGCATTCTCCGTTCCGAAGGGATGACGCGCATCGGCGGCAACGGTAAAGCCCAGCTTGCCGAGCCTCTCGCGCGCCAGATCGATATTGACGACCGGCAGCACGACATGATCCAGCGGGCGTGGTTTGGCGGAATGCTCGTTCATGGTATCCCCTCTCCTCACACGGCAGAGATGTGCGACAGTGCCGCGCAAGGCAAGACTTGTCGGCCAATCCGGCGAATGAAAATAAAAATCTCAACGAGTTGGCGCCAAGTTTTACGGAAATTTAGCTACTTGCGGAACACATATGGAACATATAGTGTCTGTTCTGGATTTGTTTCAATCACGGGGTCACAACGTCGATGCTCACGCGCAAACAACAGGAGCTTCTCCTCTTCATTCATGAGCGCATGAAGGAATCCGGCGTTCCGCCGTCTTTCGACGAAATGAAGGACGCCCTGGATCTCGCTTCGAAGTCCGGGATTCACCGGCTGATTACTGCGCTCGAGGAGCGTGGCTTCATTCGCCGCCTACCGAACCGGGCCCGCGCACTCGAGGTCATCAAGCTTCCGGAGGCCTATAGCCCCAGCATCCAGCCCCGGCGCGGCTTTTCGCCGAGCGTCATTGAGGGCAGCCTGGGCAAGCCCCAGCCGGTCGCCACTCCCGCTCCTGCAAAACCCGTCGCCGACAATGGCAACTCAGTCTCCGTGCCGGTCATGGGCCGGATCGCCGCCGGCGTTCCGATCTCGGCAATCCAGAACAACACCCACGACATCGTCGTTCCGGCCGATATGCTCGGCTCCGGTGAACACTACGCGCTGGAGGTCAAGGGTGATTCGATGATCGACGCCGGCATTTTCGACGGCGACACCGTGATCATCCGCAATGGCAGCACCGCAAGCCCTGGCGACATCGTCGTTGCTCTCGTCGACGACGAAGAAGCGACGCTCAAACGCTTCCGCCGCAAGGGCGCCTCGATCGCGCTGGAAGCGGCCAACCCGGCTTACGAGACCCGGATCTTCGGGCCAGACCGCGTCAAGGTGCAGGGCAAACTCGTCGGCCTTATTCGCCGCTATCACTGACACCCTGCAGGCCGGTTTCGACAAAGCTGTTGCTGCGCCAGTCATAGGCGCGATGGCGGATCCATGGCCGCCACAGATCATCGAATGCGGTTGTGACCTCCATGCCGGCCTCCGCGAACCGCAGCTCGACGGAACCGGTCCGGCGCAACGTCTCGCCGGTGAAGAGCGTCGCGCCTGAGCGGCAGCTGTTGAAACGCAGGCGGACCGACGTTACCACGATATCGGCCGCATCGCAGGCCGGAGCGAGATAGGCGGCGTTGTCGATGACGGCGACCACATGACCGTTGCCAAGCCTTGATATGCACCAGGCCTTCTTGACGCAGGAAAAGCGGTTTGCGTCACCGCCGGCTGCAGCCGCCCGCATCGCCGCCCTCGCTTCGTTCTGCTGATCGCGGGAGAGCTTGACGCGGCGGTCCTCTCCCGCTGGCGGGACAGCAGGACCATCCAGCATCTTCGGCGGGTCATGCGCCGGCAGGACCAGCGCGCGCTGCCATTGGTCGAAGATGAAATCCGGCGGGTTTTCACGGTTGGAGGCCATTGCCGCCGCCTCGACGACCGCGACGAGACTGCCATCTTCCGAAATCACCAGATCCGGCGGCCGGGGAACCGGCAGAAGCAGCAGGATGAGCGTTGCGACTGACATGATCGACGTGCCCATATGGCGCAGCCGAGTGCGGAGCAGCGTCAGCAGCAGGAAGCCTGCCACGGCGACCGCGAAATACCAGGCGGGCAAGCGGCCGATGCCGATGTCGCCACCCCAGCCGGACACGGTCTTGGCGACGGCGATCACCAGATCGAGGCCGAATCCGACAATCTTCCAAGGCAAAACGTCCAGACCGAAAGGCATGAGCAGCATCGCCAGCAACCCGGCCGGCATGATGATGAAGGAGATGATCGGCATCGTCGCGAGGTTTGCCGGCAGGCCGTAGGCGGTCAGGCGATGAAAATGCTCGATCGAAAACAGTGCGGTGGAGAAACCGCCGATCAGCGAGGTCAGGAAGACACCGCCGAAGAACCCCGCAACCGCGACGAAAGGCCTGACGATCGGCAGCTTCAGGAAGGCATTCTCGCGGACGCGCCGATCCTTCCACAGCTGATAGCCCGACACGAGCGCCAAGGTTGCGGCAAAGGACATCTGGAAGCTCGGCCCCAGGACTTCGGAGGGCGAAATGACGAGGATGACGAGCGCGGAGAGAGCGACATTGCGCAGGCTGATCGACGGCCGGTCAAAGAAGACGGCAATCAGCATGATGGCCATCATGATGAAGGCGCGTTCGGCCGAGACCGCGAAGCCGGAGATCAGGAAATAGGCCGTGACGGCGATGAGCGCGCCGGCGGCGGCGATCTTCTTCGTCGGATAGGCCTGGGCGACGCCGGGAAAGAGGCTGAGCAGCATCCGGAAGCCGACGAAGAAGATGCCGGCCGACAGCGCCATGTTGAGTCCTGAGATGGCGATGATATGCGCCAGACCGGACTGGCGCAGCGCCTCCGTGGTCGCATTCGAGATGGCGCGCCGTTCGTCCGTCACCAGAGCAGCGGCAAAAGCGCCGGTGTCGCCGGGCAGAATCGATCGGATGCGGTCGCCGATGCCGCTGCGCAGCCGGTAAAGCCATTCGAGCAGGGCTTCCGCCGTCGATCTGGCAGCCTGCGGGCCTGCCTGCAAATCGACTTTCGTCGGCGCGCCGTAGAAGAAACCATTGGCGCCGATGCCATCGAAATAGGCCCCGAAAGAGAAGTCGTTGAGCTCTGGAAGTGCTGGGCCTGACGGTGGTGTCAGCCGAGCCCTGCCGGTGATGATGTCACCGATCTCGAAAGGCGCGTCGGCGCCGCGGGCGATCGCGGTTATCCGTTCCGGCGGCCGCTTCACCTGCGGCGCCTCGGTGCCGGTGACGGCCAGAATGTAGCGCCACCGGCCGCGACCATCGCCTTCGCGCCGTTCGACACGGCCGGTCACCGTCGTCGTCACGGCGGAGTCGAGGATCACGGTCGAAGCCCGCCAGCTTTCGAACTCCGCCGAGACCATGCCACCGGCCATAAGTGCAAGCGCCAGCAGGACGGTCCGCAATGCCGCCCGCATACGGCTGGCGATCAGAACCGCGGTCGTCAGCACCAACAGGCAGAGCAGCGGTGCAATGACCGGAAAATCCGATGCTCCAAGAAACCAGAAGGCTGATCCGGCGCCGAGGAAGACCGGCGAGAATAGCAGCCGGCGGCCATGATCCGCCTCCTCGCCCAGCATGCGCCTGCCGGCACGCAGCGATTGCGAGGCCAAAGCCGGCAGGCGATGGCGCAACGGTGTCGCCGACTGCGTCCTTGCCGGCCGCGACACCACGGCAGGGGGAGAAAAACCGGAGGTATCGGCAAGGCCGGCGCCTGCTTCCGGCCGCAATTCGACTGTCGTCAATTCCTGCATCCGCCGCCCAAGCTCACCCGCCAAGGCGGCCAGAATGCAACCTCCCATCAAATCCGGCAAGAATAATCGATTGAAATATGAGGGAAAATCGCGAGTGCCAAAAGACCAGTCGAATCATCAGCTTCCGATATGCACGCGGCTCATCGCTGCAGTGCCTAAAAGGTGATACCGCAATGCACAAAATGCCGTCACGGTAACTTGGCATTAGCTTCGCGATCATATAGCTATCGGTGAGGACGCTTAACCCCTATGGCGCTTTTAAGGCGCCACCGCCATTTCGGAGGATCAGCATGACGGATCAAAGCGCTACAATAAAAATCGGTGACAAATCTGTCGACCTTGCCGTCAAGAGCGGCACGATCGGCCCGAGCGTCATCGATATCGGTGCCCTCTACAAGAACACGGCTTCCTTCACGTACGATCCGGGTTTTACCTCGACCGCATCCTGTGAATCGAAAATCACCTACATCGACGGCGACGAAGGTGTTCTGCTGCATCGCGGCTATCCGATCGAGCAGCTCGCCGAGCATGGCGACTTCCTGGAAGTCTGCTACCTGCTTCTCTACGGCGAACTGCCGACCACCGCGCAGAAGAAGGATTTCGATTATCGCGTCACGCACCACACCATGGTGCATGAGCAGATGAGCCGCTTCTTCACCGGCTTCCGCCGCGATGCGCATCCGATGGCCGTCATGTGCGGCTGCGTCGGCGCGCTGTCGGCCTTCTATCACGACTCCACGGACATCACCGATCCGCACCAGCGCATGGTCGCCAGCCTGCGTATGATCGCGAAGATGCCGACGCTCGCCGCCATGGCCTACAAATACCATATCGGCCAGCCCTTCGTTTATCCGAAGAACGACCTCGACTATGCGTCGAACTTCCTGCGCATGTGCTTTGCCGTGCCTTGCGAGGAATATGTGGTCAATCCGGTGCTTGCTCGCGCCATGGACCGCATCTTCATCCTGCATGCCGATCACGAGCAGAACGCTTCGACCTCGACCGTCCGTCTCGCCGGTTCGTCGGGCGCCAACCCGTTCGCCTGCATCGCGGCCGGCATCGCCTGCCTCTGGGGGCCCGCACATGGCGGCGCCAACGAAGCAGCGCTCAACATGCTGAACGAAATCGGCACAGTCGACCACATCCCGGAATATATCGCCCGCGCCAAGGACAAGAACGACCCGTTCCGCCTGATGGGCTTCGGCCACCGCGTCTACAAGAACTATGATCCGCGCGCCAAGATCATGCAGAAGACGACGCATGAAGTGCTGGGCGAACTCGGCATCAAGGACGACCCGTTGCTCGAAGTGGCGATGGAGCTGGAGCGCATCGCGCTCACCGACGAATATTTCATCGAGAAGAAGCTCTATCCGAATATCGACTTCTATTCCGGCATCACTCTGAAGGCGCTGGGCTTCCCCACGACCATGTTCACCGTGCTCTTCGCGCTCGCCCGCACGGTCGGCTGGATCGCACAGTGGAACGAGATGATCGAGGATCCGGAACAGCGCATCGGCCGTCCGCGCCAGCTCTATGTCGGCGAACCCAAGCGCGACTATATCCCGGTTTCGAAGCGCTGATCGCTTCAAAGCCTAAAAGAAAACCCGGTCAGAAACGGCCGGGTTTTTTCTTTTTCAGGACATCGAGAAGGATCTTGGCGGCATGCTCGCCGGGCGGCTTTTCGGTCTGCATGCGCTGCCAGATAAGGTCATAGCCTTCCTTCATCGCCTTCAGCTGGTAGGTGTCGGCCGACAGCCTTTCCATCCAGCGGGCGAGACTGGCGCCGCGAACGATATCGTTGAGATATTCCGGCACGACCGCGTAATCGGCGATCAGGTTTGGCAGCGCGCCTGTCCAGGTCTTGATGGTTGATGTCAGCAACCGCATGATCCAGTCGACCTTGTAGGCGGAGACGACGGGCACATCGGCAAGCGCCAGCTCAAGAATGACAGTTCCGGACGCCGCCATGGCTGCATCGGCTTCGGAGAAGGCTTTCCATTTCGCTTCCGCGCCGACGACGATCTCCGGTTTTACCGCCCACCCCGCCGTCATTTCGCGGACAAGCGCCTCCTTGTGCGTCACCGTCGGCAGAATGAAGCGCATCGGCCCATTGCGGGCAACAAGCTCCTTCGCTGCGGCCTCGAAATAGGGCACGAGATTCTTGATCTCGGATGAACGCGAACCGGGAAGAAGAAGGATCGGGCCGTTGCCGGGCTGCCTGCCGGCGCGCAGCCGCCGCGCCTCGAGCAATGCCGGATCGGCAATCAGGCGATGGCCGACATAAGTCGTCTCCGGGCCGCCGAGCGTGCGCATCACTTCCGGCTCGAAGGGCAGGACGGCGAGCACATGATCGACATAGCCGAGCATGCGCGTGGCGCGATATTCCTTCCAGGCCCAAACGCTCGGACAGACATAATTGACAACAGGCAGATCGGGCAGCGCGGTGCGGACGCGCTTTGCAACGCGATGGGTGAAATCCGGGCTGTCGATGATGAGAAGAATGTCCGGCCTTGCGGCGATGATTTCAGCCGTCGTCCGGCGGATCAGGGTATAGAGTTTTGGCAGCCGGCTCAGCACCTGGGTGATGCCCATGATCGACAACTCGGAGAAATCGAACAGCGATCTCAGGCCTTCTGCTTGCAGCGCCTCGCCGCCGACGCCGACCAGTTCCACCGGTCCGCTATGAATCCGTTTCAGGGCGGCGATGAGATCGGCGCCGAGCAGATCCCCCGACACCTCACCGGCAATGACGGCGATCTTCAGCGGCGCCCCGTTCATACAAGCCCCCATGCCGGCAGGCCGCGATCGATGCCGCAGACGAAAAGCCCGGCCTCGTCGGCGGCCTTGATGACGGCGGCGCGATCGAGCACCAGTGAACGGCCGGCCTCAACGGCGACACCGGCAAGGCCGGCTTTCCTCGCGTTCAGCACCGTGGATACGCCGATCGCCGGCAGATCGGCGCGGATATCCTGCTGCGGCTTGCAGAGCTTGACGAGTGCGCCGCGGCGGCGTGGCGAGATGCGTCCGGCGGCTCTGAGACCCGTCACGCGGTCCAGCATCTCATCCGTGCCTTCAAGACCCTCCAGCGCGACGACACGCCCGCCGATGCTGACGGCGCCCTGCCCGACATCGAGCCGGCCGAGCATTTCGGCGGCTTCGCCAGCACGGCTGATATCACGCCGGTCGTCCTCGCCGGGCGCCACAGCACCAAGCGGGCCGACGGAGGCAAGCAGGTCGGGGGCGATTTCATGGGCGCCAACGACGCGGCGGCCGTTTCCCTCGATCAGGCGGATCACCATCTGCAGAACCGTATCGTCGCCGCCGGACAGCAAGGTGCGGATGGCGGCCGGCACTTTCATCAGGATGCGCAGCGTCGGGCGCACCTCGCGCCATTCCGGGCGGCGGCGCACACTGCCCGACATCACGACACGGCCAATGCCATACCGGTTGAGCAACCCATCGAGGGCGGCGAAATCGCCGATACCGATGACAGCGTGGTCATAGCCTTCCCAACGCCGGTCGCTTTCGTCCTTCAGCGCGACGATGACCGGATTTTCGCCGGCGGCGCGCGCGGCTTCGGCGACATAGGAAGGCAGAAGACCGCCGCCGGCGATAATCGCCAGCCGGCCCGCAGCGGTTTCGCCGGAAAATGTCACGGGCTAGCCCTTCTGCCCCCGGGTCGGCGAGGACAAGGCGCGGTCGCTATCGGCGGCGATGAAGTCGAGAATGTGGACCACCTGCTCGCAATCGGCATATTCGTCGCGGATGGCGGCGGCGTTTTCGCGGACGGAGCCCGTTCCTTCAAAGATCGCCTTGTAGGCGCGACGCACCCGGTGAATGACGGCGCGGTCGATGCCGGCGCGCGTCATGCCGACGACGTTGAGGCCGCTCAGCAGCCCGGGATTGCCGTTCAGCATGCCGTAGGGAATGACGTCGTAACTGACCGCCGAGAGCCCGCCGACGAAGGCCTGACGGCCGACACGGGTGAACTGGTGAACGGCAGAACCGCCGCCCAGAATGACACGATCCTCGATGACGACGTGGCCGGCGAGCATGACGTTGTTCGACATGATCACGTGATTGCCGACGCGGCAGTCATGCGCAACGTGGGAATTGGCGAGGAAGAGGTTGTTGTCGCCGACGATCGTCTGGCCACCGAAGTCGGAGGTGCCGGTATTCATCGTCACGCCTTCGCGGATCGTGCAGTTGGCGCCGACCGTCAGCGTCGTCTCCTCACCGCCGTGATGCACGCTCTGCGGATCGCCGCCGATGACGGCCATCGGGAAGATGCGCGTGCCCTTGCCGATCACGGTGCGGCCGGTAACGACCGCATGCGACAAAAGCTCGACATTCGCATGCAGGACGACGTGCGACCCGACATGGCAGAAGGGACCGATCTTGACGCCCTCACCGATAACGGCACCGTCTTCGACGGCGGCCATCGGATGAATAAGGGCGCTTTCGGCGATATTGCTCATGCCTGATCCTTACGAACGATCATCGCGCCGATATCGGCCTCGGCGACAAGCGCGCCGTCAACCTTGGCGTCGCAATGGAATTTCCAGATATTGCCGCGCTGCTTGTGTTTCTTGACATGGAATTCAACGCGATCGCCGGGCACGACGGGCTTGCGGAAGCGCGCATTCTCGATGGTCATGAAATAGACGAGGTTGCCCGGCTGGCCTTCCTTCTTGGCACAGATCGCGCCCGCAGTCTGAGCCATGCCTTCGATCAGGAGAACGCCCGGCATGATCGGAGCTTCCGGAAAATGGCCGGTGAAATGCGGTTCGTTCGCCGTGACGTTCTTGATGCCGATCGCGCTGTTGTCGCCGTCGATCTCGATGATCTTGTCGACCAAGAGGAAGGGGTAACGATGCGGCAGCAGCTTCATGATCTCGATGATGTCAGCCGAAGAAAGCGTTGTCGTGGCTTCCTCAGTCATTTTGCTTGCCTCCAGGTTTACTCTCGCGCTGCTTGGTCTTGGACATCAGCTGCGCAGCCTCTCTCAGATAGTCTTTTAGCGGGCGCGCGGGTACGCCGCCATATTGCCCGCCGGCGGCAAGGTCGGTCATGATACCGCTTTTGGCGGCGATCTGCACGCCGTCGCCGATCGTCACATGCCCCTTGATGCCGACCTGGCCGCCGATCTGCACGCCATTGCCGATCTTTGTGCTGCCGGCGATGCCGACCTGGGCGACGACGGCACAGTGGCGGCCGATCTGAACGTTGTGGCCGATCTGAACCTGGTTGTCGATTTTGGTGCCTTCGCCGATCACCGTATCGTCCATGGCGCCGCGATCGATCGTGGTGTTGGCGCCGATCTCGACATTGTCCTGGATGATCACCCGGCCGATCTGGACGATCTTGATCATACCGCGCGGGCCCGGGGCATAGCCGAAACCATCCTGGCCGATGCGGGCGCCGTTGTGAATGATGACGCCATTGCCGATCAGCGCGCAGAGAATGCTCGCGCCGGCCGCAATCGAACAATCCCGGCCGATCTTGACGCCCGGGCCGATGATGCTGTGCGCACCGATGCGCGTCCCCTCGCCGATCTCGGCATGCGCACCGATGACGGCCATCGGCTCGACGATCACACCTTTTTCGAGCTTGGCGCTCGGATCGATCACAGCACTTGGCGCGATCTCGCTTTCACTGGAAAAGACGACCGGGCGCAAGGCCGCGGGATAAAACAGACCGCCCGCCATCGCAAAGGCTGCGTGCGGATTGGACGACAGAATGACCGGAATGTGCTCGGGGATGAGATCGACGAGCGCCTTGTCGCAGATCACCGCCGAGGCTTCGCATGTCGCCAGCTCATCGCGGCTGCGGCGCGACAGGATATAGCAGACATCGCCTGCCCGGGCCCGGTTGAGGGGAGCCACGGATCTGACGATGACATCGGCATGATCGGGATTGGCGAGTTCTGCCCCAAGAAACTCTGCCAGCTCAGCGAGCTTCAGACCTTCATGGGGCAGAAAAAAAACGTTTTGCTCCATCGGCAATGCTCCAGAACGGAATTGAGTCTTACAGTTCCGGACTGCCGATATCAGAATTGGTTGTTGATGCCAAACTTGAAGTTCTGCGTCTTGTCGAAGTCTTCCTTGAGGACCGGGATTGCGTAATCCAGACGCAATGCACCGAAGGGAGACTGCCAGACAACACCGACACCAACGGAAGCGCGCAGCGAAGCACTGGTGCCCTCCGCTTGATCGGAGCCGAGAAGCTCGACATCATTGCCAAACAGCGTGCCGGCATCGGCAAAGACGGCGCCGCGCAGGTTGAAGTCACGCGGGAAGCCAGGCATCGGGAAGGTCGCTTCCGCCGACGCCGTGAAATAGGTCGTGCCACCGAGCGGGTCATCATTATCGCCGCTGATGCGTGGGCCGATCCCCTTGTTCTCGAAGCCACGAATATCGCCGTTGGTCAGGGTGAACTGATCGAAGACATTCAGGTGGTCGCCGAGTGGGACGACATAACCCGCCGAAGCCGAGACCGAGCCGATGATATCGGCATCGTCGGCGAGCAGATGGTAGTAACGCGCCTTGCCGTAGATCTTGTAGAACTGCGAGTCGCCGCCGAGGCCGGCAAGTTCCTGCGTCGCCGTCGCATAGATGCCTTCACGCGGCAGGACGGTGTCATCAAGCGTGTTGTAGGTTAGCGTCTGCGAGACGGAAGAGCGCGTCCACGGGCTCTCATCGACCAGATTGGCATAGGTCGCCGAAAGATCGGAGGTATCGCCGTCATACTTCATCTGCTTGTAGTTATAGCGGAAGGTCGTCGCCAGATCTTCGGTGATCGGTGCGGTCACACGCAGAACGACGCTGGTTTCCTCGTAGTCATAGTCGTCGTTGCTCGACGTTTCGCTGCGGTTGACGTCGAAGCCTGCCGCCAGGCGATAGCCGAGGAAATAGGGTTCGGTGAAGCTGACGCCGTAGGCGCGCGAGCCTTCCTGACCGCCGCCGGCCGAAATGCGGATATACTGGCCGCGGCCGAGAAAGTTCTTTTCCTCGATCGATGCTTCGAGCAGCAGACCGTCGCCGCCGGCGGCATAACCCGCGCCGACACCGAACGAACCAGTCGACTGATCCTGCACGTCGACGACCACCACGACACGGTCGGGCGAGCTGCCCGGCTGGGTGGAGATATTGACGGAAGAGAAGTAACCCAGCGCTTCGAGGCGACGCTTGGCCTTGGTGATCATCTGCTGATTGAAGGCGTCGCCTTCGCTCATGTCGAATTCGCGGCGGATCACGTAGTCGCGCGTGCGGCTGTTGCCGCGGATCTCGATGCGCTCAACATAGGCGCGTTCGCCCTGGTCGACCAGATATTCGACACCGATCGTATTGTTGTTGAGGTCGCGGTTGCCGCGCGGCGTGACGCGCGCAAAAGGATAACCGGCAGACGCCACCTGGTCGGAGATCGCCTCGATCGACTTCTGCACGTCCTTGGCGCTGTAAACACGACCTTCATGGGTGCGCACGAGCGGCAGCAACTGATCGGAACCGACGCCTTCGACGGTCGACTGGACGGTCACTGGTCCGAAATCGTAGCGCTGGCCTTCCTCGATGTTGAAGGTGAGCGTGTATTTGTTGGTCGCGTCGTCGAAGGTGGCATCGGAAGAGACGATGCGCATGTCGGCGTAGCCGCGATTGTAATAGAACTGGCGCAGCGCTTCTTCGTCGGCGTGGAGCTTGTCTTCGTTATAGACGTCCTTGCGGGTCAGGAACGAAAGGAAGTTCGAACGCTTGGTATTGATGACGGCAGCCAGGCGGCCGGCGCTGTAGGCATTGTTGCCGACGAAGTTGATCGAATCGATCTTGGTGCGATCACCTTCGTTGATGACGAAGGCAAGGTTGACGCGGCCTTCGCCGAGCGGCACCACCTGCGTCGTCACTTCGACTTCACTGCGGCCGGTGGCAGCGTAGGCATCCTTGATCGACTGAATGTCGGACTGGATCTGGGTGTCGCTGTAGGGACCGGCGGCGTGGGTCTGGACGATGGTCGCGAGCTTGTCGTCCTTGATCTTGCGGTTGCCGTTGAAGACGACCTGATTGACGAGCTGAGCTTCCTGAACGTTGACGACGAGCGTGCTTCCGGAGACCGAGATCTTCACGTCGGAGAAGTAACCCGTACCGTAAAGCTGCTTGACCGAAGCATCGATATCGCTGTTGGAAAAACTCTTCCCGGGAGAGATGGTGAGGTTCGACCGGACGGCCTCCGCGCCGACGCGGCTTGCGCCGCGCACATCGATACGCTGGATGACGGCGGCCTCAGCAGCCGTAGCGGAAACGAACGTCAAAGCACCTGCGCCCGAAGCAACAACACTAGCAGACAGCGCAACCGCCGATACTGCGTTCAAAAACTTTGAACCAGCCTTCATTTCACCTATTACCTTTGTTTCCCTCGTCCCCGGCTCCGGGAGAACCCGATTCCGGTCACGTGTGTCGTTTTACCCGCTTTTGACATACAAGCAAGCGAGGTCGTTAATTTCTGTTTACTTCATTTGCAAGCGTGACCCATTCGCCACTACAGCCTTGAAACATCGTAAATAAACAGTAATTCCCTCGCCTTGCCCGTTTACCCTCTGATCGAGCCGATGTCGTTCCAGGTCGTGAAAACCATTAATGTCAATATCATTGCCAAGCCGATGCGAAATGCAATTTCCTGAGCCGTGGAGCCCAGCGGCTTCCCCCTTACCGCTTCCACCGCATAGAACATCAGGTGGCCGCCATCAAGTACCGGAACCGGCATCAGGTTAAGCAATCCTATCGAAACCGAAAGCATTGCCGCAAGTTGCAGCACCGCGCCTATGCCAAGCGTAGCCATCTGGCCCGAAGCTTGCGCCACGCGGATCGGCCCACCCAGTTGGTCGGCCCGCATCGTTCCGGCGAAGATGTTGCCGATATATTTGAAAGTGCCGGTGACGATGTCGCGAGTCTGGATCACGCCCTCCTGCAGCGCCTCGAGAGGCGTATAGGTCTTCAGGCGGAAATTGCCAGCCTGCTGATTGGTGACGATGCCGATCTGGCCCAGCTCGATCTTGTTGCCGAACTGGTCGGTCTGGTCGGTGCGTTGCGGCACCATCGGCAGATCGAGCTTCTCGCCGCCACGCTCGATCGTCACGACGATCTTCTGGCTCGGGCGGATGCTGACATAGCGGCGCACGTCGTCGAAGGTCTCGACCTTGTTGCCGTCGATGGCGACCAGCAGGTCGCCGGGAAGGATGCCGGCGGCAGCAGCGGCGCCATCCGGCTTGACCTCGGCAACGACAGGATCGGCGATCATGCGGCCATAGACAGAAAAAAGAACGGTGAAGATGGCGATCGCCAGCAGAAAATTGGCGATCGGGCCGGCTGCGACGGTGGCAGCGCGCTTCCACAGCTTGGCGCCGGCAAAGGAGCGCGCCCTGTCTTCCTCGGACATGGCGGCGAGTTTGTCGGCGTCTGGCTTGCTCGAGGCGTCTTCGTCGCCGAAGAACCGGACATAACCGCCCAGCGGGATCACCGAAATCTTCCAGCGTGTTCCGTGGCGGTCGGTGAAGCCGAAGATCTCCGGACCGAAGCCGACGGAAAAGGCAAGGATGCGAATGCCGCTCCAGCGCCCGACGAGATAGTGGCCCATCTCATGCACGAAGACGAGCAGCGAGAGCACGAGGATGAAGGTGACGATATTCCCCATCAAGAATCCGTATATGCCGGTCACCGTTTCCATGAGTCCCTTCCGTCAAGCTGCCGCGTCATCAGAGGCCGAACAATGCCGCGCCGAGCGAGGTCATCTCAGCCCCCTTTATCAGGGAAAAAAGCCCAGCTAGCAAGAACGCCGAAAAACAGGCAAAAATCAGTCCGTCGACACGGTCCATGACCCCGCCATGGCCCGGAATGAGATGGCTTGAATCCTTGACGCCGAATTTCCTTTTGATGAAAGATTCGAAAAGATCGCCCGACTGGCTGCAAACCGACAGAACGAGCGCTACGCCGGCGGCGATGATTTCAGTGCCCGGAAGGAGAAAATGGACGAGAACGACGCCGGCAGCGACGGCTGAAACGGCCCCGCCGATTGCGCCCGACCACGTCTTTCCAGGCGAGATCGAAGGGGCAAGCTTCGGTCCGCCGAGCGCCCTGCCGACGAAATAGGCGAGGATATCGGTTGCCCAGACGACGGCAAAGACGAAGAGCATGGCATAAAGGCCAGGCCGGTCATCGCTTCTGATGGCGGCGAGCGCCAGGCCGGTGGCGCCGGCATAAAACAGGCCAGCCGGAAACCAGCGGCTCGTACCGTGCAGGATGATCAGGGCGATGCCGACGGCGGTGACGCCGGCCAGCATCCCGGCGGCGAATTCGAAATTGCCGACAAGCACGAGAAAGGCGACCGCCGCCTCGCCGATCCAGCCGACGGCATTGGCGACCCAATCACGCGCGATGCCTGTTATTTTCGACCATTCATAATAGATCAGCAGGCCGATCGCGGCCGCCAGGATACGGAAGGCAAGACCGCCATACCAGGTGGCGGCAAGAACGATGACCGCAAGAATCAGTCCTGAAACGATGCGGAGCTTCAATTCCCTCTGCATCAGGTGCCGACCGCGGCTGCCTGCGACGACAGGCCGCCGAAGCGCCGGTCACGAGAGGCGAATTTCTCGAGCGCCTGGCGGAAGATCTCGGGGCTGAAATCCGGCCAGTATTCCGGAAGGAAGATGAATTCCGAATAGGCGGCCTGCCAGAGCAGGAAGTTGGAAAGCCGCTCCTCGCCGCTGGTGCGGATGATGAGATCCGGATCGGGGATGCCTGCCGTGTCGAGACGTGCGTTGATGAGCGCGGGGGTGATGTCCTGCGCCCTCAGGCAGCCGGCCTCGACATCCCGGGCCAAACTCACCACGGCGCGGGCGATCTCGTCGCGCGAGCCATAGTTGAAAGCGATGACCAGCGTCAGCGCCGTGTTGTCCTTGGTCGTTTCCTCCGCCTCGAGCAGCAGACCGAGAATGTCGCTGCGCAGGCTGTGGCGGTCGCCGATCACCTTGATGCGCACATTCTGGCGATGAAGCTCGGCGAGGTCGCGCCGAATGAAAGCCTTGAGCAGGCCGAGCAGATCGGAAACCTCGGCCTCGGGCCGGCGCCAGTTCTCCGAGGAGAAGGCAAAGAGGGTCAGATATTTTATGCCGACGGCACCGGCGGCGCGCACTGTCTCGCGGACCGCCTCGACGCCCTTGCGATGGCCCATCGTGCGCGGCAGGCCACGCTGCTTGGCCCAACGGCCATTGCCGTCCATGATGATGGCAACATGCTCAGGCACGGTCACAAATACAGATTCCGACATTTCCCGTCCGGTCTTTCCAGGCAAAGGCACAGATCCACTAGACCTGCATGATTTCCTTTTCCTTCTCGCCAAGCAAGCGGTCGATTTCGGAAATCGTCTCGTCCGTCATCTTCTGTACACGTTCCGACTGCGCCCTGCTCTCGTCCTGGCCGATTACACCATCCTTTTCGGCCTTCTTGAGGCCGTCCATGCCGTCGCGGCGGACGTGGCGAATCGCGACCTTGCTCTTTTCAGCATAGTCGTGAGCCACCTTGACGAGCGACTTGCGGCGCTCCTCGTTCAGCTCCGGCAGCGGAATGCGCAGGTTCTGGCCGTCGACGATCGGGTTGAGACCGAGATTGGATTCGCGGATACCGCGCTCGACGGCGCTGACCATCGACTTGTCCCAGACGGAAACCGACAGCATGCGCGGCTCAGGCACGGTGATGTTGGCGACCTGGTTCAGCGGCATGCGCGAACCGTAGGCCTCGATCGTTACCGGATCGAGGATGTTGGCCGAAGCCCGGCCGGTGCGCAGCGATGCGATGTCGCTCTTGAATGCGGAAACCGCGCCATCCATGCGGCGCTTCAGTTCCTTGATGTCGATACCTTCACTCATGTCGATGCTCCCGTATAAAGCGCGTCGCGATCTTTCAGATTCGCTTGCCGCGCTTTAGGTCTTTGGTTTGCGCATGCCGTCATCGCAAAACCGCTGCACACTTTTGCGCGACATGCTCTAGACCATGATGCCGAAAAGCGTCAGCGGCTTTCGGACGACATCATGCTCTAACTATTTAATGTAGAACATGATTCAGATTTCAGGCCAACCGGCCTAAAATCATCATGTTCTATCCAGGGCTGCGCCTGATAAAGCGGCGCAGCTTATATCAGTTGTCGGAGACGATGGTCTTGAGGCCACCGCCCGTCAAGATTTCAGCAAAACCGCCCTTCTCGTGGATCGAGAAGACGATAATCGGAATGGAATTCTCCCTGGCGAGCGCGACGGCGGCAACGTCCATCACCGCTAGTCCCCTGTCCAGCACTTCCTGGTGCGTCAGGCGGTCGAGGCGGGTCGCATCGGGATATTTCTTCGGGTCGGCGGTGTAGATCCCGTCCACCTGCGTGCCCTTGAAGATCGCTTGTGCGCCCATTTCGGCGGCGCGGAGAGCTGCGGCAGAATCGGTGGTGAAGAAGGGATTGCCGGTGCCGCCGGCAAAGATCACCACGCGTCCCATCGACAGATGATAAAGGGTTGCACGCTGCGAAAAGCTCTCGCAGATCTCCGGCATGGAGATGGCGGAAAGCACCACCGTATCGATGTTCAGCTTGCGCAGCGAGGTCGCCAGCGCCAGAGCATTGATGATGGTGCCGAGCATGCCCATATGGTCGCCGGTGACCCGGTCGCCGCCCTTGGACGCTACCGCGACACCGCGGAAAATGTTGCCGCCACCGACGACGACGCCGACTTCCACGCCCATATGCCTTGCCTCGGCGATGTCAGATGCAATGCGGTCCGCCACCGCGACATCGATCCCGAAACCCTGGCCACCCATGAGCGCTTCGCCGGAGGCCTTGAGTAGAACGCGTTTATAGACAGGCTCTAAAGACATCTTGGCTCCTCGTAAATTGCCGTGAATGCCCGATACACGAAGGGCATCGCGTTGTCACGCGATGCCCTGGTGTTTTCCCAATTATGGCTGGAAGATCAACCCTTGACGGCAGCCGCAACTTCGGCTGCGAAATCGGTCTCTTCCTTTTCGACGCCTTCGCCGAGCAGAAGACGGGCCATGCCGGCGACTTCGATCGGCGCACCAACGGCCTTTTCAGCTTCCTTGATGGCGGCTGCGACGGTCAGATCCGGATTGATGACGAAAGCCTGCGAGAGAAGGGCGACTTCCTCGAAGAACTTGCGCATACGGCCTTCGACCATCTTCTCGATGATGTTGTCAGGCTTGCCGGAAGCGCGCGACTGCTCGATGAAGACGTTGCGCTCGCGCTCGGCGACGGCGGCATCGACTTCTTCCGGGCGGATCGCCAGCGGCGCGGTCGCAGCGATGTGCATGGCGACCTGGCGGCCGATTGCGTTCAGGGCTTCCTTGTCGCCGGTCGACTTCAGCGCCACGAGAACGCCGAGCTTGCCGAGGCCGTCGGAAACAGCATTGTGGATATAGGTGGCGACGACGCCGTCCTCGACGGAGAGAGCGGTCGAACGGCGCAGGTTCATGTTCTCGCCGATCGTTGCGATCGCATCCTTGATCGTGTCGGAAACGGACTTGCCCGATGCCGGGTAGGTCGCAGCCGCAACGGCTTCGACGGTACCGTCTGTGGAGACGGCGACCTTGGCGATGCCGCGGACGAGATCCTGGAAGGCGTCGTTACGGGCGACGAAGTCGGTTTCGGAATTGACTTCGACGACGACGGCCTTGGTGCCCTGGCTCGAAACGCCGATGAGGCCTTCAGCGGCGGTGCGGCCGGACTTCTTGTCGGCCTTGGCGATGCCCTTGGCGCGCAGCCAGTCGATCGCCGCTTCCATGTCGCCACCGGTTTCAGCAAGAGCCTTCTTGCAGTCCATCATGCCTGCGCCGGTCTTTTCGCGCAGTTCCTTCACCATTGCAGCCGTAATCTCGCTCATTAGCTTCCTCTTGTCGGTTCATACGGTGGGCCGCAGAGCGCGGCTCGGCACCGGATTGAGGCACGAAATGTACCTGTATGTATGACAGCGTGATGAAGACGCGCCATACCGAAACTTAGTCTGGCGAAGAGCCTGACGCCCTCGCCCTGAAACAGGCAAGGCCGCCGAACTTCGATGAGTCGCGAGCGGCCTTTCCCAGTCTCTGTAAGCTTTGGCGGAGCTTTCGATCCGCCCGCCTTCATCAGCCTTCGGCTGCTTCCTCGAGAGCCGGCTCGACCGGAACCTCGGAGGATGCGCCGAGATCGCGGCCGGAAGAGCTCTGCTGACGCGCAATGCCATCGATGGCGGCGCGGGAGATCAGCTCGCAGTAAAGAGCGATGGCGCGCGATGCGTCGTCGTTACCCGGGATCGGATAGTCGATCAGGTCCGGATCGCAGTTCGAGTCGATGATGGCGACAACCGGGATGCCGAGGCGCTTGGCTTCGTCGATCGCGATCTTTTCCTTGTTGGTGTCGATGATGAACATCAGGTCGGGGGTGCCGCCCATATCGCGGATACCGCCGAGAGCCTTGTCGAGCTTTTCACGCTCGCGCTCGAGGTTCAGGCGTTCCTTCTTGGTGAAGCCTTGGGCTTCGCCGTTCAGGATCTCGTCGAGCTTGCGCAGGCGCTGGATCGAGTTGGAGATCGTCTTCCAGTTCGTCATCATGCCGCCGAGCCAGCGCGAGTTGACGTAATACTGGGCCGAACGCTTGGCGCTGTCGGCGATGATCTCAGACGCCTGGCGCTTGGTGCCGACGAAGAGAACGCGGCCGCCGCGGGCAACGGTGTCGCTGACGACCTGAAGGGCGCGCGACAGCATCGGAACGGTCTGGGCCAGATCGATGATGTGAATGTTGTTGCGATCGCCGAAGATGTACGGCTTCATCTTCGGGTTCCAGCGATGCGTCTGGTGGCCGAAGTGGACGCCTGCCTCGAGAAGCTGGCGCATAGAAAAATCAGGCAATGCCATGCCTTGTTACTCCTTTTCCGGTTGAACCTCCGCAAGGCGAACAGCACCCTCTTCGAGGATGCCACCGGGCGGAACAGCCCGGATTTCTCCCGGACGATCCCATGCCTTACGTGTGGAATGCCGGTGCCCATACATTCGATTTGGCACAAAAGCAAGGCTTATGCCGAAAAAACCGACCCATTCCTCGGCAAGGTCGCGAGAAGGCCGCCGCTCAGCTTGCCAGCGTCGGCAGCAGCGACAGCATGACGGCTGCGTCCGGCATCGGCAGCAGGACGATAGACGGCGCCTCGGTCATCGCTGATCGCCGAACCATGGTGAATTTTACGATACAGTTTTATGCTGGCCGGGAATCCCGCGCCTACTTGCAGACCTCGGCCTTGCGCTCGAGCAGCTCCAGCTTGGCGAGCTTGCCGGTCAGGACGAAATCGCCGTAATCCATCGTCAGGTCGCGGGTGATGCCGTTCTCATAGAGCTTGAACGACATGCGGTAGACCGGCAAAGCATCCGATTTCGCATTCTCGTTGAAATAGGCGATCGTCACCGGCCAGAAGGCCGTCTTGGAGAAGGCCCCGGCATTGCCGGCATCGGCCTCCTCGGCAATCGGCGTCTCCTGCTTGCCGACGATCGTCGTCGTCACCAGCGATTTGTCGCCGTCATCGGAACCGTCGAAGACGCGCGCCTCGAAGAAGCGCTTGCCGTCCTTGGCGTTCTGGATGACGTCGAGCATATGTTCCGTGGGAAAACGGCTTTCGGCAAGCTGCAGTTCGCGGCTCGACGGCTGCTTGAGATCGACCTTGACACCGTCGGGCTGATCCTGCGCGGCACCGTTGACCTCCTTATCGAGCTGGTCGTCGGTGAAGGATTTGGTGTCGAAGGTGAACTTGCCATCCTTCAGGTTCTCGAAGGTCTTCGTCTGCTGGTCGCTGACGCGCACGCTGTCGCCGGTATCGATCTGCGTGACGAAGCGGAAGTTGGTCGTGAAGCCCTGGCAATAGCTGCCGTCGAACTCATAGACCATGCGACCATACATGCCGGCGATGCCGGAGCGGTCCGAAGCGTCCTTCAATTCCAGATCGTAGACCGCGCGATGTGCGACGAGGCCGGTCGCGATCGCAGCGCTTACCGCGGGCGCAGCCGCCCATGCATTGGCGGAAACGCTGGCGAGAAGCAGAGCGACAAGACTCGATCGGAACATTCATTAACTCCTGTTGGACTCGGTCGCGATGTTATAAGAACGCTTTCGGCCAAATCGAGGCTCGAACCTGTCATATTAAAGATTCTAGTCTTGATGCATAATTTTTGAAGAATTGACAACAAAAGCGGAGACGAAAATGTCCGATGAAATTGCTGCACGCCTGACTGAGATGGGGATAACCCTGCCCGAAGCCGCAGCACCTGCTGCAAATTACGTTCCCTATGTCATCAGCGGCAATCTTCTCTACATCTCCGGCCAGCTGCCGCTCGAAGGCGGCAAGGTCGCCGTATCGGGCCATCTCGGCAAGACCGTCGACGTTGCGGGCGGCCAGCGCGGCGCCGAACTCTGCGCCATCAACATCCTCGCCCAGGCGAAGGCGGCACTTGGCGGCGATCTCGGCCGTATCCGGCGCGTCATCAAACTGAATGGCTTCGTCGCCTCGGCGCCCGACTTCGTCGAGCAGCATCTCGTCATCAACGGCGCTTCGAACCTGATTGCCGGCGTACTCGGCGAGGCCGGCAAACATGCGCGCGCCGCCGTCGGCATGGCTGCCCTGCCGCTGAACGCCGCCGTCGAGATAGATGCTATCATGGAAATCGCCGAATGACCACCAATGCTGCCTGGATCAAGGACGTGCCGGTCGCCCATCGCGGCTATCACGACCTCGACAAGCATGTCTGGGAAAACACGCTTTCGGCCTTTTCGCGTGCCGTCGAAGCGGGCTTTGCGATCGAATGCGATCTGCATTACGCCTCCGACGGCGTGCCGGTCATCTTCCACGACGAGGACCTGCAGCGCCTGTGCAATCTCAACGGCGACATCCGCGAACGCACGTCGCGGGAGCTTGGCCTGATCGCCGTCGGCGGGACCAGCGACAAGGTGCCGACGTTGCGCCAGCTCCTCGACCTCGTCGAGGGCAAGGTGCCGCTGGTGCTGGAGCTCAAGGGCCGCGAGGCCGATGACGAGGGTTTTGCCGAAGCCGTTCTCGAAGTGCTCGAAGACTATGAGGGCAAGGTGGCGCTGATGAGCTTCGACCACTGGCTGCTGCGCGATCTGAAGGCGCTTGGCTCACCCTACCCGCTCGGGCTGACGGCCAACGGCAACACGCCGGAGGAGTTCAAGACGCATGCGAAGGCGATGGAGATCGGCCTCGATTTCATCTCCTATTATTATGACGAGCTGCCGAATGCCTTCATCACAAGTCAACGCGAAAAGGGCATTCCCGTCATTACCTGGACGGTGCGTGACGAAGAGGCGCGCCGGCGTACATTCGCACACGCAGACCAGATGACTTTCGAAGGCTTCGATCCGCGCGTGGCGGTTTGACGCTCGCTTTTTGACCAAGATCATGCGCAAACTGCCACATAATTCCTTAGATCGGAATCGATTTAAGATTAAAATTGTGCAGCAACTCAAAGCGTTACAGCGTCCTTTGCGCGTCTGAAAGACACGTGGCGCTGTAAGGCAGAGCCGAAACCATCCTCCCACAGGCTTCGCATTTGCTCCATGACTGATGAACTGTCCATTCGCGTAGAACGCTCCTTCCCCGCGATTTCCCCGGAGAGCTGGTCCAGGCTTTCCGGGGCCTCGAAGACTTGCGCCACGCTTGCCTACAACCCCTTCGTTTCGCACGCCTTTTTGTCGTCGCTGGAGGAATCCGGTTCAGCCAGCGCCGAGACCGGCTGGCTCGGCCACCACCTGCTGCTCGAAACCGATCGCGGCGAGCTGATCGGCGCCCTGCCCGGCTATCTCAAGAACCACAGCCAGGGCGAATATGTCTTCGATCACGGCTGGGCCGACGCCTTCGAGCGGGCCGGCGGGCGTTATTACCCCAAACTTCAGTGCTCCATCCCGTTCACGCCGGCGACAGGTCCGCGTCTTCTTGTCGCCGAGGGGCTGCAGCGGCTGCCGATCCAGAGCGCCATCGCCGAAAGTCTCAAGGAGGTCGTGCGCCGGCTCGGCATCTCCTCGGCCCATATCACCTTCGTGCCGGACGAGGAGATCGGCGTTTTCGAGATGGACGGCTATCTGCACCGCACCGACCAGCAATTCCATTTCATCAATGACGGCTATGCCAATCACGAGGCGTTTCTCGAAACGCTCGCCTCGCGCAAACGCAAGGCGTTGCGCAAGGAGCGCCGCGCCGCGCTCGAAAACGGCATCAGCATCGACTGGCTGACCGGCCGCGACCTGACGGAGCGCATCTGGGACCAGTTCTTCAAATTCTACATGGATACCGGCGGCCGCAAATGGGGCCGGCCCTATCTCACTCGCAAATTCTACTCGCTGATCGGCGAGCGCATGGCCGATGACATCCTGCTCGTCATGGCCAAGCGCGACGGGCGTTATGTCGCCGGCGCAATCAACTTCATCGGCGGCGATACACTCTATGGTCGTCACTGGGGCTGCATCGAGGATCATCCCTTCCTGCATTTCGAGGTGTGCTATCACCAGGCGATCGACTTCGCCCTTTCGAAAGGGCTGAAGCGCGTCGAGGCCGGAGCGCAGGGCGAACACAAGCTTGCGCGCGGTTACCTCCCTGTGACGACGCATTCGGCCCACTACGTCGCCCATGCCGGCCTTCGCCGGGCAATCGGCGACTATCTCGCGCGCGAGCGCGCCGATGTCGAGCATATGAGCGAGGTCCTGAGTGAGCACAGTCCTTTCCGCAAGGGCGAGCGCCTGCAGGAGGATTGACGCTGCCCTGCCGGGCGCGTTACCCGATCAACCCTGCATAACTCCTTAAATCGGAATCGATTTAAGGAGTTATGCAGTAGTTTAAAATGCTACAGCGTCCTTGGGGCGTCAGAAAAGACGCGCGGCGTGGTAGGAACCGAGGAGATTTCGCGATGACCGACCCGGCCGACTATGACGACAACAACATCTTCGCCAAGATCCTGCGCGGCGAAATCCCCTCACACCGGATCTACGAGGACGCGCACACGATCGCCTTCATGGATGTGATGCCGCAGGCGCCGGGCCACGTGCTCGTCGTTCCCAAACCGGCGTCGCGCAATATCCTCGATGCCGATCCAGCCACCCTCGCCCATGCGATATCAGTCGTCCAGAAGGTCGCCATTGCGGTCAAGGACGTCTTCGACGCTGACGGCGTCTTCATCGCCCAGTTCAACGAACCGGCCGCCGGGCAAACGGTGTTTCATCTGCATTTCCACGTCATCCCGCGCCATGAGGGTGCTGCGCTCAAGCCGCATTCCGGCAAGATGGAGGATGGCGCCGTGCTTGCCGCCCATGCCGAAAAGATCAGGGCGGCACTGGCGTAACATCGATCCCTGGCGATGCCCAGAAACGAAAAAGGCCGCGTGTAAGACGCGGCCTTTTCCAATTTGGTGGGACGAAAGCTCACTTCTTGCGCGGAACCTTCGGAACCGTGCTTCCCTTCTTCGGAGCGTCGCGGACTTCAGGCTCGGCCTGCGGCACGGTCTTGGCGCGGGCCTTGGGAGCCGGCTTCGTCTTCAGCTCGCCATCACCCTCATCGCCGGCTTCGGGATGCACGACCTCAGCTTCCGGCTTCGGCTTGATCGGCGCCGTATCCGGAATGGCTTCCAGCACGATACCGGACTTGCCGTCTTCCTTCGGGCCGACGGTGACGTTGACGACGCCGCCCTTCTTCAGCTTGCCGAAGAGAATCTCGTTGGCAAGCGGCTTCTTGATCGTGTCCTGGATGACACGGGCAAGCGGGCGGGCGCCCATCTTCTCGTCGTAACCCTTTTCCGAAAGCCAGGCGATCGCGTCCTCATGCAGGTCGAAGGTGACGTTCCTTTCGGAAAGCTGGGCCTCCAGCTGCATGATGAACTTCTGCACGACCTTGTGGATAACGGCCGTCGGCAGCGCCGCGAAGGGAATGATCGCGTCGAGACGGTTGCGGAACTCCGGCGTGAAGAGGCGGGTCAACGCCTCCTCGTCCTCGCCGGTGCGCTTGGACGAGCCGAAGCCGATCGCCGCCTTGGCCATTTCGGAAGCGCCCGCATTGGTCGTCATGATCAGGATGACGTTGCGGAAGTCGATCTTCTTGCCGTTATGGTCGGTCAGCGTGCCGTGGTCCATGACCTGCAGCAGGATATTGTAGATATCCGGATGCGCCTTCTCGATTTCGTCGAGCAGGACCACGCAATGCGGGTGCTGGTCGACGCCATCGGTGAGAAGACCGCCCTGGTCGAAGCCGACATAGCCGGGAGGTGCGCCGAGCAGACGCGAAACCGTGTGCCGCTCCATATATTCCGACATGTCGAAGCGCAGGAGTTCGACGCCGAGCGACGAGGCCAGCTGCTTTGCCACCTCGGTCTTGCCGACACCGGTCGGACCGGAGAAGACATAGGCGCCGATCGGCTTGTTCGGTTCGCGAAGACCGGCGCGCGCCAGTTTGATCGACGTCGAAAGGGCTTCGATCGCGATATCCTGGCCATAGACGACCGACCGCAGTTCCTGCTCGAGATTGGCGAGCACGGCTTCGTCGTCCTTGGAGACGGTCTTCGGCGGAATACGCGCCATCGTCGCGACCGTCGCCTCGATCTCCTTTTCAGTGATCAGCTTGCGGCGCTTCGACGGCGGCAGCAGCATCTGGGCCGCACCCGTTTCGTCGATCACGTCGATCGCCTTGTCGGGCAGCTTGCGGTCGGAGATGTAGCGGGCCGACAATTCGACGGCCGACTTGATGGCGTCGTTCGAATAACGCAGATGGTGATACTCTTCGAAATAGGGCTTCAGGCCCTTCATGATTTCGATTGCATCATCGATCGACGGTTCGCTGACGTCGATCTTCTGGAAACGACGCACCAGCGCCCGGTCCTTCTCGAAGAACTGGCGATATTCCTTGTAGGTGGTCGAACCGATGCAGCGGATCGCGCCCGATGACAGGGCCGGCTTCAGGAGGTTCGAGGCATCCATCGCGCCGCCCGAGGTGGCGCCGGCGCCGATCACCGTGTGGATCTCATCGATGAAGAGCACGGCGCCCGGATATTCTTCCAGTTCCTTGACGACCTGCTTCAGGCGTTCTTCGAAATCGCCGCGGTAGCGCGTGCCGGCGAGCAGCGTGCCCATGTCGAGCGAGAAAATCGTCGCATCGGCGAGCGCTTCCGGAACCTTGCCTTCGACGATGCGCTTGGCAAGGCCTTCGGCGATCGCCGTCTTGCCGACGCCGGGATCACCGACGTAGAGCGGATTGTTCTTCGAACGACGGCACAGGATCTGGATGGTGCGGCTCACCTCGGCGTGACGGCCGATCAGCGGATCGATCTTGCCGCCCTTGGCCTTCTCGTTGAGATTGACGCAATAGGCTTTCAGCGCATCCTGCTGCTTCTTGGGGCCGCCCTCTTCTTCGCCGCCGCGCGCCGTCGGCTTGCTGCTTTCGGCTTCGTCCTCGGCGCCGCGCGGCGGGCGAGCCTCCGAAGCGCCAGGCCGCTTGCCGATGCCATGGGAGATGTAGTTGACGGCGTCGTAGCGGGTCATCTCCTGCTCCTGCAGGAAATAGGCAGCATGGCTCTCGCGCTCGGCGAAGATCGCGACGAGCACGTTGGCGCCGGTCACCTCTTCGCGGCCGGAGGATTGCACATGGATGACGGCACGTTGGATGACGCGCTGGAAGCCGGAGGTCGGCTTCGAATCCTCGTCATAACCGGTGATCAGATTGGACAGTTCATTATCGACATATTCGACGAGCGTCTTGCGCAGCGCGTCGAGATCGACATTGCAGGCGCCCATGACCGCGGCCGCATCGGCATCGTCGATCAGGGCGAGCAGCAGATGCTCGAGCGTCGCATATTCGTGGTGCCGCTCGTTGGCAAAGGTCAGTGCCTGATGGAGCGCCTTCTCTAAACTAGGCGAAAATGTTGGCACGTTCAGATCCTCACTTCTTTTCCATGACGCATTGCAGCGGATGCTGGTGCTGCCGGGCGAAGTCCATCACCTGGCTGACCTTCGTTTCCGCTACCTCGTATGTGAATATTCCGCATTCGCCGACGCCGTGGTTATGGACATGGAGCATGATGCGGGTGGCACTTTCACGATCCTTCTGAAAAAAACGCTCCAGAATATGGATGACGAATTCCATGGGAGTGTAGTCGTCATTCAAAAGCAGCACACGATAAAGATTGGGCTTCTTGGTCTTCGGCTTAGTGCGTGTGATGACCGAGGTTCGATTTGCGTTGTCCCCGTTCCTTTCGCTGTCGTTCTGCATCCGGATCGGCGTTGCGATCATTGTCATTCATTCCTCAAGCAATCCGGCGGAGCATGGGAGGGTGCTTTTCCCGCCGAATATCTGAAACACTAACTTAGTTCATAATAGGCTGATTTTAAGCCCCCTGTCAGTCACTGCAATCAAGAAATGGCCGGCAACCAAAAAAGTCCCCAAAGCATGTCGCGCAAACCGTGCAGCGGTTTTGCGGCAACGACATGCCTAAAAACAAAGACCTGAAGCGCGAAGAGCGAATCTAAAAGATTGCGCCGCGCCTTAGCCCATCCCATGGAAGCGCTGCAGCGAAAGTGGAAACAAAAAGACCGGCCACAGATGCGTAGCCGGTCCTCATATTTCAATATGTAGCGCAGGTTGCGCCGGGAGAATCAATTCACGCGGCGGCTGATGTCGCCGCCGGCGCCGACTTGGTGGCCTTGGCGACGGCAGCGGCGATCGGAGCCTCGTAGGGCTTGTAAGCGGACTTGGCGAGATCGGCATACATCTCGCCGAGCTTCGTCGTCTCGGAGACAAGGTTCTCATAGTACGACTTGACATAGCTCGTCTGCAGCTCGAAAGCTGCCTCGAAGCTCTTGGCGCCGGCCAGCGTTTCGAAGTGCGTCACCGCATCCTGGAAGGATTTCTTCGAATATTCAGCGGCTTCGGCGGCGATCGCCTGAAAGCCCTTGGCCGTCTCGGAATAGGTTTTCAACGCCGTGTCGACGGCTTCCTTGCTCTTTTTGTTGGCATCGTCAAAGTTGAACATGAGGCATCCTCCGTTGGGCTGTGGCTGGCGGCAGGGTAGCTGCAATGCACAAATAGTCAAGTAGTCTTGTGCGCTGCAAAACATCCAAAGGTTGCATTACAAAAAGATAACAAAGCATGCGCGCCGGGGCACGTACGTCTTTAGTTGATTTTGCTAATATATATCACAAAGCCACAACCGGAGGCTTTAAAAAAATTTTGACTCGGCAGCAAAAAAACAAAAAAAGACCGGGCGGATCGCGCCGCCCGGTCCCTTGAAGTTTTCGAGAACGATCAGAGATCGACGTCGAGGATCGCCATCGAAAAGTTGTAGGAGCGGTCGCCGTCCTCGTCATCGATATAGACGACGCCCAGAAATTCTTCGCCGAGATAGACTTCCGCAGAATCATTCTTGCGCGGACGCGCCTTGACGATGATCTGCGGGTTGAACATGCGTTTGAAGTAGGCGTCGAGCTTCTTGATTTCTTCTGGCTTCACTCTGTCATCTCCGTAAGCAGTCTTGATTGGCCGCTTCTTGCACAGGAAAAGCAGCGGTGTAAAGGCAAGGGTTGCCGCTTGGCGATTCTGTCCCCGCTCACACTCCGCCGACTGTTCCTATCCTTTATCCAACAGGCGCTCAGATATCAGCGCCGATTACCTGATCCATGTTGCGCGACGGCTCTGAACAACCGGCTTCGCCGACAACCTTGGCCGGCACGCCCGCGACCGTCTTCTTGGGCGGCACCGCCTTCAATACGACGGAACCGGCGGCGACGCGTGAGCAGTAGCCGATCTCGATATTGCCGAGGATCTTCGCGCCGGCGCCGATCATGACGCCGCTGCCGATCTTCGGATGGCGGTCAGCGCCCTCTTTGCCGGTGCCGCCGAGTGTCACGCCATGCAGGATCGAGACGTTGTCGCCGATAACGGCCGTCTCGCCGACGACGAGGCCGGTGGCGTGATCGAGGAAGATGCCCTTGCCGATACGGGCGGCGGGATTGATGTCGGTCTGGAAGACGCTGGAGGAGCGGCTCTGCAGATAGAGCGCGAAATCACGCCGGCCGCGGTTCAGCAGCCAATGGGCCAGACGATGCGTCTGCAGCGCGTGGAAGCCCTTGAAATAGAGCACCGCCTCCATGAAGCGCAGGCAGGCGGGATCGCGGTCGTAGATGGCCTGGATATCGACGCGCAGAATGGAGCTCCATTCCGGCCAGTCGAGGAGCATCTCCTCAAAGGTCTGGCGAAGCAGGTTCGCCTGCATGTCGGGGTGATCGAGACGTTCGCAGATGCGGTGGATGACACATTCCTCGAGCGAATGGTAGTTGATCACCGTCGAATAGAGGAAGGCGGCGAGAACGGGGTCCCGTTCGGCGGCGAGCCGGGCTTCCTCGCGCAGGCTGTCCCAGATGGGATCCATCACCTTCACGGGATGGCCTGTGTCAAAAGCACGGATGTCAGTCTTTGCGACCATCGCCGCTCTCCTCGTTGCCAGCCGGAATGCCGTTTTCGAAATGCCAATATATAGAGGAAAACGCCAATAACATAAATGGGTGCCGTCGCCATGGTTTTTTAGCATGGTTTTTCGCCATCACGATGATGTCAGCGATGGGCGACCCTTGCATAGAAGGCCAGCACCGCATGCTTGAAAACCCTGTCGCCGACGGCGAGCATATGATCGCGGCCCGGAATATCGAGTGCTTCGGCATTGGGCATCAGCGCCGCCAATTCCTGCGGTGAGCCGGCGATATCGTCCTTGGTGCCGACGCCGATCAGCGTTGGCATGTCGAGCTTGGCCATGTCAGAACGGGCGACGAGATCGCGTGAGCCGCGGATGCAGACGGCAAGGGCAGTGCGGTCACTCTTCGTCTGCTCGGCGAAGGCGCGGAACATGCGACCGCGGCTATGCGTCACCGCCTCCAGCGAGGGCGCCAGCAGCGCATCGGCGATCGGGTCCCAGTCGCCGACACCGTCGGTCATGCCGATGCCGAGGCCGCCGAGCACCAGCGAACGGACGCGATGCGGATTGGCAAGTGCGGCAAAGACGGAAATGCGCGCCCCCATCGAATAGCCCATGACATTGGCTTCGGGGATGCCGAGATGATCGAGCAACGCGATCGCATCGCCGGCCATGACCCAGGGACGGTAGGCTTCGGCATCGTGCGGCTTGTCGCTTGCGCCATGGCCGCGATTGTCGATGGCGATCACCCGGTAGCCGGCATCACCCAGCGTCTTCAGCCAGCCCGGATGCACCCAGTTGACGTTTGCCGTCGAGGCAAAGCCGTGGATCAACAAGACGGGGACACCGGCCGGATCGCCCTCATCGAAGAAGGCGAGCTGCAATCCATCATGAGTGAAGCTTGAAAATGCGGGCGTATTCAGATTCATCAGGTCTTCCTTTTGGCGCGACCATAATCGAGCGGCCTTTCATCGTGAAGCCAAAAACTGTGGCTGAAAACTGCGCCTGAAAACTGTGATTGGCGCGGCGCTTTGGCTCTACACATTTGCGGCGAAGGCTTATAAGGTTCGCGCACATTTCAAAGCATTCGGAGAGCGACATGGCCGGCCACAACATTCCCCACTTCCAGAACGACGGCGGTCACCGCGTTATCGAAGTCGGCGTCAAGGAATTCATGTGCACCGGCGCTTCGGCTCCCTTCGATCATCCGCACATCTTCATCGATATGGGCGACGACAACGAAAAAGTCTGTTCCTACTGCTCGACGCTCTATCGCTTCAATTCGGCGCTCAAGCCCAGCCAGACCAATCCGGCCGGTTGCGTTTTCCACGTGAAGGCGGCGTAGTCGGTCCAGATCCGGATCGGGCGAACCATGCCGGTCGAACATGCCGCCATCATCGGCGCGGGGATCTCAGGGCTGACAGCCGCCCTTGCGCTTTCGCGCCGGGGTATCAGCTCGGAGATTTTCGAGCAGGCGGGCGAACTCGCCGACATCGGCGCCGGATTGCAGATCTCGCCGAACGCCTCGCGCATCCTTGCCGAACTCGGTATTCTTGAAGGCCTGTCGAAGCTCTGGCTCGAGCCGGACGCGATCCGGCTGATATCGGGCAGTTCACTGCGCCAACTCGCGGCGGTGCCGGCGGGCAAATTCGCGCGGCAACGCTGGGGTGCGCCCTATGGCGTCCTGCACCGCACCACATTGCAGAAAGCCCTTCTGGCTGCAGTCGCGGCCGACCCGCTCTGCCGGCTTCATCTGGGTGTGCGGATGGAATCGACGCTGCCGCCTTTCGAGCGGACCGCCGATGTCGTGATCGGTGCGGATGGTGTCTGGTCGAAGCTGCGGCAATCCGTTCCGGGCAGCCCCTCGCCGCACTTTTCCGGCAATATCGCCTACCGCTTCACCATTGCAGAGGATGAAGCGCCGGCTTTCCTCGACCGGGCAAGCGTTTCGGCTTTCCTCGGCGGTTCGGCGCATCTCGTCTGCTATCCGCTGAAGGAGACCGGCAGCTTCAACATGGTGGCGATCACCGCCGGTAACATCGCACCGCAGGCCTGGCAAAGCGAGCCGACGGCCGAACAGCGCACGCAGCTGCGGACGCGGCTTGCCGGCTGGAACGCCGCAATCGTCTCGCTGCTCGAAAAACACCCGAAGCTGACGTTCTGGCCGCTGTTCGAAACCACATCAGGCGCTTGGCAGGACGGCCGAAAGACGATTCTGATCGGGGACGCCGCGCATGCGATGATGCCTTTTGCCGCCCAGGGAGCGGCGATGGCGATCGAAGACGCCTATGAACTCGCGGCCTTTCTCTCGAACCATCCCGTGTCGGAAGCGCTGGCGCTGTTCGAAAGACATCGGGCGCCGCGTATCGCGAAACTTCGCCAGCGTGGCGCCTTCAACCGGTTTGCCTATCATGCGAAAGGGCCGATCCGGATCGGCCGCGATCTCGTGCTCGGCCTCAAGCCGCCGCAAAGCCTGGCGGCGGATCTCGACTGGATCTACGGCTATCGGTCCGTGCAGTTGCCATAGAGCGCTGCAAGCGGCAGCATCGCCCGGCGATGCCGCTCAGACGGCACTTGCAGCAGCAAAACCCCGCTCGATATCGGCCTTGAGGTCGGCCACATCCTCGATGCCAATCTGCAGGCGGATGACAGGGCCATCCGGCGGGGCCTTGGCGACCTTGCGATCGTTGAGATGGGCGTGCAAGGCGAGGCTTTCAAAGCCGCCCCAGGAATAGCCGAGCCCAAAAATCCTCAGCGCATCAAGGAAGGCATGCGCCTTTGCCGTGAATTTCTCGGGGCTGTCGGCCGCAAGCACGAAGGAAAAGATGCCGCTGGCGCCCTTGAAATCGCGCTTCCAAAGATGGTGAGAGGGGAAACTCGGCAGGGCCGGATGCAACACGCGGGCGACGTCCTCCCTGCCCTCCAGCCATTCGGCGATATCAAGCGCGCTTTCATAATGCCGCTCGAGGCGCAGGCCCATGGTGCGCAATCCGCGCAGGATCTGGTAGGCATCATCGGGTGCGCCGCAGATGCCGAGCACGCCGTTCGATTCCTTCAGCCGCTCCCAGTGCTCGGCATTGGCCGAAACCGTTCCGAGCAGAATATCGGAATGGCCGGACGGATATTTCGTCGCCGCATGGATGGAGATGTCGACGCCGTGATCGAGCGGCCTGAAATAGAGCGGCGTCGCCCAGGTATTGTCCATCATGACGATGGCGCCAAGGCGGTGCGCAACGGCCGATATCGCCGGAATGTCCTGCATTTCGAAAGTGTTGGAGCCGGGAGCCTCGGTGTGGACGATCTTGGTATTCGGCCGAAACAACGCCTCGATGCCGGCGCCGATCGTCGGATCGTAATATTCCACCTCGACGCCGAGACGCTTCAGCATCGTATCGCAGAAATGCCGGGTCGGACCGTAGACCGAATCGACGACAAGCGCATGATCGCCGGCGGCGGAAAAGCCCAGGAAGGGAATGGTGACGGCCGCGAGACCCGAGGGCACGAGGATCGTGCCGGCTGACCCTTCGAGCGCGTCAATCGCCTCGCAGAGCGCATCGGTCGTCGGCGTGCCGCGCGTCCCGTAAGTGTATTTCTGCGCGTGTGTCTTCATCACCTGCGCATTCGGAAACAACACCGTCGAGGCGTGCACGACCGGGGGATTGACGAAGCCGTGATAGTCGAAGGGGTCGTTGCCGATATGGGTCAGGCGGGTGTTGATGCCGGCATTCTGCAGCAAGCTGTCTTTGTCTTTCATGTCGGAAATAGCCTTTGGCGAAGGGTCGCGAAACCAGACTTTTGGACGCCCCGTAATATCCGGTCAACCCCTTGGAGATGGATCGCCAGCGACGGACCAAAGCGGCGGAACTCACGATTTCGCGTTAATTTTCCGCAACTAGCCGCCTATTTCATAACCAAGTGCCCATCAACGCGGCGCAATCTGCCAAAATGCTGAAATTTGCCGCAATTATTGACCGCGACACTTGACCATGGTGACATTTGCGACTGTGATAGAACAACTCGCGCCGGGAGGGTGTCGAGCAAATGGGGAGGCGGCAGATTTCGCCGGAACTTCCCACAAGAAAATACAAGACAACGGAAAAGGTTGGGAAAAAAAATGAAGAACAAGCTTCTGTCGGCCTCAATCGGCGCAGCAGTTTTCGCTCTTGGCGCTTCGGCTGCTTCGGCCACGACACTCGAAGATGTAAAGGCAAAGGGTTTCGTTCAGTGCGGCGTCAATACCGGCCTTACCGGCTTTGCCGCACCTGACGCTTCCGGCAATTGGGCCGGCTTCGACGTCGACTTCTGCAAGGCGGTCGCCTCGGCTGTCTTCGGCGACCCCACCAAGGTCAAGTACACGCCGACAAACGCGAAGGAGCGCTTTACTGCCCTTCAGTCCGGCGAAATCGATGTTCTCTCGCGCAACACCACGTGGACGATCAACCGCGACACCGCACTCGGCTTCAACTTCCGTCCTGTCACCTATTATGATGGTCAGGGCTTCATGGTTCGCAAAAGCCTGAACGTGAAGTCGGCTCTCGAACTCTCCGGCGCCGCGGTCTGCGTACAGTCGGGCACGACCACGGAACTGAACCTCGCCGATTACTTCAAGACGAACAATCTGCAGTACAATCCGGTCGTCTTCGAGAATCTTCCTGAGGTCAACGCGGCCTATGACGCCGGTCGTTGCGACGTTTACACGACCGACCAATCCGGTCTCTATTCGTTGCGTCTGACGCTCAAGAATCCCGACGAACACGTCATCCTTCCTGAGATCATCTCCAAGGAGCCGCTTGGCCCGGCCGTCCGTCAGGGTGACGATCAGTGGTTCGACATCGTTTCCTGGACGGCTTATGCGCTGATCAATGCCGAAGAGTTCGGCATCACCCAGGCAAATGTCGACGAGATGAAGAACTCGCCGAACCCGGACATCAAGCGCTTCCTCGGCAGCGAGGCCGACACCAAGATTGGTACCGATCTCGGCCTGACCAATGATTGGGCCGCCAATATCATCAAGGGCGTCGGCAACTATGGCGAAATCTTCGAGCGCAATATCGGCCAGGGTAGCCCGCTCAAGATCGCACGCGGCTTGAATGCTCTGTGGAACAAGGGCGGCATCCAGTACGCACCGCCGGTTCGTTAATCGAGCACCAGCATGAAATGCCGGGAAGGCGGCCAGCTGCCTTCCCACTTCCAAAAAGTTAAAAAGAAAGCCCGAAAACGGGCACAAGGGGATTGGCGCGGCATGACGCATGAGGCTGTGGATAGGACACCTTTGCATAACACCGGCTGGAGTTTCCGGTCGGCAATGTACGACCCGAAATACCGGAGCATATTTTTCCAGGTTTTGACAATTGTTGCCCTCGTGGCGTTTGTGTGGTGGGTTGCCCATAACACGGCCGTAAACCTTGCCCGCAGCAATACGGCATCTGGTTTCGGCTTTCTCAGCGGTCGCGCCGGTTTCGAAATCGGCCAGTCGCTGATCGGCTATTCAAGCGACTCGACTTATGCACGCGCACTTCTCGTCGGCATTCTGAATACTTTGCTGGTGGCGGTGACGGGCATCATCACGGCGACCATCATCGGTTTCATTATCGGGATCGGCCGGCTGTCGCGGAACTGGCTGATTTCCAAGCTCTGCACGGTCTATGTCGAAATCTTCCGCAACATTCCGCCGCTGCTCGTCATCTTCTTCTGGTATCTCGGCGTTCTCTCCGTCCTGCCACAGCCGCGCGAATCGGTGGGGCTGCCGTTCAATATGTTCCTCAACAACAGAGGACTAGCCTTCCCGAAGCCGATCTTCGAGACAGGCATGATCGCGGTCGGCATCGCCCTGGTGATTGCGATTGTCGCCACCATCATCATGGCGCGCTGGGCCCATAAACGCCAGGCCGCAACTGGCCAGCCGTTCCATACGGTATGGGCGTCGATCGCGCTGATCGTCGGTTTGCCATTGCTGGTTTTCATTGCTTCCGGCTTTCCGCTCACCTTCGATGTTCCGATCGCCGGTAAATTCAATCTGACGGGCGGCTCGGTCGTCGGCCCGGAATTCATGTCGCTGTTTCTCGCTCTGTCCTTCTATACCGCATCCTTTATCGCCGAGATCGTTCGCGGCGGCATTCGCGGCGTTGCGAAGGGACAATCCGAGGCAGCCGGCGCGCTGGGGCTGCATCCGTCGAGCGTGACGAGACTTGTCGTGGTGCCGCAGGCGCTGCGCATCATCATCCCGCCGCTGACGAGCCAGTACCTGAACCTGACCAAGAACTCCTCCCTCGCCATCGCGATCGGTTTTTCGGATCTCGTTGCCGTCGGCGGCACAATCCTCAATCAGAGCGGTCAAGCGATCGAGATCGTTTGCATCTGGGGTATCGTCTATCTCGGCTTGAGCATTCTCACGTCGCTGTTCATGAATTGGTTCAACGCCAAGATGGCACTGGTGGAGAGATAAGATGTCGGTCGCCGATAAACCCTTCGTCAGAACGTCCATCCTTGCGGCCGAACCGCCGCCCCCCGGGGAGCGCGGAGCCGTCGCCTGGATACGCCGTAATCTTCTTGCAACCCCGAAAGACATAATCCTGACGATCCTGGCTGTTGCGCTGATCGCATGGGCCGTGCCGCAACTGGTCAACTGGCTGTTCATCCAGGCCGTATGGTCCGGCCCGGACCGCACATTCTGCGCGACGACGATCCAGGGCGGTATCCAGCCTGATGGCTGGAGTGGAGCATGCTGGGCCTTCGTCAGTGCCAAATACGATCAGTTTATATTCGGCCGCTATCCGCTCGACGAGCGTTGGAGGCCGGCGATCGTCGGGATCCTGTTCATTGTGCTTCTGGTTCCGATGCTGATCCCGTCGGCGCCGCGCAAGGGACTGAACGCCATTCTTCTGTTCGCCGTCCTGCCGGTCATCGCCTTCTGGCTTCTTCACGGGGGCTTCGGCCTCGAAGTGGTGGATACTCCGCTCTGGGGCGGGTTGATGGTGACCCTTGTCCTGTCCTTCGTCGGCATTGCCGTTTCCCTGCCCTGCGGTATTCTGCTTGCGCTGGGGCGCCGCTCGAAGATGCCCGTCATCCGGATGCTTTGCGTTACCTTCATCGAGGTCATTCGAGGCGTTCCGCTGATCACCGTCCTGTTCATGGCCAGTGTCATGCTGCCGCTCTTCCTTCCCACCGGCTGGAACGTGGACAAGCTTCTGCGGGCGCTGATCGGTGTTTCGATCTTCACCTCGGCCTATATGGCTGAAGTGATCCGCGGCGGCCTTCAGGCGATCCCGAAGGGACAGTTCGAGGGCGCCGATTCGCTTGGCCTCGGTTATTGGCAGAAGACACGGCTGATCATCATGCCGCAGGCCATCAAGCTCGTCATCCCGAGCATCGTGAACACCTTCATCGGAACGTTCAAGGACACGTCGCTGGTCACCATTATCGGCATGTTCGACCTGCTCGGTATCGTCAAGCTGAACTTCTCCGATGCCAATTGGGCAAGCGCCGTCACGCCGATCACCGGCCTGATCTTTGCCGGCTTCATCTTCTGGCTGTTCTGCTTCGGCATGTCGCGCTATTCAGGCTTCATGGAACGCCATCTCGATACCGGCCACAAACGATAAGAACGCTAAAACGATAAGAATGAGGGAAAATAGTCATGGCTGAAGCTCCAGCGAAAAAACTCACCGTTTCCGCAACGGAAGTGGCGGTCGAGATCGTCAACATGAACAAGTGGTACGGTGATTTCCACGTGCTGCGCGACATCAACCTGAAGGTCATGCGCGGCGAGCGCATCGTCATCGCCGGGCCGTCGGGCTCGGGCAAGTCGACGATGATCCGCTGCATCAACCGTCTGGAAGAGCATCAGAAGGGCAAGATCATCGTCGACGGCACCGAGCTGACCAACGATCTGAAGAAGATCGACGAGGTCAGGCGCGAAGTCGGCATGGTGTTCCAGCATTTCAACCTCTTCCCGCACCTGACGATCCTCGAAAACTGCACGCTGGCGCCGATCTGGGTGCGCAAGATGCCGAAGAAGCAGGCGGAAGAGATCGCCATGCACTTCCTGAAGCGGGTCAAGATCCCGGAACAGGCCAACAAATATCCGGGCCAGCTCTCCGGCGGCCAGCAGCAGCGCGTGGCGATCGCCCGCTCGCTCTGCATGAATCCGAAGATCATGCTGTTCGATGAGCCGACCTCGGCGCTCGATCCGGAAATGATCAAGGAAGTGCTCGACACCATGGTGGGCCTTGCCGAGGAAGGCATGACCATGCTCTGCGTCACCCATGAAATGGGCTTTGCCCGTCAGGTTGCCAACCGCGTCATCTTCATGGACCAGGGTCAGATCGTCGAGCAGAATTCGCCGGCCGAGTTCTTCGACAATCCGCAGCACGAACGCACCAAGTTGTTCCTCAGCCAGATCCTGCACTAAGCTTGGGAGCCGAAGCTTTTTAAAGGACCCGCCGCGCCTTCCGGTTCGGCGGGTCTTTTTACGTTCAGCGAGAGGCTGTCGCCTGCAACAGACTGCAGAGACCGACAAGACCGGAATCGGAACCGCCGGAAGCAGAGCCGCTTGAGGCGGAGATATCGGCGCAACGGACAAGCATCTTGCGCTGCTCGTTGACGGGCCTCGCCCGGAAGGCCTCCAGAGTGCGGACCTGCGACGGGCTGAGACCGCCGCCAGGCACGGATCCGTCACCGCCACTTGCCGCGCCAGCCCCGTCCACCCCGCCTACCCTACCGACGGCGAGATTGGCATCGACGCCACTACCGCCTCCGATCGAGGCCGTGGCGTTGGCATCGGCCCCATCTGAACCGCCGGCACGTGCGTTGAGATCGGCATTGACGCCGCGTCCGCCGCCGATCCTGGCATTGGCGCTTGCGTCGAGACCGTTGCCGACGCCGGCGTTGACATCGGCATCGATGCCCTGGCCGCCGCCGGCATTGGCAGTCGCATCGGCATTGACGCCGTTCGAGCCGCCGACGGAAGCATCGGCGCTGACGCCGCGCCCGCCGCCAAGCGAAGTCCCGACATCAGCGCTGACGGCATTGCCTGCATTCACCGACACGCCGACATCGATCGCATGCGCATCGCTTGCCGGCATGGCAAGCAATGCGCAGGTGGATGCGAGCACTGCAAGGGACAGTCTATGATGGTTCTCACTCATGGTTTTCCTCCGTTTCCATTCGCCGAACGATCTGTCCGGCAGTCGAAAATCGAGGAACGCGCGTACCTTCGATCGTTGGATGCCTGCAACCTGCAGGGCGTCCATGGCAAAGCAACGTGAAGGGTTGGCGAATGTTTCGCCACACGGCACGGCAAGTCGGTCCGGCGGCCGGCAATGATGTTACATGCTTATCGAAATACGAATTGTCCGACCGACTGTGCCGAAAACGGCCATGTCTGGCGGCGATTGGAGAGCCGACGAAGTCATTTCCCTCGCAATCGCGCCAGCAATCTTCAGGCAGTTGCAGAACCTGCAAGCAAAGCGCCGTTCTCGATGCGATTGACGGCGAGATCCATTTGCAGTCGCCGATCGGCTGCCCCTGCCCCGGATTTGGCTTTTCCATCGTCGATTGAGACCGGTAAAAATAACTCCCGTTCCGCCTGGATATATCGGGCGAGAATTCCATGTTTCAGCATGTTCTCATTTAATGGAACTGGAGGTTTAGAATGGGCATTTTCGACAAGATCAAACATGCAATCTTCGGAGAGGCGAAAGCAGCCGAACCCGTCGCTGTCAGCCCGCAACAGACAGAGCCGGCGCAAGCGCCTGCCTCACCGTCGGCGGCGCCCAGTCCGACGCCTGCAGCCGCTCCCGCTCAGAGCAAGCCCGCCACGGTCACAGTCGATATCGTGCCCCTCCTTGACGCAGCGGTGAAGAAAAGCGGCCAGAAACTCGATTGGCGTCGCTCGATCGTGGACCTGATGAAAGCCGTCGGGATGGATGCAAGCCTGACTGAGCGCAAGGAACTCGCCGCTGAACTCGGCTATACCGGCGACACCAACGATTCCGCAAAAATGAATATGTGGCTGCACAAGGCCCTAATGAAGCGGCTTTCGGAAAATGGCGGCAAGGTCCCGGCCGATCTCCTGGATTGAACGCAGCGAATGGCTGCCGCCATGATATGGCGGCGGCTATCCAGCCGCCAGAGAGATCACAGCCGGAGCAGACCGCGAAACAAGGCGTCCCCTTGCCCGCAGGCACTGGAACCAATAACGTTCCGCTCGATACTTCGATAAATCGATCAGGGAGAATAAATCCGATGAGATTGATGGCAGTCGTTGGTCTTGCACTTAGCTTGGGCTGTATTTCGGCCGCAGAATCTCCTTCAAACTATCAATCCTACAGCGGCATTCGGGTCGATACCGACCCGGTTCTTCTGGCTCGATACGAAAAAGCTCTCCAGCGGTGCGTGCCGGAGGCAGGGTCATGGCGACGCGGCTCGCCGGATCCACGAAGCCTAGATTACAACGCGGTGCTCAGAAATTGCCTCTACAGGCGCAGCTTTGTCGACAGAGGCGTCTACGCCTACCCCATCCCTCAGGTCTACTTCGATCATTTCCTGGATCGCTAAGAAGAGCTAATCAGTTCCAATCTGCCGCAGCGTCTCACGCATGAAACACAAACCCCGCCAATTTGGCGGGGCTGTATTAACACGGCTGGCAGATGTCAGCGTTTGGCGCCGCCTGGCGGCCGGCCCTTGCCCGTCTGGCGATTGCCGCTCCCGGACGCGGTCTTGGCATCGTTGCCCTGACCGAAGTTGGTGCCGCCGAGATGACCGCCGCCACTGGTGTTGGCGACCTGGCGCTGCGCTCTGCGCAACAGCGCCTCTGCATTGGTCTTGCTCATGACATTCTCCTCAATGGCCGGAAAACCCAGCCGAAATGCTGTCGCCTGCATCCGCGGTCAAAGACCAGCGGCATGTCAGGCAGCGACGATGTTGCCGGCGGAGCTTTTGCCGGAACGGCTATCCTGGATGACGTCGAAGCCAACCTTCTGCCCCTTATCAAGGGACGCCATGCCAGCCTGCTCGACGGCTGAAATATGGACGAAGATATCGGTCGAGCCGTTGTCCGGCTGAATGAAGCCGAAGCCCCGCGTCGGATCAAAGAATTTAACCGTGCCTGTGTTCATGACGGTCTCCTCTCAAGCGCATAAACAATCGCCCTCCGGCGACTGCCGGACGGCGTAGAAATCGATTTTGAAAGGAAAGATCAGCTGGGCCGCCTGAGGCGCGAACCAAAGCTCGACAAGCAATTTCGATGGAAGAATCGATAGGCCGGCAATGTGTTTAAAACAAGTTTCTGGTGACGGTGTTGGGCGTTACAACCCGGATAACACATATAGCGGCGTTCTCTTGGCCAAGACGTCAGGAGCGATCACCACGCGCCAACGAGCGCGTTGCCCGAAAGCGGAACCTTTTTCAGCTTTCCGTTTTGATCGGCAACCGATATCGACGTCAGCAATTGCTTCGGCGACTTTCGAAACCAGTTCGCGGCGATCGTCGCCATATCACCGATCATCGCGTGTTTGTGCCAGGCTGCGAAACGCCGGGCAGTCGCCTCGGGTTCGGCTTGATAAAAGAAATCACCGGATTGGCCAAGATTGTTGATCGACGAAGCCATTGATGAGAGCGGACGTTGAAACATTTTCGGAGGCACCGAAAGCTCTCGGGCAGTCTCGGAAAATGCCGGAGCCATGAAATCGATAACCCAACCATCCGCCTCCACCCAGCAGTGGAAATTTTCCCCAGCGCCAGTCACATAGCCGTCTTCGCGATAGTCTGCGAACAGTATGAGCGTGCCCCCGAGATTGTAAGCAGCAAGCCCGCCCTTAGGCGTGGCCTTGATTTTGTAGTGTTGTTCGAGGATGAAAGCCCCGAAGGTGCTGAAGTACATACAGGCCGTGGCAGGGTCGGCATTTTCGTTGATGAGCAGGCTATTGATAATGCGGTAAATCCGATGGTAGTCGCTCTGCTTGATCAACATGGCCGTTCACCCACAAACTCTAAGGTTTCGCGCAATCACTAGGCGACGACGCCCGCGATGTAAACGACGCGCACCGATGTCCATGCCGATTGGCCGGGTGGCAAGCGTGATCCGAAATCCGACCGGGCCGGGTTCGAAGCACATGTAAAACCATCAAGTCTCCCGGCAACCCCTGCTTGCCGTGGGCCATTCTGCGAACCGCAAAAACGTTGGGAGATAATGGCGACCCCTGCAGGAATGCCAAAACTCTGAAATTATGCTGTAATTTCAATGAAATTGTTTGATCTGAGGGGCGCCGCGCAAGTATTGATTACCTTATGGAATTTTATAAGCTGCCCCTCATTTCCGAGAGCGGATTGAGGACGCTCCAAAGGACATCCAGCATGAGGAGCATCCGATGATCCACGAATTGCGCATCTATACATGTGTGCCGGAGAGGCTGCCGGCCTGCAACAGCGTTTCGAGACCGCAACGCTGGCGATCTGGGAACGTCTCGGCATCCGCTCACTCGGCTTCTGGACGACGATGATCGGTTCTTCCAGCAACGATCTGACCTACCTGCTCGAATGGCGGTCGCTGGCGGAGCGCGAGCAGAAATGGGCCGAGTTCATCGCCGATCGGGAGTGGCGGGAAGCGAAGGCGAAGAGCGAGGCGGATGGGCCGATCGTGGCCAACATCGTCAGTTCGCTGCTGCAGCCGACACGCTTTTACCGCGGCTTCTCCAAACCGTCGGAATAACGGCCACGTGGTCCCTCCGTGTCCTTGATGCTGACGACCACAAACGAGTGATGGCTGGACCGGCGGGCTCAGCGGCGGACGCGGTAGCGGATGTGCGTGGCCTCGGGTGTATCGATCACCCGAACGATCTCCAACTCGACGCGCGATGCTAAGACTTCGAACATTCGGCGGCCACCTCCGAACAAGACTGGAACCTGGTGTATTTGCAGTTCGTCGAGCACGCCAGCTTCCAGCGCCCGCTGCGCCGTGTACGCGCCAAGCATCAACACGTCCCGGTCCCCGGCGGCGGCCTTCGCCTGCGCCATTGCGCTCGCGATCCCGTCGCTCACGTATTTGACCAAGGGATAATTCGCGACGGATGGCCCGGGCGGCCTGTGACTGGGTACGAAAATCGCGACACCGTGATTGTCACCACCCCAGTGATCGACCTGCTCCACGGTTCGCCGACCCGCCAGAATCGCACCTGGCGCGTTCCATTCGTCCCACAATTGTCCGACCGGTCCGGTCGGTCGGGAAAAATCCCCGTACCACTCGTGCAACCGCATAAAGTCGTCGCCGCCGGGATTGCCCACTTCATCGTTAGGCCCCGCGATATACCCGTCCAGTGACATGGACATGAAGAGCACTGATTTGGACACTGTTATCTCCTGTGGTCTCTTTACAAACTGGGGCCGTGGGAATTCGCTCTGCGGGGTGGGCTATTGATGCAAAAGCTCGTTCAGGCAAGCCGAGTGCGCGCGGACTGTCTTGATGTTCCCAAGGACGCTCGAGCGACACTGACGCCGACATCCCGAATACGGATTTTGGGTTATCGAAATTCATGCCGACCCATCCACGTCGCCGTCTTCATCGAGGTTGTGCACCGGGAGATAGGGGTGTTCTTCTCCATCCACTGGACTATGAATCTGATCGTGTCATTGCGCGTCTACGCTGTGGACGCGGGTATCGTGAAAAACAATCCCGTCCGAGATGTGAAAATGCCAAAGGCGAAGACTGAAGGCTTCAAGCCTTGGGAAGCGGCCGACGTCGAAAAGTTCTATGCCACGCACCCGGAAGGCTCGCAGGAGCGACTCGCCATGGACATGCTGCCTTTCACTGGCCTGCGCCGCTCGGACATCTTCCAGATCGGCCCGCAGCACGTCAAAGATAACATCATCGAGTACCGCGCAGGCAAGAATGACGAGTGGGTTTATATTCCTATTCACCCAGATCTTAGAGCCATTCTCGATGCGGTGAAGAAAGAGCATCTGGCTTATCTGGTGACGCCGGTTCATGGCCGGCCATTTAAGAGCGCGGCCGCGTTCGGGAATTGGTTCGGTCAAATGTGCGCTGAGACGGGCGTGGATGGCCGGGCGCACGACCTAAGGAAAACGCTCGCCCAGCTCCTGGTCGAAAGCGGCAACAGCAACAGCAAACTCAAGGCCCGTTTTGGCTGGAGAAGCGTTTCTATGGTCAACCATTACACGCGGAAGGCCGACAAGCGGAAGCTCGCTATTTCGAGCGCTGCGAAACTGAACGAGAACAGCCTAACCCCTCAAACCAAATCCATTGAGGGGTTAACGCCTGAAAACAAAGCAAAAACAAATACTTGAAAATTGATGGCGACCCCTGCAGGAATCGAACCTGCGACAACCTGCTTAGAAGGCAGGTGCTCTATCCAGCTGAGCTAAGGGGCCGTCCGGCGGTCGCGTTCAAGGCGCGCGACCGAATGCGGCATATTTGGACGAGAAATCTCAATGCGTCCAGGGCTGCGTGCGGGTATAGCGGAAATTGTCGGGATAGGCGACCACCTGGCGGGCCGCATCCTTCGGCGCAATGACGCGGTATTCGACGCCGTTGCGCTGGGCATAGGCCTCGGCGAGTTCCTGCGTTTCGAAGGTCAGCTTCACCTGCTGGCGCATGTCGCCCGAGGAGGTGTAGCCCATGATCGGATCGATCTTGCGCGGCGACTCCTGATCGAACTCAAGCACCCAGAGATGGGTCTTGGCCTTGCCGGACTGCATGGCGGTCTTGGCTGGACGATAGATCTTGGCAGACATGACTGCGGCGTCTCCGACTATGCGGGCAGTGCCCGGCTTTCATGGTCTCAATCCCGGTTGCCGGGTCTTTTGCTTCATCGCTTGAGATAGCGCGAAGAGATGAATTTTGCTTATCCGCGAATCCGCGGCTTTTCAAGAAAAAAGGCGGTGCGCGACGCACGCTGCCTGCTCCATCTCATGACAAGCCGATGCATTGGGGAAACAAGGCTATCGGCGGGCGAAGCGGCTTTGGGTCGTCTTCCCACCTGTCGATCCAGCCCTCTCTTCATGGCCGAGGGACCTCAGGCCGAATTGCGCAATGTTACCGATCGTCGCATGTTGTGATTACAAGCTGATTGCCGCAGCCGGTCCCTGGCACTATCTACGGCTCCATCGGTTTCAGTGGATTTGCACTCATGATGAAACGTTCGCCAGAGTTCAATGCCATTGCGTTAGGAGCTGGTATCACGGCTTTCTTCTACGTCGTCATCAGCTACGCCCAATATCTCGGCCTGATCGCCCACGGCTGAGGCAGCCTTGTCCTGACGTTCAATGCGCCCGGCACGGCAGACGTGCGACCCATCAAGATTTTTCTATAGCATCCACAGGGCAGGCGAGGAATCTTCGACCAGCGCTGGATTTATGGGTTGCGACGGCGAAGTGAACCGTGTATCTCCCCTGCCATTCACGGCACGGAGTGTAGCGCAGTCTGGTAGCGCATCTGGTTTGGGACCAGAGGGTCGGGAGTTCGAATCTCTCCACTCCGACCATTCAATATCCTGATATTCCTGAATTCCCTCGCAGCCGCCTGCGCGCGACCCTGCCGCCGTCACTTCGCCTTGCTTGTCGTCGTGGCGCTGACGATCCTGTCGCCGGACTTGATTCCAAGCTTGGCGACGACGCCTGCATTGAGTTCGACGACGTATTTCACCTCGCCCATCGAATCGATGATATCGCGCGAATAGGGCTTTGCGTTTTCCTTGATGTGGCGGATCGTGCCGGTGTCGTCGGCAAAGAGCATGTCGAGCGGCAGAATGGTGTTTTCCATCCACATGGTGACGCGCCGCGGCTCGTCGAAATCGAAGATCATGCCGGCATCATCGGCCATCGTCTTGCGAAACATCAGCCCGCGGGCGCGCTGATCGGGGGTCGAGGCGATCTCTACGGTGAAATGCAGCACCTTGCCCGCGGCGGTCTGGATGAGCAGCGGCTCCTTGTCGAACCGCATCTGCTCCTCGGCCAAGGCCGGCAGCGCAGCCATGAAAAAAAGCGCCAGGATGGCGCTTCGGATGGCATGAAACAGGGACAGGCCACGCATGTCAGTGCGACCGGCTTGCCGGGCTCGGAACATCAGGATGGATCTCTGCGGCCATCAGGCCCTTTTCGCCGTCGCCGAAGCGGACAAGCACCACCTGGCCGGGACGCAGTTCCGTCAGGCCGAAGCGACGGAGCGTCTCCATATGCACGAAGATATCTTCCGTGCCCTCGCCGCGCGTCAGGAAGCCGAAGCCCTTGGTGCGGTTGAACCATTTGACCAGCGCACGCTCGAGCCCGCTCGTCGCGGTGACCTGCACATGGGTGCGCACCGGCGGCAGCTGCGACGGATGAACCGCGGTCGACTGGTCCATCGAGAGGATCTTGAAAGCCTGGTAGCCGCGCTCGCGGCGCTGGATGAGGGCGACGATGCGCGTTCCCTCGAGGATGGTCTGGTAACCGTCGCGGCGCAAACAGGTCACGTGCAGGAGAACATCCTGCATGCCGTTGTCGGGTACGATAAAGCCGAAACCCTTGGCGACGTCGAACCACTTGACGACGCCGGTGATTTCAACAAGATCGACCGCCTCTCCTGATAGCTCGTCGAGATCGGAGTATTCGTTCGATGAAATCCTGTCAGCCATTGTCGCCAGCCCCTCGAATACGCGTCACACTGTTACGGTTAACTGATTCTTGAAATCAAGATTAACATCTTGGTAACGGATAAGCGCAAGTCCTAGTTTTCGGTTATTCCCAGCTGCACATTTTATAAAGTTGACTTGCCCGAAGCTGACCTCGGCTTGCTGAAAAAAGCCAGCCCCAATAAAGGAGTAGATAGAATGCGTTATCTCCACACAATGGTACGGGTCAAAGACCTGGATGCCTCCCTCGCCTTTTACACCACGCTGTTCGGGCTGGAGGAGATTCGCCGCCACGAAAACGAAAAGGGCCGCTTCACCCTGGTTTTCCTGGCCGCTCGCGACGATCTCGACCGTGCACGCAACGAAAAAGCTCCCTGCCTCGAACTGACTTACAACTGGGATACAGAGGATTATAGCGGAGGACGCAATTTCGGCCACCTCGCTTATGAGGTCGACGATATTTATGCGATCTGCCAGAAGTTGATGGACAATGGCGTCACCATCAACCGGCCGCCGCGCGATGGGAACATGGCCTTCGTGCGCTCGCCCGACGGCATCTCGATCGAAATCCTGCAGAAAGGCAGCCCGCTTCCGCCCGCCGAACCCTGGGCCTCGATGGGCAATACCGGCGCCTGGTAAGGGTTTTTCGCCGCAAGGCTTTTGCGAAACTTGCGGCTTTTGCGATTTCGGGTCCGGCCGGCGCCTTGCCGCTTGCCGCGATCCGGCCCCGCAGGCAATCTCCCGATGACTCGAAGCGGAAGGCGGCGTTTATGCCCATTTTCCGCATCAACTGGAGACTGCTCGCTTGCGTAACATGCAGATGCGGATGCCCGTGACGGGCGCTTTGCTGATCGCCACCTCGGTGCTGGCGCTGTCCGGCTGCGCGTCGGACAAGAAGGCGCTCGATTCCGCCGCAGTTGCTCCGGCGGCGTCGGCCACAGTCCCTCAGCTTGCCACGGTAGCGCCCGCAGGCTCTGTCCCTCGTTCGGGCTACACGGACCCTCGACTCGTCAACGTCTCCGGCGCCCAGGCCGCGCCTCAGCTCGTCGCGCAGGATCCGAATGCCGCCGTCCCGCCGGCCGATCCGGCGAGCACAGCACCTGCCAATATCGGCGGGCTCGTCCTGCAGTCGACCCGGATCAACGCGCAGGCGATGAGCATTTTTTCCGATCATCAGCCGGCGCCGCAAAACAACAGCACGTCAACCGTCATCCAGCCGCAGGCCTATGCGCCGGTGCAAGGGGCGGCACCCGCGCGAAGCAGCGTCTACAGCCAGCCATACGTGCCGCAGCCGCCGGCGGAGCCGGTGCTGCCGCAGCAATCCTCACAGAACAACAGCACCCAGCTTGCGCCAGTTCAAACAGCGTCGCTCGCCACGGGCAGCATTCCGACCTCGACGATGAATGCGCTCTACAGCGCGCCGAAGCAGAACCTGCTCGGCAGTCTTTCCGGCCTGCTGCAAAAGGCCGCCCTGCCCGGCATGACGCGTATCGCGCCGAATGGCCTGCATGTGCAGAACGACAAGGTCGAGGTCGGCTGCTTCAAGCCCGACCTGCTGAAAGTGATCAAGACGGTCGAAAACCATTTCGGCCGGCCGGTTATTGTCACGTCAGGCTACCGCGACGAAGAGCACAACCGCCTGGTCGGTGGCGCCGACGAATCGATGCACAAGAGCTGCGAGGCGGCCGACATCCAGATCGACGGCGTAACGAAATGGGATATCGCCGCCTATATCCGTTCGCTCCCGAACCGCGGCGGCGTCGGCACCTATTGCCATACGGATTCGGTCCACCTCGATACCGGCAAAACCCGTGACTGGAACTGGGGCTGCGGCGGCAAACGCGCGCCGATAACGACCGCAAGAGCAATCTGACGACCGCGCGATTTTCGCATTACGTTACGGCAGCACCACCTCGCCTCGTTAAAGAAACAGCCGGCAGCCCGTTGATTCGGCTTCAATAATCGGCTTTTCGAACACGCCCGGATTTCTTGTCACTTTTTTGAAAGAAAAACCGCAATTCCGCTTGCGGGATTCAAAACGCCTGACTATAAGGGCGCCACCACGAAGGAAGCGCCCTTCGTCTATCGGTTAGGACACCAGATTTTCATTCTGGGAAGAGGGGTTCGACTCCCCTAGGGCGTGCCACTTTCTCTCCATATAGAAGCCATCACATCCGCTTGCAGAAGCCGGTGCGCATTCCTATTTCAGTAAAGTTGCCTGCGCCCTTCGTCTATCGGTTAGGACGACAGATTCTCATTCTGTAAAGAGGGGTTCGACTCCCCTAGGGCGTACCACTGGATTGCGCAATGGCGCCCAAACCAGCCCGCTGGCTTATCTTTCCCGGCCCCGTCGCCTGACGATACCAGGTTTTTCCACAGTCGAAAAAAATCGGCGAAAACGATGATTTTTTCACGCCTTGGCGCTTGCGGCCTTCGAAGGTGCTGACTATAAGGGCGCCACCACGAAGGAAGCGCCCTTCGTCTATCGGTTAGGACACCAGATTTTCATTCTGGGAAGAGGGGTTCGACTCCCCTAGGGCGTGCCACTTCTCTCCCCAAAAATCATCCGTCTATTCGAGCCAGATTCGCGGCCTTGTTTGCCGCTCGCACCTCTCCTTCGGCGCAAACCTCTCGTAGCGTCCGCGCTCTACGTACGAACATCGCGGCTTAACCTTTCCCCTGGTCTAGCGAAACTCGTGCCAACAGTGTGGCGCAAGCTTCACGTCCAATAGTCGGCCCCAAACCAGCCCGAATGCCGTTTCGTGAATCACGGAGACGGCGGCCATGCACGAAGGACGATGCCTTGACGATCAATCAGCCCATTTCCGCTCTGCCGGCCGGTCTTCCTGATCTGGCGCTTCTCACGGAAAAAGCGGCCGGCACGGGATCGGTCATCGTCTATCAGCCCTATCTCGATCCTTCGCAGCGCAGCCAGCTCGACGCGGCTGCCGTGCCGCTCGACATCTCGTTCAATACGCAGGCGACAACCCGCGAATATGAGCTCTTCCACATCCTGCATCAGCATCACGAGGCGATCGGCCTCGGTGACGACGTGTTCTGGGGGCTGCTCTCCAGCAAATTCGAGATTAAATCGGTGACCAGCTTCCCGTCCTTTGTCACCGAGGCGGAAAAAGCCAGGGCCGAAGGTGCAGACGCCTATCTTTACAATCCGCTGATCGGCCACGCGGCGATTTACAGCAACGTTTGGGAACATTCGCTGCTTGGCGGCCATCCCGGCATGGAGCCGATCTTCCTGCATATCCAGGAGCTCGGCTATCCGATTGCGCCGCCGCAGGACAAGACTGCCTTCATGTTCTGCAACTATTTCTGCGGCAACCGGAAATTCTGGTCCGGCTATTTCGCCTTTTGCGAACGCATTCTCGAATCGCTCGAAAATCAAGCGCGCGTCGGCACCCCGGCGGGTACCGCCTATGCCGGTGAGGCTCACTATTCACGCGATGCCAACGCGAAGATGCGCCCCTTCGTGATCGAACGTCTGCTCGGGCTTTATGTCCAGCAGGCTGCCGCCGCCGGATTGAAGATCGCCGCCTTCGTACCGACCGTTGCCGATTTCGAATGGAAGTTCGGTGTCCGCCTCGGCCGTATGCTGCATGGTCTTTTCACCACCAAGGAAGCCTTTCTGCGCAGCCGTGACCAGGCTCTCCTGACCTCGTGGCAGGAAGGCCGCCAGCCGCTCATCAAGCAGCCGCATCTGATCTGGGGGACTGATGATCCGCCCGCCTGGATGCCGCGCGGCCAATTCATCGGCGGCCGCGAATTGATGCGCGCCTATGCTTCGCAGGCTTCAGGCGCCTCTGCGGCGCCGCAGCAGCCGGTACGGACCGAAAGGCCCGCTCTGCCAGCCGCGCCGAAGATCGAGCAGCCGCTCCGCAACCCGTTGCAGCCCTTTGCCGGCGGATGGCAGGCGCACAAGGACCGTCATTGCATCTGGATCGTGACGCCGGCCAACTACAGTCATAGCCACGCCTTCGACGAAGTCGCGCTCGGCCTGCAGGGCGCCTTCGAGGAACTCGGCGGCTCGGCACCGATCGTCCGCGACATGAATGCGTTCGCCGGCCGCGCGCCGATCATCTACGGCGGCAATCTTCTCCCCGCCGAAATCGTCGGCCATCTGCCGCAGGACAGCGTCATCATCAATCTCGAGCAGGTGTCGGAAGAAAGCATCTGGATCAATTCGCGCTACACCTCGATCCTGAAGTCGCTTCCGGTTCTCGACTACAGCCCGCGCAACCGGGAAAATCTCGCCGCCAAGGGCATTGACCATGCCGGCGTGCTCGAGGTCGGCTATAGCCGCTGCCTCAGCCAGATACAGCATGCCCCCGTCAAAGATATCGACGTGCTCTTCTACGGCTCGATGAACGAACGCCGCCACCATATCCTGAAGACGCTGGAGCAAGGCGGGCTCAAGGTCGCGCACCTCTTCAACATCTATGGCGCGGAACGCGACGCGGCGATCGCCCGTTCCAAGATCGTCATCAACATCCATCATTATACGAGCGGCGTCTTCGAGATCGTGCGCATTTCCTATCTGCTCGCCAATCGCGTCTGTGTGCTGACCGAAGGCGATATCCGCGACCCGGATCTCCAGCCCTTCAGCGGCGGCCTGGCGGTCGAGCCCTATGACAAGATGATAGAGCGCTGCCATAAGCTGATCGGAGATACCGCCGAGCGCGATTCCATCGCCGCGAAGGGCTTTGCGGCCATGAAGAGCCGATCGCAAGCGGAGATGCTGATGAGCGTCATGACCGCCGGCAGCTGATGAAATTCGCAGAAGATTACCGCGCCGGAGCCGCGTCGCAGACGCGCAGCTGGATGCGGCGTGAACCCTGGTAATGCTCGGCCCCGAGCGAACCCGCGACATGCAGGCTGGCGCCGCGTGAATTGATGAGAAGATTGCCGAGTGCCGTATCGGCGGCGCGGAAGGCGATGCCGTCGAGCCGCGATCCGTCCATTGCCTCCAGCGTCACCTTCACATGTTTCTCGCCGACGAGGCGGGCATCGCGCACGCGATGTGCCGGCACGGCAAAGAGCGGCTGGGCGTGACCGGAGCCATAGGGGCCGGCGGCCTCCAGGCGGTCGATGAGTTCGAGAGTGGCGCCGCTTGCGCCGATCGCGCCGTCGATCTTCAGCGTCTCGTTGGCGACGAGGCTGGCCACCGTCCTTTCGGCCTTCTCCGTGAAGAAGCTTCTCAGCCTGCCGAGATTGGCGCGCTCGACCGTCAGCCCGGCGGCCATGGCGTGGCCGCCGCCCTTGACGAGAATCCCCTCGTCGACCGCAGACCGCACCATCCTGCCCATGTCGAAGCCGTTGATCGAGCGGCCCGAGCCGGTGCCGCGGCCGGAGGGATCGAAGGCGATGGCGAAGGCCGGCCGTTTGAATTTCTCCTTCAGCCGCGCCGCGATCAGCCCGACGATGCCGGGATGCCATTTCTCATGGGCAGTGACGATGACGGAGGCCCCCTCGCCGTCGCCATATTCGGCGAGCGCCTCGGCTTCCGCCTCCTGCAGCATGATGGCCTCCATCGCCTGGCGTTCGCGGTTGAGCTCGTCGAGGCGCTGCGCGATCATTTCTGCCTCACCGGCGTCGTCGAGCGTCAGCAGGCGGCTTCCGAGCGCCGCATCGCCGATCCGCCCGCCGGCATTGATGCGCGGTCCGATCAGGAAGCCGAAATGATAGGGTGTCACCGGACCTGCGAGCCCCGCCTTGCGGAAGAGTGCCGCAAGCCCGGCATTGCTCTGGTGGCGAGCGGCGACCAGCCCCTTCACCACATAGGCGCGGTTAAGGCCCTTCAGCGGCACGACATCGCAGACCGTCGCCAGCGCCACGATATCCAGCCATTGCAGCAGATCGATCGCCAGGATGCGCTTGTTGCCGGCCGCACGCAGCAGCCTCAGCGTTGCGACCAGCACCATGAAAACCACGCCGGCTGCGCAAAGATGCCCCTGCCCCGAGAGATCGTCCTCGCGGTTCGGGTTGACCAATGCATGGCAGCGCGGCAGCTCATGTGTCACCTGGTGGTGATCGATGACGACGACATCGACATTGCGCGCGGCAGCGGCTGAAAGCGCCTCGTGACTGGTGGAGCCGCAATCGACGGTGACGATCAGCTGGGCGCCATTGTCGATCAACTGGTTGATCGCCGCCGGATTGGGGCCGTAACCTTCGAAGACGCGGTCGGGAATATAGATGTTCACCTTGACGCCGAAATGGCTGAGAAAGCGATACATCAGCGCCGAGGACGCCGCGCCATCGACATCATAGTCGCCGAAGATCGCGACGCTCTCGCCGCGCTCGATGGCGCTCACGAGGCGGACTGCGGCCTTTTCGCAATCGGTCAATGTGTGAGGATCGGGCATCAGGCTGCGGATCGTCGGATCGAGGAATTCGATCGCCTCGTCCACCGTGACGCCGCGCCCGGCCAGCACGCGGGCGATCAGATCCGGCAGTCCGTGAATCTGCGACATGGCCAGCGCGCGGTTCTGCCCGGCCTGGTCGAGCCGCGCGACCCAGCGATTGTCGAGCGCGGATTTCTCCACGCCGAGAAACGCGCGCTGTACCGGATCGACGGGATCTGCCATGCCACACTCCGCTGACTTCATCTGCTCTTTCTACAGGAGCAGCGGAGATAACATAGCGATGGATTTACAGACACGGATATTTACCAAAGCATGTCGCGCAAAAGTGTGCGGCGGTTTTGCGAAAACGACATGCGTGCAAGCAAAAACTCTAAAGCGCGAGCGAATCTGAAAGATCGCGACACGCTTTAGAATACCGCCCAGACGATCAGGGCGATGCCGGCCAGTTGCACCAGTATGACCGAAAACAGCGTCAGCAGAATGGCCCAGTTACGGCCTTCCGTGTGTTCGTCGCCGTCAACCTCCTCAGGGACCTCCTGGCGAATTTCATGGTAGGCCGGCTTGAGAGTTTGCTCAAGCATATCAGGACGGCCTGGCGGCACCTCGCTCGGGCGGCCATACCCCTTCCCGGCGTGGCTGTCCTTGCTCATGAAATTCTCCACCCAGACGACTCACCATCTCTGGTTTAGTTATATCAATATTTCGGTATCTGTTAATATAGGCTTCCGTAACGAAAGGTTGCATAGATAGCAGAAAAAACCGCCCTGCCAGAGGCGGGGCGGCTCAACTATTCCGCACGGGAAGAATGGCTCAGCCTTCCTCTTTCGGCCGCTCGATGCGAATGACCTGCGGCTCGCCGAAGAGATAACCTTCCGACTTGATCGAGGCGACCGCCCTGCGCACCGACTCCTCCATCGTCGCGTGGGTGACGAGAATGATCGTCTGGTGATGCGAGGGGGCCAGATGCTGCTTGGAGCGCTGGACGATCGATTCCAGCGAGATGTTGTTTTCTGCCATGCGGGTTGCGACGCTGGCAAAGACGCCGGTGCGGTCGAGCACGGTCAGGCGGATGAAATAGCCGCCTTCATGGCTCTGCATCTGCGCCTTGCGGTAGGGCTCCAGCGTCGTTGCGGGATGGCCGAGCACCGGTACGCGCTGGGCGCCCGGCTGGCTCTTGGCGATATCGGCGATGTCGCCGAGCACCGACGAGGCCGTGGCATTGCCGCCGGCGCCGGGGCCGACCATCAGCAGCTCGCCGAGCACGTCGGATTCGATCGCCACCGCATTGGTGACGCCGTCGACCTGGGCAATGACCGAATCTACAGGCACCATTGTCGGATGGACGCGCTGCTCGATGCCGGTATCGGTGCGCTGGGCAACACCCAGGAGCTTGATGCGATAACCGAGCTCGGCGGCGGCGTGGATATCCTCGATCGAAATGTTGGTGATGCCTTCCAGATAGATATCGTCGGCCGCAATGCGATTGCCGAAGGCGAGCGTCGTCAGGATGGACAGCTTGTGGGCCGTGTCGTTGCCCTCGATATCGAAGGCCGGATCGGCCTCGGCATAACCCAGCCGCTGCGCTTCCTTGAGGCATTCGGCGAAGGAAAGCCCCTCCTTCTCCATCTTGGTCAGGATGTAATTGCAGGTGCCGTTCATGATGCCGTAGATGCGCGAGACGGCATTGCCCGTCAGCGATTCGCGCAGCGCCTTGATGACCGGGATGCCGCCGGCGACTGCCGCCTCGAAGTTCAACAGCGCGCCCTTCTCCTCGGCGATCATCGCAAGCTCGACGCCGTGATAGGCAAGCAGCGCCTTGTTGGCTGTCACCACATGGAGACCACGCTGGAGTGCGGCGCGCACCGAGACGTTGGCCGCCCCTTCGGCGCCACCCATCAACTCGACGAAGACGTCGATATCGCCCTTTTCGGCAAGGTCTTCCGGGCGGTCGAACCAGGTAACAGCGGAAAGATCGATGCCGCGGTCCCTCGTCCTGTCACGCGCGGAGACCGCGGTGATGGTGATCGGACGCCCGCAGGTGACGGCAAGCTCGTTGCTCTTCTGCTGAATGATGCGGACTAGCGAGGCGCCAACGGTGCCCAAGCCCGCAATGCCGATTTTGAGGGCATCTGCCATGGATCGATCCTGAATGTCTGTGTGGCGGCAGCCGTAAAACACGGCTGCCGGAGAGTTGGATTAGCGGTGCGCGTTCAGCGAGATGACGTTATGCATCGTCTCGTCTGCCGTCGACATGAACTTCTTGATGTTGCGCGCAGCCTGGCGGATGCGGTGTTCGTTCTCGACAAGCGCCAGACGGACATAGTCGTCGCCCATTTCGCCGAAGCCGATGCCCGGGGCAACGGCGACGTCGGCCTTCTCGACCAGCAGCTTGGAGAACTCCAGCGAACCGAGATGACGGAACTTTTCCGGGATCTTCGCCCAGGCGAACATGGTGGCAGCCGGCGGCGGCACGTCGAAGCCGGCCTTGCCGAAGCTTTCGACCATGACGTCGCGGCGACGTTTATAGACGTTGCGGACTTCCGCAATGTCGGAGCCGTCGCCGTTCAGCGCATGCGTCGCCGCCACCTGGATCGGCGTGAAGGCGCCGTAGTCGAGGTAGGACTTGACGCGGGTCAGCGCCGCGATCAGCCGCTCGTTGCCGACGGCAAAGCCCATGCGCCAGCCGGGCATGGAGAAGGTCTTCGACATCGAGGTGAACTCGACCGTGACGTCGATCGCACCCGGTACTTCGAGAACCGACGGCGGCGGGGCGCCGTCGAAGTAGATCTCGGAATAGGCGAGGTCGGAAAGCACGATGATGTCGTGTTTCTTGGCGAAGGCGACGACGTCCTTGTAGAAATCGAGCGTCGCGACAAAGGCTGTCGGGTTCGAGGGGTAGTTGAGAATCAGCGCCAAGGGCTTCGGGATCGAATGCCGGACCGCGCGTTCGAGCGGCTCGAAGAAGCTCGCATCCGGCTCCACCGACATGGAGCGAATCACGCCGCCTGCCATCAGAAAGCCGAAGGCGTGGATCGGATAGGTGGGGTTCGGGCAGAGGATCACGTCGCCAGGCGCGGTGATCGCCTGCGCCATGTTGGCGAAGCCTTCCTTGGAGCCCAAGGTGGCGACCACCTGCGTATCCGGGTTGAGCTTGACGCCGAAACGGCGGGCGTAATAGGCGGCCTGGGCGCGGCGCAGCCCCGGAATGCCCTTGGACGACGAATAACGGTGCGTGCGCGGATCCTGCACGACCTCGCACAGCTTGTCGACGATCGACTGGGGAGTCGGAAGGTCAGGGTTTCCCATGCCGAGATCGATGATATCGGCGCCGCCCGCTCGCGCGCTTGCTTTCAAACGGTTGACCTGTTCGAAAACATAAGGCGGCAAACGCCGGACTTTGTGAAACTCTTCCATTTCATTCCCCATGGAAAGGCGGCTTTTCGGGCCGCAGTCGAAGTTCGTTCCGTCTCCCGGCGGCTGCGACACGAACTTCAGAATCGCAACGCCGTATTCATCAGACCCAAGCCACGCGGCAAATCTTTGACGGAAAGGCCGCGTAACGCGCTTTATCGGGAAAATTATGTCTTCCGATCCATCCGGAAGGCTTTGCGTCCAAATTGCCTGAAAGGCAAGGTCTATTTGGAGATTTCGGAGAGCGTATCGGTGCCGTGCTCGGCGGCCAGGCGCCGCATTTCGGCGACCTTGGCCTGATAATCGGCTTCCGAGAGGGTGCCGGCCTTGCGCTGGGCGGCAAGTGCGGTCAGCTGATGCTGCAGGTTGGCCGCCTGCTCGTCGCTCATCTGGACGTTGGCGGCCGTCAGCGGCGCGCCGAAATTCGGATAACCGTCCGGCGACTTAGCAAGGCCGCCTTCGACCGCCTCGCCCTTGGTCGCCGGCATGACGACGGCGGTCGGCGCCGCTCGCTTGGCGGCGGCGGCGGCCTTCTGTTCCGCCGTCAGATTGCATCCGGCAAGGGCCATCGCCGCCGCGGCGCAGATCAGTGCGGTGCGGTTGAAGGTTGCGATGCGCAAAATGCCGTTCTTCGTCATGCCTCAAAAATCCAGTTCTGACTGCTTCGACTGTTAAATTTGTCGCAGCCACAAAGCAATAGCATGAGCCGACGCGCGTGGAACTTGTTTTCTCGTTCAATCACGATGTACAACGATTGGATAAAAAGAGTGCTGCCGCCGGAGGAAATGGTGACCGACAGCAAGAAGGAGAGTGGCGGCAAGGCCGGTATCGACGCGACCGATCTCGATCCCTATCTGCTGAAGGATCCCGAGGCCATGGCGATGAATTTCGCCCGGGCGCTCGAAAATCTCGGACAGGCAGCGTCTGCCTGGCTTGCGCCGCGCGAACGCGGCGAGATCACCGAAAGCGCCATCGATCCGATGACCGACATGGTCAAGACGCTCTCCAAGGTCACCGAATACTGGATTTCCGATCCGCGCCGGACCTTCGAGGCGCAGACCCAGCTGATGTCCTCGTTCTTCGGTATCTGGATGCGATCGATGCAGCGCATGCAAGGCGCGAGCGGCCTGCAGGGCGGCCCCACGCCGCCGGAGCCGGATACCCGCAAGGACAAGCGCTTCTCGGACGAGGACTGGCAGAAGAATCCGTTCTTCGATTTTCTCCGCCAGGTCTATTTCGTCACATCAGACTGGGCGGAAAAGCTGGTGTCGGAGACCGACGGCCTCGACGAGCACACCAAGCACAAGGCCGGATTCTATGTGAAGCAGATTACGGCTGCGCTATCGCCGACCAACTTCGTCGCCACCAATCCGCAGCTCTACCGCGAGACGATCGCCACCAGCGGCGCCAATCTGGTGCGGGGAATGAAAATGCTCGCCGAGGATATCGCCGCCGGACATGGCGATCTTCGCCTTCGCCAGACCGACATGACGAAATTTGCCGTTGGCCGCGACATGGCGCTGACACCAGGCAAGGTGATCGCCCAGAACGACATCTGCCAGATCATCCAGTACGAGGCTTCGACCGAAACGGTGCTGAAGCGGCCGCTGCTGATCTGCCCGCCCTGGATCAACAAATTCTATATTCTCGACCTCAACCCGCAGAAATCCTTCATCAAATGGTGCGTCGACCAGGGTCAGACCGTCTTCGTCATTTCCTGGGTCAATCCGGATGCGCGCCACGCCGATAAGGACTGGGCGGCCTATGCCCGCGAGGGCATCGATTTCGCGCTTGCGACAATCGAGAAGGCGACCGGCGAGAAAGACGTCAACGCCGTCGGTTACTGCGTCGGCGGCACGCTGCTGGCGGCGACACTGGCGCTGCATGCCAAGGAAAAGAACAAGCGCATCAAGACCGCGACCCTCTTCACCACCCAGGTCGACTTCACCCATGCCGGCGATCTCAAGGTTTTCGTCGACGAGGAGCAGCTTACGGCGCTCGAAGAGCATATGCAGGCGGCCGGCTATCTCGACGGCACGAAGATGTCGATGGCCTTCAACATGCTGCGCGCCTCCGAGCTGATCTGGCCCTATTTTGTCAACAACTACCTGAAGGGCCAGGATCCCCTGCCCTTCGACCTCTTGTTCTGGAACGCCGATTCGACCCGCATGGCAGCGGCAAACCATGCCTTCTACCTACGCAACTGCTATCTCCGGAATGCGCTGACGCGAAACGAGATGATCCTCGACGGCAAGCCGGTGTCGCTCAGGGACGTGAAGATCCCGATCTATAATCTCGCCACCCGCGAGGATCACATCGCGCCTGCCAAGTCCGTCTTCCTCGGCAGCCAGTTCTTCGGCGGCAAAGTGGAGTTCGTCGTCACCGGCTCGGGACACATCGCGGGCGTCGTCAACCCGCCCGACAAGAAGAAGTATCAATATTGGACCGGCGGCCCCGCCAAGGGCGACTACGAGACCTGGCTCGACCAGGCGACCGAGACGCCGGGATCGTGGTGGCCGCATTGGCAGGCCTGGATCGAGACGCATGACGGCAGACGCGTGCCGGCGCGCAAACCCGGCGGCGACGCGTTGAACGCGATCGAGGAAGCGCCGGGAAGTTATGTGATGGAGCGCGCCTGAGAAGGCCCAAAGCATCTCTTTGTGAGACGTCGAGAGAAAGAGCGACGCCGCGTAAATAAATTAGAAACCATAATTCGTCATCCTTGCGAAACAGTCGGATGTCGCAACTGGTCTAAATTCGGCCCATTTGCGCCTTTACCGGCCCCGGCGAAGTTTAGTCAGTCAGTGCCGCCGGCCTGCGTAGCGAGTTTGAAAGACGAGTGTAGTATGGCGTTTGCGGTCGGGACGTTCGATAACGTCACCCCTCTTGGCGGATCTGCTTTCCGTTGGCGCAGATCTCGCGGTTTTCTTTGCGGTGTCGTCGGCGCCGGATTTCTGACCTCCACATGGCTGATCGCGACTTTCGCGACGATGCATTCGATGGCCGTGCCCTATTCTCCGTCTGATCGCCTGACACAGGTCGGGACCGCGCCGAAGCTGGCGCCGCCGTCACACCATGAGCGGCTGATTCATGTCGGCAAGGCCGATCGGCTGGCTCCCTTTGACGCGAAACCGAAGATGCCGCTAACGGCGAGCCTCATCCAATCCCATGCCGAAAAGACCGCCGCCGCGGCAACGGCGCTGGCCGCTCTGACAAAGAACAATCGGCTCACCATAGCTGCCGAGCAACCGGTCGTCGCCGCGATTTCCGACAGCGCCAAATTCCGCAAGGATGATGTGATCGCGCCGCCGCCGCTCGAGCTTGCCTCGGTAAAGCCAGAAGCAGGCGATAGCGACCGGATCATTATTCCCTCGAAAGAGGCCATCGCCGCAGCCGAAGTCCCGGCCCTGCTTGCGCTTGCCGATGCCGGACCCCGGCAGATCGCGCCGGCCCCGGTCGAGCCGGCCGCATCTCCCGTCAGAACCGCCTCCATTCCCGCCTCAGAACCCGCACCTGTCGTGGTTGCCGCCGCGGAAGAAGCGCCGCCCTTCGATCTCGTCCTGGCCCCGGATGAAGGTTCCGTGCCGCTGCCGATGGCGCGTCCCGATGGCCTCGTCGGCAAACCGGCGCCGACCGCCAAGGGTTCGCAGCGCGCTGGCGAGCCGGCACTTGCCTACGCCCAGCCGAACTCGCCGATCGAAGATGACGAAGACGATGCCGTGCCGCGTTACGACAAGCCGGTCTTTTCGCCCAAACTGCGCGCAGGCGTGGCGATCTACGACATCGAGAACAGCACCGTCTATCTGCCGAACGGCGAACGGCTGGAAGCCCATTCCGGCCTCGGCAAGATGCGCGACAACCCGCGCTACGTGGACAAGAAGATGCGCGGACCGACACCGCCGCACACCTATGTCCTCACCATGCGCGAAGCCCTTTTCCACGGCGTCGAGGCGCTGCGCCTGACGCCGGTCGAGGGTTCGGACGCCATCTTTGACCGCGTCGGCCTGCTGGCCCACACCTACATGCTCGGCAGGAACGGCGATTCCAACGGCTGCGTCTCGTTCAAGGATTACAAGCGCTTCCTCGCCGCCTACAAGCGCGGCGACATCAAGCAGCTCGTGGTGGTGCCGCGGCTGAACAACAAACCGGCTTCGACGCTCGCCTCGCTGTTTTCATCGCGAAGCTAGCCGATAGGAGAGCGAGCAGCCGGCTGCCGGCGCGCTACTTCAACCAGGCTGCGATTCGTTCCACCGCCTCGGCGATCTCGGCTTCCGAGCCCGCATAGGATAGACGCAGGGTTCGATTTCCTTCCAGGGGATCGAAGTCAAGGCCGGGCGTTGCCGCGACGTCGATTTCCGCGAGCATGCGTTTGGCAAAGCCCATGCTGTCATTGGAAAAGCGGGTGACGTCGAGGTAGGCGTAGAAGGCGCCGTCCATCGGCGAGGCGATCGAAAGGCCGATCTGCGGCAGGCGCCGCATCAGCAGCTCGCGGTTGGCGGCATAGCTCGCCTTGTAACGATCCAGCTCGGCACCGGCGCCGAGAGCGGCGGTGGCGGCGATCTGGGAGAGCTCGGGCGGGGAAATATAAAGGCTCTGCGCCACCCGCTCTATCGGCCGCACCAGCCGTTCCGGCAGCACCATCCAGCCTATCCGCCAGCCGGTCATGCAATAATATTTGGAGAAGGAATTGATGACGATCGCCTCGTCTGTCAGCTCCAGCGCGCTCGCCTCCTCGCCGGCAAAGGTCAGCCCGTGATAGATTTCATCAGAGATGAAGGCGATGGAATGGGCGGCGCAATAATCCGAAAGCGCCTTCAGCCCCTCGCGGCCGGTCACCGTGCCGGTCGGGTTGGCGGGGCTTGCAAGCAGCACGCCTTTCAGCGTCAGGCCGCTTTCCTTCTGCGCCACTTCCAGGCTCTCAGGGGTGAGCGTAAAGTGGGTCTCGGCCGTGACAGGCACTTCGAGAACCTTCAGACCCAGCGCGCCGAGAATGTTGCGATAGGCGGGATAACCGGGCCTTGCGATCGCCACCGCATCGCCGGCATCGAAGAGCGACAGGAAGGCCAGATTGAAGCCCGCCGAGGAGCCGGTGGTGATGGCAATGCGCGCGGGATCGATCTCCAGTCCGTGGCGATCCCTATAGTGCCAGGCAAGTGCGGATTTCAACCGCGCCGTCCCCAACGCATCGGTATAACCGATCCGGCCGTCAGAAAGTGCGGCGCGCGCCGCCTCGAGGGCTGCCTGAGGCGCCGGATGCGAGGGCTGACCGACCGCCATCGAAATCACGGGATGACCTCTTGCACGCCGTTTCGTCGCCTCCGCCAGAACGTCCATAGCGTGAAAAGGCTCGACTTCGCTGCGTTTCGATATGGAAAACAAGATCGCTTCTCACTCGGCTTCTTCAATGACGGCCCGACAATTGCCGTATTAATCGGCTCATCACAATCCCGCGAGGGCCGCGCGGGGATGAAAAATTCCTGTTTGATGAGAACCGGACGCGCCGTACCTTGACGCGACGCATTCAAGTCCATTAACCCGACGACGGTCTTCTCGACAAAGAGACGGCCACACCGCCGCTGACGAGGATATCATGGCATTCTTCCCGAAAACCTTCACCGCACTGGCGCTTGCCGCATCGATCGCCCTTCCGCTTCCGGCGGCGGCGCTCGACGACCAGCAGAAGAAGGAGTTCGGCGAATTCATCAAGCAATATCTGATCGAGAATCCCGAGATCATGATCGAAGTCCAGGATGCGCTGCAGAAAAAGCAGGAAGCCCAGCGGCTGGTGAAGGCCAATATGGCGATCGAAGAGAACACCGCCGACATCTTCGATTCGAAGAACGACGTCACGCTCGGCAATCCCAAGGGCGATGTCACCGTCGTCGAATTCTTCGATTACAATTGCAGCTATTGCCGGCACGCACTTCCCGACATGCAGGCGATGCTGAAGAAGGACAAGAACGTCCGCTTCGTGCTCAAGGAGTTTCCGATCCTCGGACCGGATTCGGTCGCCGCCCACAAGGTAGCCGATGCCTTCCGCAAGCTGGCGCCGGAGAAATATGCCGATTTCCATGTCGCCCTTCTCGGCACCGAGGGCCGCGCTTCCGACGAAACAGCGATCGCGGTCGCCGCTTCGCTCGGCGTCAGCGAGGACAAGATCCGCGCCGAGATGGCAAAGAGCCCGAATGACGGCATCGTCCAGGCGACCTACCAGCTCGCCTCCAGCCTCGGCATCAGCGGCACGCCCTCCTATGTGATCGGCAACGAACTGGTGCCGGGCGCCGTCGGGCTCGACGATCTCGAAGCCAAGGTCAAGAACATGCGCAGTTGCGGCAAGACTGCCTGCTGAGCAAACCAGCCGCCGGTCGGCCGCCCATCAAATCGCCAAAATCGAAGCGTTTCAGCCATGTGGACAAATGTGGCGTGATTCCCGCTGGCCAACCCGTAAGGGCTTTCATTCAGCCTTCGCGGAGTCTATAGGTTGCCGTCGTACATTTTACGGAACATTCGATGACGCAAACGATTTTCGTCCTGAACGGCCCCAACCTGAACATGCTGGGTAAACGAGAGCCCGGCATTTATGGCGGCAAGACGCTGAAGGACATCGAAGCCGACTGCAAGGCCGCCGGCCGCGAGTTCGGGTTTGATATCGATTTCCGGCAGAGCAACCACGAAGGCACGCTTGTGGACTGGCTCCACGAGGCAGATGAAAAGGCCGCCGGCGTTGCCATCAACGCGGGCGCCTATACGCATACATCGGTCGCGCTGCATGATGCGATCCGCGCCATTTCCATTCCCGTCATCGAGCTCCACATATCCAACGTGCATGCACGGGAAGAATTCCGTCACAAGTCGATGATCGCGCCGGCATGCAAGGGCGTGATCTGCGGCTTCGGGACTCACAGCTACATCCTGGCGCTCCACGCGCTGAAGAACATCACGGCATAAGAAGAAGACAGGGCAACACCATGGCTGAAAAGAAATCGGGTATCGATCAGGCACTGATCCGCGATCTCGCCAATATTCTCAACGATACGGATCTGACAGAGATCGAGGTCGAGCAGGACGACCTGCGCATCCGCGTTTCGCGCGCCGGTACGCCGCAATACGTCCAGGCGCCGATCGCAGCACCCAGCTATGCCGCAGCCGCTGCGCCGGCAGCCGCTGCCGCGCCGGCCGCAGCGCCCGCCCGTAACCCCGCCAACGTCGTCAATGCTCCGATGGTCGGCACCGTCTACATGGCGCCGGCTCCGGGCGCGCGTCCGTTCATCGAGGTCGGCGCGACCGTCAAGGAAGGCCAGACGCTCATCATCATCGAAGCAATGAAGACGATGAACCAAATCCCCTCGCCGAAGTCCGGCAAGGTGACCGAGATCCTCGTCGATGACGGACATCCCGTCGAATACGGCCAAGCCCTCGTGGTCATCGAATAGGCCGATGCCCATGATTTCGAAAATCCTCATCGCCAATCGCGGGGAAATCGCCCTTCGCGTGCTCCGGGCCTGCAAGGAGCTCGGCATCGCCTGCGTCGTGGTTCATTCCACTGCCGACGCCGATGCCATGCATGTGCGCCTTGCCGACGAAAGTGTCTGCATCGGCCCGCCCTCCTCGCGCGAGAGCTATCTCAACATCCACCAGATCGTCGCCGCCTGCGAGATCACCGGCGCCGATGCCGTGCATCCGGGTTACGGCTTTCTGTCGGAGAACGCCAAGTTCGCCGATATCCTCGATGCCCATGGCATCACCTTCATCGGGCCGACGGCGGACCATATCCGCATCATGGGCGACAAGATCACCGCCAAGACGACGGCGCTCGAACTCGGCATTCCCGTCGTTCCGGGCTCGGACGGCGAAGTGAAGACCGAAGAGGACGCGCTGAAGACGGCCGCCGAAATCGGCTATCCCGTGCTGATCAAGGCCACCGCCGGCGGTGGCGGACGCGGCATGAAGGTCGCCAAGAGCGAGGCCGACCTGATCGAAGCCTGGTCGACGGCGCGCACGGAAGCGGCAGCCGCCTTCGGCAACGATGCCGTCTACATGGAAAAATATCTCGGCAAGCCGCGCCACATCGAAATCCAGGTGTTCGGTGACGGCGAAGGCAATGCCATCCATCTCGGCGAGCGCGACTGCTCGCTGCAGCGCCGCCACCAGAAGGTTTGGGAAGAGGCGAATTCGCCGGCACTCAACGTCGAGCAGCGCATGAAAATCGGCCAGATCTGCGCCGACGCCATGAAGAAGCTGAAATATCGCGGCGCCGGCACGATCGAATTCCTCTATGAGAATGGCGAGTTCTATTTCATCGAAATGAACACCCGTCTGCAGGTGGAGCATCCGATCACCGAAGCGATCACCGGCATCGACCTGGTGCATGAGCAGATCCGTGTCGCTTCCGGCGGCGGTCTCTCGGTGACGCAGGACGAAGTGCATTTTTCCGGTCACGCCATCGAATGCCGCATCAATGCCGAGCACCCGCGCACCTTCGTGCCCTCGCCCGGCACGATCACGCATTTCCACGCGCCGGGCGGCCTCGGTGTGCGCATCGATTCCGGTGCCTATCAGGGCTACAAGATTCCGCCCTATTACGACAGCCTCATCGGCAAGCTCATCGTGCACGGCCGTACCCGCGTCGAATGCATGATGCGCCTGCGCCGGGCGCTCGACGAATTTGTCGTCGACGGCATCAATACGACGCTGCCGTTGTTCCAGGACCTCGTCTCCAACCAGGATATCGCCAACGGCGACTACGACATCCACTGGCTGGAACACTACCTCGCCAACACACCGGCGGCATAGGGCAGGAATGGCAGGATCGCGCAGGAAGTCACCAGGCATCACCCCTGACATTCTCCTGCGCGCCTATTCCATCGGCCTCTTCCCGATGGCCGAATCCGCCGACGACCCGGAGATCTTCTGGGTCGAACCGGAACTGCGCGGCGTGCTGCCGCTCGACCATTTCCATGTGTCGAAGAGTCTTGCCAAGACGGTGCGCAGGAAACCCTTCGAGATCCGTTTCGATCACGCTTTCGATCAGGTGATCGCGGCTTGCGCGGAGGAGACATCCGGGCGCCCGAGCACCTGGATCAACAAGACGATTCGATCACTTTACGCGACGCTCTTCGACATGGGCCATGCCCATACCGTCGAAGCCTGGGACGGCGACGAACTGGTCGGCGGTCTCTACGGTGTCTCCCTCGGCTCGGCCTTCTTCGGCGAAAGTATGTTTTCGCGCCGCACGGATGCCTCGAAGATCTGCCTCGTGCATCTGGTCGACCGGCTACGGGAAAGGGACTTCACCCTGCTCGACACGCAATTCACCACCGAGCACCTGAAGACGTTCGGAGCGATCGACGTTCCGAAGGCCGATTATGCCGTAATGCTTGCGACGGCGATGGAGTCGCCGCACCTTAAGTTTTAAGCCCGATTGATTCATCCAAACGTTGATTTTCCACCTGGTTTGGCTAGGCTCCGGAATGCAACGGGGGATAGAATTTTGAAACGATATTTTGCAGCCGCGATTCTTTTCGCCTTGTTGACGAGTCAGGCCGGCGCACGCCCTTACCAAGAGATGTTTGCGAACAGGAGCGATTTTTCCGACGCAGAAAAGCCATTGCTTGAGAAGCTCGATTTTCAGCAGGGCGTGATCAAGCTGCCTGAAGCCAAGGCAACGCTGAACGTACCCGCCGACTTCTACTATCTCAGCCCTGCCGACGCGAAGACGGTGCTCGTCGATATCTGGGGAAACCCGCCGGCGGCGGCGGGAACGATGGGGATGATCTTCCCGGCAAAATACGCGCCGACCGATATCGAGGCCTGGGGTTCCACCGTCGAATACAATGCTGACGGTTATGTTTCCGACGCCGATGCCGCCACGACCAACTACGACGAATTGCTGCAGAACATCAAAGACGCGATCCGCGAAAACAACGCCGAACGCGAAAAGCAGGGGTTTCAGAAGATCACGCTTGTCGGCTGGGCCTCCACGCCGCACTATGACAGATCTGCGCATGCGATGCACTGGGCTCGGGATCTGATCTTCGGCGACGACACGCAGCCGCAGCACACACTGAATTATTCCGTGCGTGTGTTCGGCCGCCAGGGCGTATTTCAATTCAACTTCGTCGCCGGCGTCGATCAGTTGAAAGAGATCGAAGGCGTCATTCCGACCGTCACCAAGCTCGTACAGTTCGACAAGGGAATGGCTTATGGCGACTATGTCGAGGGCGACAAGATCGCGGCCTATGGGATGGCGGGAATGATCGCTGCGGGCGCGGGCGCCAAGATTGCCGCGAAGGTAGGATTGCTGGCACTCGCTCTCGCCTTCTTCAAGAAGGCCGGCGTTCTCGTCTTCATCGTGCTCGCCGGTGCGCTTCGCTTTGCCAAGGGTCTTTTCAAGGGGAACAAGACACCCACAGCATAACGCGGCCGTCAGGTCGCGTTAGCGGGCTGTCGCCTTGGCGCCGTCAGGCGCCGGGACGTCCGAGCTCGTCTTGCAGTCCTTCAGCCAGACGTCGTAGATCGGGTGCTCGACGGCATTGAGGCCGGGGCTGGCGGCGAACATCCAGCCGGTGAAAATGCGGCGGATCTTGCGGTCGAGGGTGATTTCATCGACCTCAACAAAACCGTCGATCTTCTGCGCTTCGGCCTGGTCGCGCGAATAACAGGCCTTCGGTGTCACTTGCAGCGCGCCGAACTGCACCGTCTCGTTGACATAGACGTCGAAGGTCGTGATGCGGCCGGTGATCTTGTCGAGGCCGGAGAAGACGGCAACCGGATTTTCGATGCGTGCGGCATTTGCCGCAACTGGCGGAAGCAGGGCCGAGAGCGCCAGCAGCGATCCGGCGGCACGCAGCACCATGTTCCGCGTGAAGAGCTTCATGTACCCGTCTCCAGACATTTTCAGTTCACGGCCGCGGTCAAGCGCGGCCAACCTGCGGGTAAAGGTCAATTGTGGCCAAAAGCCGGGCCTGGGATTGCCCGTTCGAGCCGTCTCAGTTGCCGGGCGTCCAGGCGTCGTAATCGCCGGTGACGCGCGGCCGCTCACCCGGAACGGCGATGGAGCCCGGCGGACGGTAAGCCTGCGGCGAACCGGTGAGGTTGGGGCGATGCCCCTTCTGCCATTCCTTGGCGACGTAGTTTTCCTTGGACGGGGGAACGTCGGTGCGATGATGCATCCAGCCATGCCAGCCCGGCGGAATGGCGGAGGCTTCGGCATAACCCTTGTAGATCACCCAGCGCTTCGGCAGACCGTAGGAAGACATGCCGCCTTCGTAATAGACGTTACCGAATTCATCCTCGCCGACACGCTTGCCAAAACGCCAGGTCGCAAAACGCGTGCCCATCGTCTGACTGTTCCACCAGGTGAAGGTTTGAACCAGAAGATTCCACATGTCTTTTCCTTGTGCCCGCCGGGTGCGGGCCAAACCAGAATTCATTCCCTCGCTTATGCCGTCGCGAAGCCGAATTGTCCAGCGATTCCACGACAGCCACGGGTCATTTCAAAGCCATCTTGAAGCCCAGATGCGAGGCCCTGAAGCCCAGCCTTTCGTAGAAACGGTGGGCATCCCTACGCAGGGCATTCGAGGTCAGCTGCACCAGCCGCATGCCGCGGCCTTTTGCCTCGGCAATGGCGAATTCGATCATCGCGGCACCGATCCCCTGCCCGCGCAGATCGGCCCGCGTCTGCACCGCCTCGATAATCATCGCCGAGGAGCCACGCCTGGTCAGCGACGTCGTCACCATCGTCTGGAACGTGCCAACCACCTCACCGCCGCGCTCTGCAACGTAAAGCATCTGGTCTGGCGAAGCTTCGATTGCGGCAAAGGCCCTGGCATAATCCGGGAAGGCTTCAGCTTCCGTGGTATCGCCATGACCGCCGAGCGCATCGGCGGCAAAGATTGCCACGAGCGCCGGCACTGACGAATGAGTATGTCGGGCAATTCCCCCGCCACGGCCTCAATGCCCTTCGAGCGGTTTTTCGAAGATCAGCGCGGGAATGCCGGATTGCCCGGCCCCACTGTTCTCATTGCGGCCGACCTCGGTGAAGCCGTGCGTGAGATAGAAGGCGATCGCCGCTGCATTCTGGGGTTCGACTTCGAGACGCATGATCTCCGCATCCGGAAAGCAGGTTTCGAGCTCGGCGAAGATATCGCGGCCGATACCCTGGCGCTGCAGCGCCGGCCTGACGTAGAGGAGATGCAGCATGACCGTCTTCGTCAATTGCTGCGACATTGCCGCATAACCCATGCCGCCAATATTGCGGCCGTCATCGGCAACGAGGAATTCGGCATCCTTCCGCGCCAGCCGCGCCTTCAGCGCCGCCGCCGCAAAGAGATGGGCGATGAGATCATCCACCTTTGCTGCGCCATGGAGGTCGTCATAGGTAGCATGAAAGCTCTCCGCCAGCAGGGCGCGCACCTTCTCCACGTCGCGTTCGCCGGCGGTGCGGACGAAGTACACCGCTTATTCCTCGATGCCGAGCTTCGCCTTGACGAGGGCCTGGACAGCCTGCGGATTGGCTTTGCCGCCGGTCGCCTTCATCACCTGGCCGACGAACCATGCCGCCATGGTCGGCTTCGCCTTGACCTTTTCGACCTGATCGGGATTGGCGGCGATGATCTCGTCAACGGCCTTCTCGATCGCGCCGGTATCCGTCACCTGCTTCATGCCGCGCGTCTCGACGATCTCGGCGGGATCGCCGCCTTCGGTGAGCACGATCTCGAAGAGATCCTTGGCGATCTTGCCGGAGATGGTTCCCGCCTTGATGAGATCGATGATGGCGCCGAGCTGGGTCGGCGAAACCGGCGTCTGCTCGATATCCTTGCCGGTGCGGTTCAAGGCGCCGAGCAGATCGTTGATCACCCAGTTTGCCGCCGTCTTGCCGTCACGGCCTGCGGCGACCGCTTCGAAATAATCGGCAATCGCCTTCTCGGAGACGAGCACCGAAGCGTCATAGATCGACAGGCCGAGCTCGCGCACGAAGCGCTCCTTCTTGTCGTCGGGCAGCTCGGGAAGATCGGCTTCGAGCGTCTTGATGAAGGCATCGTCGAATTCGAGCGGCAGCAGGTCCGGATCGGGGAAGTAACGATAGTCGTGAGCATCCTCCTTGGAGCGCATGGAGCGCGTCTCGCCCTTGTTCGGGTCGAAGAGGCGTGTCTCCTGATCGATCGTGCCGCCATCCTCCAGAATGCCGATCTGGCGGCGGGCTTCATATTCGATCGCCTGGCCGATGAAGCGGATGGAGTTGACGTTCTTGATTTCGCAGCGCGTGCCGAAACCCTCGCCCGGGCGGCGGACCGAGACGTTGACGTCGGCGCGCATCGAACCTTCGTCCATGTTACCGTCGCAGGTGCCGAGGTAGCGCACGATCGAGCGCAGCTTGGTCATATAGGCCTTGGCCTCGTCGGACGAGCGCATGTCGGGCTTGGAGACGATCTCCATCAGCGCGACGCCGGAACGGTTCAGGTCGACATAGGACATGGTCGCGTGCTGGTCATGCATCGACTTGCCGGCATCCTGCTCCAGGTGCAGGCGCTCGATGCCGATTTCGATATCCTCGAACTGGCCCTGGCGATCCGGCCCGAGCGAAATGACGATCTTGCCCTCACCGACGATCGGATCCTTGAACTGCGAGATCTGATAGCCCTGCGGCAGGTCGGGATAGAAATAATTCTTGCGGTCGAAGAGCGAGCGCTTGTTGATTTCGGCCTTCAGGCCGAGGCCGGTGCGCACCGCCTGCCTGACGCATTCCTCGTTGATGACGGGCAGCATGCCGGGCATGGCGGCATCGACCAGCGAGACGTTCGAATTCTGCGGCTTGCCGAATTCCGTCGAAGCGCCGGAAAAGAGCTTCGAATTGGACAGAACCTGGGCATGGACTTCCATGCCGACGATGACTTCCCAGTCGCCGGTGGCGCCGGGGATGAAGCGTTTCGGATCAGGCGTGCGGACGTCGACAAGGGTCATCTGATACTCTTTGCAGGCTGTTCTTTTCCACTGGTGAGGTAACGGAAATGGCGTAGCGGTGCAAGGCTTTCCCTTGCGCAAGAGTTGCCGTCGGCGGCTTCTGTCTGTGCCAAGATGCCGTCTGCACCGGGGGCGGCGACATCCGCATAAGCCGAGCGATCGAGACGAATTTCGACCGCCCCAGTTGTCGACACCATTGTGATCTCTATCTTGAGTCCGAATGCCGCTTGGATTTGGACCATCGCGACACGGAGGCGTTATTGAAGGGTTATCTGCCCTATCTGGTCGGGACGCTGGCAGGGTTGCTGCTCGCGCTCACCATTTCCGGCCTGTTGACGTTGCAGGGAACACCACAGCTCATGCTTTTCGCATTGCTGCCGGCCATCGGCGGGGCGATCGCTGAGCGCGTCTCCGAGCGTCGATCCGGTAAGTTTTAGAAGCGTCATGGCAAGGCTGAAAGAAATCGTCATCGACTGCGACAATCCCTGGCGAGTTGCTCGTTTCTGGGCGGCGGCGCTCGATGGCTACGAAGTGATGCCTTATGACGATGCCGAGCTGGCCCGCCTTGCCGCATTGGGGCTGACACCGGAAACGGATCCGACGGTGATGGTCGATGGTCCCGGAACACGCCTCTGCTTCCACCTTCGCCAGGGAGAGCGTACCGCCCGCAACCGTGTTCATCTCGATATCGCCGCTCCGGACCGGCAAAAAGAAGTGGAACGGCTCCTATCCCTCGGGGCGACATTCGTCCGCGAGACGGATGCCTACAGCGTATTGAATGATCCCGAAGGCAACAATTTTTGCGTGACGTCCGAATAGCCCGCTATGAGCCGAGAACCACGCCCGGCGGCAGTAAGCAATCCTCCGCCTCCTGCAGCACCTTTCAAACGTCAGAATTCCTGCCCGTATCCGCCGCCATCGGAAACGAGCTGTTTCGTCAGTCCAAGAGAGGGCACGTCGCGGTCGAGCTTCGGATTATAGGCGACCGAGAGCCAGTGGATGCTGTAGCCGTGTTTCCGGAAGAAGCCGATCGCCTCGCTATTGCCGGAATGGGTCTGCATCGCCGCCTTCTCGAAGCCCTGATCGGAGATTTCCTTTTCGATGCGGACGAGAAGCGCCGAACCAAGCCCCTGGCGGGTGAAGGCAGGATCGATCCAGAAATCCGAGATGGTTTCGTCCAATCGCTCGCGCGCCGCCCAGCCTGCGACCTGGCCGTTCTGCTCGACGACGGTGATGGTCAGCCAGTCGTTTTCCACGAAGTTCCGAAAGGCGTTGCGCGCTGCATCGATCATCGCGTCCGATTCGCCGATCGACGCCATCGCATTTTGCCAGGCCCTGAGCCCGATCTCGCTCAATAGCTCCGCTTCACCATCGCGGGCATTGCGAATGTGGATCAACGACACCTCCGCGTTACCCCTCAACTAGACCATTGAGTCGCGAAATTTACCAGTGGCTCCAAGGAGATGATGGCTGGAAATTGCGGTTTTCGACCGGTTTTAACCTGAGAGCACGCTCTTGACCGAATTTTCCCGGCTGAATAATAAAGCTTATCGAGGTGTTTTATGTTGAGCCTGCCTGAGACCCGGTAAAGGCCCTGCCCGCAAGTTTTCTTGCGCGCATGGGCCCGAAAAAAACGAAGCCCTGACGTTCGAATGAGCGCCAGATCGTTTTTGTGCGCCCTGCCGGGCGCGATACCGGATCTCAACACATGGACATTTCTCGCACGGAGCAGCGCATCCTGCATCTCATGGCCCAAGGCGGCCGCATCGAAATTTCTCGCGACGACAACAGGAAGATCGAGGCAGTCAGTTGCTTCACCCGCGATGGCTGGCTCTATCCCGGCGTCGATCTCGATCTCTTCCGCAGGCTGAAGCAGCTGAGGGCCATCAAGTCCTCGAGCGGCCAACCCTACCGGATCACCGAAAAAGGATTGAGGCTGGTCAGGTCGCAACTAAATAACAGGTAATCGGGCAACCCACCCTGACTATGCTCCAACCGGCGTAGTCAGGGTGTTAGCCTCCAGCCTTTGCAGAGAGTTCCGTCCGCATCGCCGACCACTCGTCGGCCATCGAGCCGGCGCCTCGTCTCTTTCCGGCGCGACGATACCAGTAATCGGCATTCCAGTCGTCGCCCTCGATGCGATGGCAGAGCGCGTGACCCCAGTCGAACGGCTGTTCACCTTCGTGACGCTGGCAGATTTCGTGTACCGCCTGCCAATCCGCGCCCATGGTGAACCCACCGGCAGCGAGGCGATCGGCTGCCTCGATCAATCGCGCAAGATCATTGTTCGGCATGAGGCCCTCCCCGCAAAGTCTTCTTTCTATAACAGGCGCCACCTCGAAATCCGAGACGGCACCCGCCTTCTTCAGTCGCGAAGCAAATGGTCAGGTGACCTGCCTTGCCGGCAAGGGTTTCAAGGCCCCCGAGGTCCTTCAGACGCAGCGTGACCGGGTTGTCAGCAACTGACATCCACCTCGTGCCACCACAAGCGGTCATTGCGACAGAAGGGGCCGAAGCGCCATTTCCAGTCCCAGAATCAGGAGACAGACGAGAAATCCACGCCGAAAGACATCTTGACTGATCCGCGTGCGGATCGCCTGCCCAGCCACCATGCCAACTAGGGCGGGGATGACGGCAAGCACCGACGTCGTCAGTGCGCTGATTGGCAGAGTCCCATGGGAGAGAAGGGCGATAGCAAGCGCAATGGTCGAAATGCTGAAGGATAGGCCCAATGCCTGAACCAGTTCGTCCCGCTCGAAACCGAGCGCCTGAAGATACGGAACGGCGGGAATGACGAATACGCCCGTAGCACCTGTCATGACGCCCGTTGCCAGCCCAATCAGAGGCGATGCCCAAGGCTGCCAATGGGAGGGCACGCGGTGCTGATGAGCAAGGAGCGTGTAGCCTGAGTAGAAAACCAGCGCGAGCCCGAGAGCTATTGTGGTGCGGCCGGCATTACCGCCTGCAAGCAGGGTGGAGCTGGCCAGCGTGCCAATGACGATCATCGCCATCATGCGCCACAGTCGCAGCAGAAGCGCCCCAAATCGTGGACCGGCAAGAAGCTGCCAAACATTCGTGACGAAGGATGGCGCGAGCAGCAGCGCGGCCGCCGTCAATGGATTAAGGAGCGCGCCGAGTGCACCCATGGCCACTGTGGGCAAGCCCATGCCCGTGACGCCTTTGACGAAACCGGCAACAAAGAAAATGACGGCGATTGCGACAGTGGTGAAATTGATCTGCTCCATGCTGCCACTTAGAGCAATACGACGCTTGGCCACAATCGGGAACTTCCATCGTCAGGCTTCGGTTTTTCCGAAGCCTGACCGTGTGTTATCTTTGCGCCATGCGCTTCGATCTTGCAGATTTACGTCTCTTTCTCGCCGTTGTGGAGGCTGGCAGCATCACGCATGGCGCTTCGGCGGCCAATCTTTCTTTGGCTGCGGCAAGCGAGCGACTCCGTCAGATGGAAGCATCCGGCGGCGTATCGCTTCTGGATCGCGGGCGGCGGGGCGTCAGCGCGACGCGGGCCGGAGAAGCATTGGCGCATCATGCCCGTCTCGTTTTGCGCCAAGTGGCAACGATGCAGGCGGAATTGTCAGAGCATGCGCGCGGAGTCCGGGCCACGATCAGGCTCCTCGCCAATACCGCGGCAATGGCCGAATTTCTACCCGGCCGTCTTGGACCGTGGCTGGCGGCGCATCCCCGCATCGACGTCGATCTCTCCGAGCGGCCGAGTTCCGAGATCGTCAAGGCAATAGCAGGCGGACTGGCGGAGATTGGGATCGTCTCCGATGCGATCGAGACGTCACCGCTGACAACATCGCCATTTGCGGTCGATCGTCTCGTCGCCGTCATGTCAAGCACTCACCCCATGGCTGGGGAAAGGCGGATCGCCTTTTCTCAACTCCTCGGCGAGGACCAGATCGGCTTTGCAGGTGCGCTTCAGCAGCATGTCGATGACCACGCGGCCCGCGCGGGCCATAGGTTGCAGCCGCGCGTGCATCTCAGAACCTTTGAGGGCATTTGCAGGATGGCGGCGGATGGCGTGGGTTTTGGCATTGTTCCCGAGATCGCCGCGCGCCGCTGCCGTCGCACCATGCCGATCGCATTTGTCAGACTCACTGACGCCTGGGCGACGCGACGACTTCTGCTTTGCTCTCGAGCCGTTGAAGAACTCCAACCCATCACGCGTCAACTGCTTGAGCATCTGGCGCGAGGTCAACATGCACCGATTTTGCGGCCTGATACCGATCCCTAAAGGTACAAGGTTTCTTCACGGACATATCAACGAGCGGGAAGTCCTCCTCATCGACAGCAGGTCTTATCAGCGTTAGCCGACAAGTTCGCACCGGCCTCCGTCAGATCGACTGAATGATGGTTACGGACAACGCGAGGCGCTGAGTTCCGGCTCGAAGGAACAAATATGAAAAAATGGCCTGTCGATCAGGAAAAAGGCCGGGCGCCGACCGCCTTGCGATCGGCGCAAATGGATCGTTAAGTCGGTTACCACCACTTGGCGGGCGTAAACCGGCCGGCCGCCTGCTCGATGACATGGGCGGTCTTGAAGAGGGTTTCCTCATCAAAGGGCTTGCCGATCAGTTGCAGGCCGAGTGGCAGGCCCTTCTGGTCGAGGCCGGCCGGCACGGCGATGCCGGGCAGGCCCGCCATGTTGACCGTCACCGTGAAGATGTCGTTCAGATACATCTTCACCGGATCGGCGGCGAGGTTCTCATCGGCGACGCCGAAGGCCGACGACGGTGTTGCCGGCGTCAGGATGGCGTCGACGCCGGCATCGAAAGCGAGTTCGAAATCGCGCTTGATCAGCGTGCGGACCTTCTGGGCGCGGATATAATAGGCGTCGTAATAGCCGGCGGACAGCACATAGGTGCCGATCATGATGCGGCGCTTGACTTCCTTGCCGAAGCCCGCGGCACGTGTCTTCTCGTACATGTCGACGATATCCTTGCCGTCGACACGCAGGCCGTAGCGCACGCCGTCGTAACGGGCGAGGTTCGAGGATGCCTCGGCGGGAGCGACGATGTAATAGGCCGGAAGGGCGTATTTGGTGTGCGGCAGCGAGATGTCGACGATCTCGGCGCCGGCTTCCTTCAGCCAGGCGATGCCCTGGCGCCAGATGGCTTCGATCTCATCCGGCATGCCATCGACGCGGTATTCGTTGGGAATACCGATCTTCATGCCCTTCAGCGACTGGCCGATCGCGGCTTCATAATCCGGCACCGGCAGATCGACCGACGTCGTGTCCTTGGCATCGACGCTTGCCATCGACTTCAAAAGGATGGCGGCATCGCGCACGTCGCGGGCGATCGGGCCCGCCTGGTCGAGCGAGGAAGCGAAAGCGACGGTGCCCCAGCGCGAGCAGCGGCCATAGGTCGGCTTGATGCCGACGGTGCCGGTGAAGGCTGCCGGCTGGCGGATCGAGCCGCCGGTATCGGTCGCGGTGGCGCCGGCGCAAAGGTGAGCGGCGACGGCTGCGGCCGAGCCGCCGGAGGAGCCACCGGGCACGAGCTGCTGGTTGGAACCCGCGGAGCGCCAGGGGTTGATGACCGCGCCGTAATACGACGTCTCGTTGGAGGAGCCCATGGCGAACTCGTCCATGTTAAGCTTGCCGAGCATGACGGCGCCGTCATCCCAGAGGTTCTGCGTCACGGTCGATTCATAACGGGGCTCGAAACCATCGAGAATGTGGCTGCAGGCCTGGGTGTGCACACCGACGGTGGCAAAGAGATCCTTGATGCCGAGCGGAATGCCTTCGAGATCGCCCGCCTTGCCGGCGGCGATGCGCGCGTCGGAATTCTTCGCCATGAGGCGGGCGAGATCCGGCGTGACCTTTATGTAGGCATTCAGCTGACCATTGGCCGCATCGATCGCCGAGATATAGGCTTCGGTCAGTTCGGTCGCGGTGATTTCCTTGGCGCGCAGCTTCTGGCGGGCTTCGGCAATGGTCAGGCTGGTGAGTTCGCTCATCGTGTTTTCGCTTCAGATCTGGAAATGGCAACAGGGTCGGAAAGAGGCTTCGAAGCCTTATTCGACGACTTTCGGCACCAGGAAAAAATTATGATCGGTGACGGGCGCATTGGCGACGATATCGGCCGCCTTGCCGCCGTCTGTCACCTCATCGCTCCGCTTCTTCATCGCCATCGGGGTGACTGACGTCATCGCCTCGACGCCATCGACATTCACTTCGGAGAGTTGCTCGACGAAGCCAAGGATACCGTTCAGCTCGCCGACCATGCGATTTGCCTCATCCTCGGAGACGGCAATACGGGCAAGGCGGGCGACGCGCTTCACGGTGGCAAGATCGACGGACATGGCATTCTCCGGATAGGATTTTTCCTACCCGCTATAAAGGCCATGTCCGCCTTACGCAACGGGGTTTTGCTAGATCGACAGGCTCTCGGAGGGCTTGATCGCCTTCACATCCGTCTGCGATCCCTCCATGCCGGCAACGAATTTTTCGGCCGTCTGGTCGATGATCGGGAAGGTGCCATAGTGGCAGGGGATCGCGGTCTTGAAGTTGAAATAACGCCGGCAGGCAAGTGCCGCCACCGCGCCACCCATGGTGAAGCGGTCGCCGACCGGCACGAGGCCGATATCGGGCTGGTGCAATTCATTGATCAGCGCCATGTCGGAGAAGATGTCGGTATCGCCCATGGCAAGGATCGAGGCTTCGTCGTCGAAGTGCAGCATCAGGCCGTTGGCGTTGCCGAGCGCGTGCGAGACGCCGTCTTCGGTGATCTGGGCAGATGAGTGCAGCGCATTGGTGAAGGTCGCCGAGAAGCTGCCGAGCGCGATCGTGCCGCCGGTATTGCCCATCTCGATCTTGTCGACACCCTTGGAGCCGAGCCAGGCGGCGAGATCGGCATTGGCGAGAACGACGGCGCCGGTTTCCTTGGCAAGCGCCACGGTGTCGCCGACGTGATCGCCATGGCCATGGGTCAGCAGGATGTGGGTGACGCCTGCCGAAACATCCTTGATATCCTGGCCGGAAAAGGAGGCGTTATAGCTGAGGAACGGGTCGAGCAGGATCTTCGCCTTTGATGTCTCGATGCGGAAGGCGGAATGGCCGAGCCAGGTGATCTTCATGAAATGTCTCCTTTATTACGTGATGTAAAAACAGGTCCGAAAAGCGCTCACGCTTTTCAACATCATGCTCTAAGGACATATCTTATGCGGCCGCAAAGAAAAGCGGCGGCGACTTCAATTTCTTTTGACGGGATGACATGGCGATGACGGTGCTGACGATCGAGGAAATGGCCGAGACGCTTGCCCCGCGACAGGCGATTGCCGGCCTCGATCTCGGCACCAAGACGATCGGGCTGTCGATGTCCGATCTCGGGCGGCGCTTCGCCACGCCGCGCACGGTGATCCGGCGCGTCAAGTTCACCATCGATGCGCAGACGCTGCTGGACTTTGCACAATCGGAAAAGGTCGCAGGCTTCATCATCGGCCTGCCGATGAATATGGACGGATCGGCGGGTCCGCGCGTACAGGCGACGCGCGCCTTCGTGCGCAACATGGAGCAGAAGACGGCGCTGCCCTTCGTCTATTGGGACGAGCGGCTTTCCACGGTCGCGGCCGAACGGACGCTGCTCGAAATGGACGTCTCGCGCGCCAAGCGGGCCGAACGGATCGATTCGGCCGCGGCAAGTTTCATCCTTCAGGGCGCGCTCGACAGGCTTTCCTTGCTGGCAAGGTCGGGAGACGAATTCAGCGCTTGACGCGCCGTCCACCAGGCGATGATCGACTTGCGCTTTCTGAAGCCGAGGATGGCAAAGACGACGAGGCTGTCGACCGCGATCGCGCGGGCCACGAGCGGTGGGATCGTCTCCGGCGGAATGCCGAGCGCCTTTCCGTAAAGCTCGAACGTCAGGTCATGGACCTGCCGCGACAGCATGAAGATGCCGAAATTCATGTCGTAATAGGAGAGCCAGTACCATCCGCCCAGAAAGACGATGGGGCCGGCCCAGAAGATCAGAAACCACTTCATGCGGCCTCTCCTCCATGCTTGCGCGCGACGGGCAGATCGAGGGAGACCAACCAGGTTGACAATGCCATGATGCAAAGCACCAGCGTCGGAATTGCAATATCCAGCGCCAGGACTGCGAAAAACATCATCGCCGTCACCAGAAACGCGGCTTTAGCGATCTTCGTTCCCATGGGCGTCAACTCGGGCACTCTCACTCATACCATCTCTGCTCACCGCCACACTGTCGGCTTAACCAGGCCCGCGCAACGCAAACCATTTGTTAAGGTTAACGCGAAACCCGCCCCCTGTGGATGAGCAGATCTCAACCGTAGACGCCGCGCACGATGCGCTTCAGCGCCGTCGCCGCCTTTTCCCAATCCTTGGATGTCTTCAGCGACAGGCCGACGCACTGCCCGCCGGCTGCAGCAGCGAGCACGAGGTGCTGGATCGCCGCGATGACGACGGCGTTGACGGCTGCTGCATCCACGCCCTTCGGCGGCGCCAGCGAGCCGCGCATGCGCTCCAGCCAGAGAGCGAGCGCCTTCGAACGCGCTTCGGACAGCCGCCTCACCTGCTCGGTGTTTTCCGATATTTCCCAGGCGAGGATGCGGCGCATCAACGGATCATCTCTCAAGGCATCGAGAAGAAGAAGCGACAGCCGCTCCATCAGGTCGCCATAGGTGAGCAGGAACATGCCGCCGGTGTCTTCCGGAATGCGATCCTTCACCCATGTGCCGAGATCGGCGCCGATCGCTTCGACCAGGCCGTCGAGGCCGCCATAGTAGCGATAGATCAGCTGCTTGTCGCAGCCGGCGCGGCGGGCGACCGCGTTGATGCCGAAATTCTGGAAGCCTTGCTCGGCCAGCAGACCCTTGGCGGCGGCAAGGATGGCGCGTTCGGTGGCGCCGCGATCACGCACGCGCCGTTCCGGCTCGCCGGCGGCCTCCGGTAAGATCTCAAGATTAATCGCTTCGTTCAGCATGAATGCCCCTTCCCCGCTGTCACCAATCGGTGAGTAACGGGGAGATTTCAGGCAATCAATCCTATCCCCTTGGGAAGATTGTGGATATTCCATCCGGTCCAACGATTTGGCCTCGGACCGATTTGGAAAGCTGCACGCCAAACGGATCCGATCCGGTCAGAAATCTCGTCCTGGCGGTTGATCGCGATGGACGAACCCGGCATAGCTGCATTATGAACAAATCTAATAATCTCCGCTAAGGCCCTGCAATGGTGAACTATATCGAAGCCTCTTCCGCGCCGCCGAAGAATACCGGCGCCATCCGGCTTTATGACGCTGAAGCATTCGAGGGTATGCGCAGGGCATGCCAGCTGACCGCGCGCTGCCTCGATGCGCTTGCCGACATCGTCAAACCCGGCATGCTGACCGATGAGATCGACCGATTCGTCTTCGATTTCGGTCTGGAGCACGGCGCCTATCCGGCGACGCTGAACTATCGCGGCTATACCAAATCGACCTGCACCTCGATCAATCACGTCGTCTGCCATGGCATTCCGAACGACAAGCCGCTGCGCGAAGGCGATATCGTCAATATCGACGTTACCTTCGTGCTCGACGGCTGGCACGGCGATTCGAGCCGGATGTATCCTGTTGGCACGATCAAGCGCGCCGCCGAGCGCCTGCTCGAGGTCACCTATGAATCGCTGATGCGCGGCATATCAGCCGTCAGGCCGGGCGCCCGCACCGGCGCGATCGGCGAGGCGATCCAGACCTATGCCGAGGCCGAGCGCTGTTCGGTGGTGCGCGATTTCTGCGGCCACGGTGTCGGCCGGCTGTTCCATGATTCGCCGAACATCCTGCATTACGGCCGCGCCAATGAGGGGCCGGAACTGCGCGAAGGCATGATCTTCACCATCGAGCCGATGATCAACCTCGGCCGACCGCATGTGAAGGTGCTGGCCGACGGCTGGACGGCGGTGACCCGCGACCGCTCGCTTTCGGCCCAGTACGAACATACGGTCGGCGTCACCTCCGATGGCTGCGAGATCTTCACGCTGTCGCCGGGCGGGCTCGACCGCCCGGGCCTGCCGTCGCACAACGGGTAACGATCCGATGGCGAAGGGACCTGTTGCGACATCTTCCGACGACGAGTTGCCTTTCCCAACGCAAGAGCCCATTGCCGCCGACGAACGCTCGTTCTTCGGCGGACGACCGCAAAAGCCGTCCGCGGCGAATGGCAGGACCGCCCTGCCCGCCTCGCTCGCCGCGCAAGAACATTATCATGGTCATCGCGAGCGGTTGCGTGACCGCTTCCGCGAACTGGGCGACACCGCGCTTGCCGACTACGAAATCCTCGAGCTCTTGCTTTTCCGGCTGATCCCGCGGCGTGATACCAAGCCGATCGCCAAGGCGCTGATCGAGCGATTCGGCTCGCTTTCCGGCGTCTTCGGTGCGCCAGCAGCGCTGCTGACGGAGGTGAAGGGCGTCGGCGAGGCCGTGGCGCTCGACCTGAAGCTGATCTCGACTGTGACCCATCGGACCCTGAAGAGCGAGCTCAGGAGCAAACAGGTCCTGTCCTCGTGGTCTTCGGTCATCCAGTATTGCCATGCCGCCATGGCGCACGAAACCCGCGAACAGTTTCGCATCCTCTTTCTCGACAAACGCAATGTGCTGATCGCCGATGAGGTGCAAGGGCGCGGCACGGTCGACCACACGCCGGTCTATCCGCGTGAGGTGGTGAAACGCGCGCTGGAGCTTTCGGCAACGGCGATGATCCTCGTCCACAACCACCCCTCCGGCGACCCGACACCGTCGCGCGCCGACATCGACATGACGAAGGTGATCATCGATGCCGCCAAGGCGCTCGATATCACCGTTCACGACCATGTCATCATCGGCAAGGACGGCCATGTCAGCCTGAAGGGGCTGAAGCTGATCTGAACAAAAGCCAGGACCGACCGCCGACGAGGTGCAAGGCCGCCGCACGTCGATCCTGCGGCGGCCCATCGGCGTGGGAAGACTGCGGAATGCTGGAGTTGACAGCAGTTGGTCGTGCGGGATTGTATGCAATCCTGCAACCACCATGTCTGAACAATGCCCGCCCGAAATACCGAGAAGATGAAGCTCCATGACGATCCGCAGCGGCAACACCGATCGATCGACCCGGCTCTGCCGCGACGTGCTCTGCCTCGATGATTTTGAAATGAAGGCGCGGCGACATCTGCCAAAGCCTCTGTTCGGTTATATCGCCGGCGCGACCGAGACCAATGCGTCGCTGCGGCATAACGCGGAAGCTTTCCAGGCCTATGCCTTCCGGCCTCGTGTCCTTCGGGACGTCTCGAAACGCAGCACCGAGACGAGCCTCTTCGGCAAGACCCATGCCGCACCATTCGGCATCGCGCCGATGGGTATCAGCGCGCTGATGGCCTATCGAGGTGACATCGTGCTCGCGCGGGGAGCGGAACAGTCGGGAATCCCGATGATTATAAGCGGTTCCTCACTTATCCCCTTGGAAGAGATCGCTGCGGTTTCGCCACAAGCGTGGTTTCAGGCCTATCTCCCCGGCGAACCCGATCGTATCGATGCTCTGATCGATCGCGTCGGCGCCGCCGGCTTGCGCACACTTCTGCTGACCGTGGACACAGCCACGCTGCCAAATCGGGAAAACAATGTAAGGGCCGGATTTTCGACGCCTTTGCGTCCAGGTCTGCGCCTGGCATGGCAGGGCATCTCGCACCCGCGTTGGACCACCGGCACATTCTTGCGCACGATCGTTCGGCACGGCATTCCGCATTTTGAAAATTCCTATGCCACAAGAGGCGCGCCGATCATCTCCTCGAACGTCACGCGCGATTTCGGCAGGCGCGACCACCTCAACTGGAATCATTTGGAGCGGATACGCAACAGGTGGTCCGGCAAACTTGTGGTCAAGGGGATCATGCATCCTGACGACGCGGCCCGGGCTGCCGACACCGGGGCGGATGGAGTGATCGTCTCCAACCATGGCGGCCGCCAGCTTGACGGCACCGCTTCACCGCTTCAGGTGCTTCCGGAGATTGCAGCACGTGTCGGAGACAGCGTTGCCGTCATGGTCGATGGCGGTTTCAGGCGTGGAACTGATATCATGAAGGCTCTCGCGCTCGGGGCCCGTTTCGTGTTCGTGGGCAGGCCGTTCCTTTATGCCGCAGCCGTCGCGGGGTTACCGGGCGTGCTTAAGGCGGCGGACATCCTGAAGACGGAACTGCACAGCAATATGGCGTTGCTCGGCGTTACCAAGGTCAGCGATATTTCCGCGGACTACATCACCCGCGCATGAAAACCGTCGCGCGCCGACATCATGGCGTAAAGCTGTTTCCCGAAGGGCTCACTTGCCCGAAAAAGCGCCCGTCAGGACCAATCAGGCGGCCGTAAAACAATCTGTAACATTGACCGGCTAACGATGGACGGGCGACATTTTGCGTCGCAAAATGATTCCTTTCCAATCCGGGGCTTGATGATGCTTCAGTACGATCTCGTTGTGGTGGGCAGCGGTCCCGCAGGGCGCCGCGGCGCCATCCAAGCTGCAAAACTCGGCAAGAAAGTGCTTGTTATCGAGCAGGGCAAACGCGTCGGAGGCGTGTCCGTCCATACCGGCACCATCCCCTCCAAAACGCTGCGCGAGACCGCGCTCAACCTCTCCGGCTGGCGCGAACGCGGTTTCTACGGCCGGTCTTACCGCGTCAAGGAAGAGATCAGCGCAGATGATTTGCGCCGCCGCCTGCTGATCACGCTGAACCACGAGGTCGAGGTGCTGGAACACCAGTTCGCCCGCAACCGCGTGCAGCACATTCGCGGCAAGGCGAGCTTCATCGATGCGTCGACGCTGCAGGTGATCAAGGATGACGGCGAGACCACGCAGGTCACCGCCGCCAGCGTGCTGCTCGCCGTCGGCACAAAGCCGTTCCGTCCCGATTACATACCTTTCGACGGCAAGACTGTACTCGACAGCGACGAGTTGCTCGACATCCAGGAGTTGCCGCGATCGATGGTCGTCATCGGCGCCGGCGTCATCGGCATCGAATATGCGACGATCTTCAGCGCGCTCGACACGGCCGTCACCGTCATCGACCCGAAGGCGACGATGCTCGACTTCATCGACAAGGAAATCGTCGAGGACTTCACCTATCAGCTGCGCGACCGCAACATGAAGCTGCTGCTCGGCCAGAAGGCCGACAAGGTTGAGACGCTCGACAACGGCAAGGTCGAGCTGACGCTCGACAGTGGCCGACGCCTGACGACCGACATGGTGCTTTTCGCCGCCGGCCGCATGGGGGCGACTGACGCGCTGAACCTTCCGGCCATCGGCCTCGAAGCCGATAGCCGCGGCCGTCTCAAGGTCAATCCGGAGACGTTCCAGACATCGGTTGCCAACGTCTACGCCGCCGGCGACGTCGTCGGCTTTCCGAGCCTTGCCTCGACCTCGATGGAACAGGGCCGCATCGCCGCCCGCGTCGCGATCGGCGCGGTCGCCAAGGAGCCGCCGAAATATTTCCCCTACGGCATCTATGCCGTGCCGGAGATTTCGACCTGCGGCCTGACCGAAGAGGAGATGAAGGAGCGCGGTATTCCCTATGAGTGCGGCATCGCCCGGTTCCGCGAAACCTCGCGCGGTCATATCATGGGCCTCGACACCGGCCTTTTGAAGCTGATCTTCTCGCTGAAGACTCGCCGTCTGCTCGGCGTGCATATCGTCGGCGAAGGCGCCACCGAGCTGGTCCATATCGGCCAGGCGGTGCTCAATCTCAAAGGGACGGTCGAATATTTCGTCGAAAACACCTTCAACTATCCGACGCTTGCCGAAGCCTACAAGATCGCCGGCCTCGATGCCTGGAACCGGATGGGCGACATCAAGTCGGAACTCTAAAGCTCGCCGTGTAGACAGCAGATCCGGCCGCCAAACGGAGCCGAACGACATTGCGCATCATTTCGCTGAACGCGTGGGGCGGCAGGCTGCATGAGGCCCTGATCGGCTATGTCAGGCAGACAGATCCGGACGTGCTGTGCCTGCAGGAGGTGCTGCGGGCGCCGGGTACGGGCTGCGGATGGTCGATCTATCGGGATGCAGGGCTGGAGCTGCCACAGCGCCTCAATCTATTCACGGAGGTCAGCGCCGCCCTGCCCGGCCACGACGGCTTCTTCTGCCCGACATCGAGAGGCGAGCTGTCCGACGGCGATACCGCCATTGCCGCCGAATTCGGGCTTGCGACCTTCGTGCGCAAGACCCATTCCGTCATTGCCCAGGGGCTGGACTTCGTGCATGGCCATTTTTCCGCTGATGGCTGGGGCGACCATCCCCGGCCGCGAAACGCCCATTGCATCCGCCTCTTCAGCCATGAGCACGCTTCGACCGTCACCATCGCCCACATGCATGGCCTGCGCGATCCCGCAGGCAAGGATGACACGGCGGCGCGCGAGGCGCAGGCCGCAGCGCTGGTCGGGCTCATCGAGCGCGTCTGGCCCGGTGACGAAGGGCTGATCGTCTGCGGCGATTTCAATGTGTTGCCCGACAGCGCGACCTTCACCATGCTCGCCAGACTCGGGCTTTCCGATCTCGTCACCGGAAACGGCCTTGTAGACACGCGAACCTCCTACTATCTGAAGCAGGGCCGCTTTGCCGACTACATGCTGGTTACACCGGCGGTGAAGGTTGCCAAATTCGAGGTGGTCGAGGCGCCTGAGGTCTCCGACCACCGCGCATTGCTGCTCGATATCGGGTAGTATATTGAGGAATGACAAGTTTCGCGAAAGCGTTTACGCGCCGTGTCTTTTTTTACGCCTTAGTTTGACCGCCTAAATCGCATTGATACGCCGTGCCTGATAGATGTCTTCAAATCCATTTTGCCTTCGGGCAAAAGCTTCTAAAGAAAGATAGATACTCTTGTCCCAAGTCTTGGAAGCTGCCCGCAGACGTTTTCAGCTGATCCTGATCAAGCCGTCGCATTATGACGATGACGGTTATGTCATCCGCTGGTGGCGGGCGATGATTCCCTCCAATTCGCTCGCGGCACTCTATGGCATCGCCGCGGAATGCGCCGAGCGCAAGGTGCTCGGAGACGATACGGCGATCGACATCACCGTGATTGACGAGACCAATACGCGGATCGATTTTGCCGGACTGCTGGCGCAGTTCAAGCGTCACGACAATTTCGGGATGATCGCGCTCGTCGGTGTCCAGACCAACCAGTATCCGCGCGCCCTCGATATCGCCCGGCCCTTCCGCGATGCCGGCCTGCCGGTTTCCATCGGCGGCTTCCATGTTTCCGGCTGCCTGTCGATGCTGGATGGCAAGGCGGTCGGGCTCGATGCCTGCCGCGACATGGGCATCTCGATGTTTGCCGGCGAGGCCGAGGGCCGGCTCGACATGGTGCTGCGCGACGCCGCCGCCGGCGAGCTGAAGCCGCTCTACAATTTCATGAACGACCTTCCCGGTATCGGCGGCACGCCGGTTCCCTTCCTGCCGAAAGACAATATCCAGCGCACGCTCGGGCTCAGCACCAGCTTCGATGCCGGACGCGGCTGTCCCTATCAGTGCTCGTTCTGCACCATCATCAACGTGCAGGGACGCAAATCGCGCTTCCGCTCGGCCGACGACGTCGAAAAGCTGGTGCGGATGAACTGGGCGCAGGGCATCCACAAATTCTTCATCACTGACGACAATTTCGCCCGCAACAAGGATTGGGAAGCGATCTTCGACCGGTTGATCGAGCTCAAGGAGCGCGACGGCATTCCGCTCGGCTTGATGATCCAGGTCGACACGCTCTGCCACAAGATCCCGAATTTCATCGAGAAATCCCGCCGCGCCGGTGTCACCCGTGTCTTCATCGGCCTCGAAAACGTCAATCCGGACAATCTGACCGCCGCCAAGAAGAACCAGAACAAGATCACCGAATACCGCAAGATGCTGCTCGCCTGGAAGGCGCAGGGCATCATGACGCTTGCCGGTTATATCCTGGGCTTCCCCGCCGATACGCCGGAATCGATCCGCCGCGACATTACGATCATCCAGGAAGAGCTGCCGCTCGACGTCATCGAATTCTTCATCCTGACGCCGTTGCCGGGCTCCGAGGACCATCAGGTCCTATGGAAGAAGGGCGTCGAGATGGATGCCGATCTCAACATCTACGATGTCGAGCATGTCTGCACCGCGCATCCCAAGATGAGCAAGCAGCAGTGGGAAGACATCTACCACGAGGCCTGGTCGCTCTATTATTCGCCTGATCATATGAAGACGCTGCTGCGCCGCGCCGTGGCAACCGGCGTCCCGCTTGCAAGGCTCGTCAAGGTTCTCGTCTCCTTCGCGACCACCGTGCCGCTGGAAAACGTGCATCCACTGCAAAGCGGCCTGCTGCGCCTGAAGACGCCGTCGGAGCGTCGCCCGGACCTGCCGCGCGAAAATCCGCTGGTGTTCTGGCCGCGCTTCGCCTGGGAAACCTTCCGCAAACATGCCTCGCTCGCCGGCACGATCATTGGCCTGACGATTTCGGCATTCCTGATTTCAAGGGATGCCAAGTCGAAGACCTATATGGATCAGGCCCTGACGCCTGTCGCCGACGACGAAGAGGAAACGCTCCACCTCTTCACCCAGACCGCCGGCGGCGCAGCAGCCGTCAACCATGTCAGGAAAGTCGCGCAACTGACAGCGCATTGAGCGCTAAATCTTAACGGCGGCCGACGCCCTGTCGGCCGCACCAAACCCCAAATCAAGTTTGACAACGCGCTTTGAAGCGCTCGGACTTTGGAGGCCGTTTAAGCGAGCTGGATGATCCGGCTCGTCTCGGCCACTTGCAGCGTGTCGACGAATTCGACGATCTTGACCGGTTTCCCATCCCGGAAATGGATCTTGTCGACGAATTCCGTATGGAAGCTCACGCCCGATGGGATGTGCCTGACCTCGCCTTCGCGGTGGGCAAAGACCATGTGCTCATCTTCGTCGACATAGATGCCTGATGTCTTGATATTCGATAGATCCCATACCGTGATGAGCTGCGTTATCGCTTGGCGAAAGGCATGCCCGCTTGCTTCAGTCGAAAAGGGCGCCAGCCGTGTATTACCGGCCATGCGAAAGGTGCACCCCTCGCCGATCAGCGCCAGCGTGCCCTCGATATCGCCGCGGTCACGCACAGCATAGATTTCCTCCACAAGCTTCTTCATGTCATGCTTTGCAGTCATCTTCAGGTCCTCCCCACCATCAGCGAAATCTGCATCGAATTATACTTTATTGCAACTCTTTGTTGTTCCGGATGAATAGGCACAATGGAGCAGGCGGCGAGAATGAAACTGCCCCAGATAATAGAAAAAGGCCCCGCACGATGGCGAGGCCTTCCAAACTTCTGAACTGAAAAGCGATTATTCGGCGCTTTCGTCAGCCGCCTTCTTCTTCGGAGCAGCCTTCTTCTTCGGTGCGGCTTCTTCGCCTTCACCGGCGTCAACTGCTTCGGCCTTGGCGGCAGCCTTCTTCTTCGGCGCGGCCTTCTTGGTCTCGGCCTTAGCCTCGCCTTCTTCCTCGGCGAGCAGTTCTTCCTTCGTCACCTTCTTGTCGGTAACGTCGATTTCGGTCAGCAGGTGATCGATGACCTTTTCTTCGAAGATCGGCGCGCGGATCGAAGCGGCGGCACCCGGCTGGCTGCGGAAGAATTCGAGGATCTGCTTTTCCTGGCCCGGATACTGACGCAGCTGATCGTAGATGGCGCGCTGCATTTCGTCTTCGCTGACTTCGACGCCGGCCTTTTCGCCGATTTCGGAGAGAACGAGGCCGAGGCGGACGCGACGCTCGGCGAGCGTCTTGTATTCCTCACGTGCCTTTTCTTCGGTCGTGTCTTCGTCCTCGAAGGTCTTGCCGGACTGGGCGAGGTCGTTGTTCACCTGGCTCCAGATGCCGTTATATTCGGCGTCGACGAGTGAGTTCGGGGTCTCGAACTTGTACATCTCATCGAGCTGGTCGAGAATCTGACGCTTCAGCTTCTGGCGGGTCAGCGAGCCGTACTGCGATTCGATCTGGCCACGAACGATTTCCTTCAGGCGGTCGGCGGATTCGATGCCGAGCTTGGAGGCGAGTTCGTCGTTGATCTCGACAGCGCCGGGGGCTGCGACATCCTTGACGGTGACATCAAAGGTCGCTTCCTTGCCGGCGAGGTTCTTGGCCGGATAGTCGGCCGGGAAGGTCACGGTGATGGTCTTCTCATCGCCAGCCTTGACGCCGACGAGCTGGTCTTCGAAGCCAGGAATGAAACGGCCGGAGCCGAGCACCAGTTCGGCGCCCTGGTCGGTGCCGCCTTCGAAGGCTTCACCGTCGACCTTGCCGACGTAATCCATGGTGATGCGGTCGCCGTTGGCGGCCTTGCCGGTCTTGGTCTCGTAGGCGCGAGCGCTTTCGGCGACCTTCAGGACCTGCTCGTTGACTTCGTCGTCCGAGATGTCGATGACTTCGCGCGTGACCTTGATGCCCTTGACCGACTTCAGTTCGATCGGCGGCAGCACTTCATAGGAGAGCGTGAATTCGAAATCCTGCTGGGCGGCGAGGATCTTGTCGGCTTCGTCCTTGTCTTCCGTCATGGCGATTTCCGGCTGCGTGGCCGACTTTTCGCCGCGGCTGGACAGGATGGCGGCCGGCTGCTCGCGGACGATCTCGTTGACGAGGTCGGCCATGATCGACTTGCCATAGACCTTCTTCAGGTGAGCAGCGGGGACCTTGCCCGGACGGAAGCCGTTGATGCGAACCTTGTCCTTCACATCGGCAAGACGCTCATTCATCTTGTCTTCCATGTCCTTGGCCGGGATAACGACCTTGATTTCGCGCTTCAGCCCTTCAGCGAGCGTTTCGATAACCTGCATGTCTTCCTACCTTCATGTCGTGGCGGCCGTGCCCAGACGCCGTTCGTTTCAATGAGCACGACGCCGGCAGCGTGCCGCGCGTGGCTTTTCCAATTCCGTATCATTCCGCCCAAAGCGGAACGGCACTCGCGGGCTATTCGGGACAACTTTCAATTGTTCTGGAACAACCGATTCTCAGTCTCCCGCCTGCAAACAGCTTGGTGCGGGTAGAGAGACTTGAACTCCCACGCCTTGCGGCACCAGAACCTAAATCTGGCGTGTCTACCAATTTCACCATACCCGCGTTCACAAAACCGCATGCCTATGCCTGCGCATGAGGCCTTCCGGAGCGCGGCGTCTCTATATCACCCGATTTGGCCGAGGCAAAGGAAAAATGAACGGTCAATGACAGCGATCTGCGCTTCAGAAGCCGCCCTGCTAAGAAGTGCCGCCGGATCAGTAAAGCGGCTCGTCGTAAACCGGCTTGCCGTCAACGAGAAGGCTGCGAATCTGCGGGCTTCCATCAGGCGAAACCCGCACTGATATAGCGACATTGCCGTCATTGCGGGCCTCCTCGATCGGCTTGCCCTCGCCTTCCGGAACGTAATAGCGCTCGATGCCGTATTCGACACGGATGCTGTCGCCGGCGGCAAGTCCGCCGCTGTAGAATGGCTGGCTGCGCAGGATCACGGTCTCCGGCTGCGGCGACAGTTCATGAAAGGACGATTCGATCACCGTCCAGAAACCGTCCTCCTGCTTCTTCAACCGAACCCATAATACGCGTTCGCCGGGCTCGGCCGGAATGCCACCGGAAACCGTCTGCACCGGCACCGAAGAAATGTCGTAGTTCAAGACGACGTAATCGCCGCGCAGGAAATCGCGCGGGTCGACGGGCGCCGTCTTCAGCAGCACCTCGGCGCCATTGCTGAGGATAGACGCCCGGCTCTGGATGATCGTGCCGAGGATAAGGGTCTGCAGACCGGCGACGATGATCGCCGAAAAGAGATAACCCCTACCGGATTGCAGCCTTGCCATGAACGAGCTCATGCGCGCTCCCCCTGTCCATTCGCCGACTGTGCATTCGCCGAAAAACGCCGCTCGAGACGGATGACGATCCACGCGACAAGTGCCACCACGAGACCGGAGAACAGGAAGAGGCTCGACGTACCGAGGATCGAGCCGACGGTGACGGAGGCAAGATACAGCATCTCGGCGGCAAAGGTGGTGTAGGCGAGATAACGCACCGCGCCGTTATTCCTGCCATGCAGGGCGATTGCCAGCACGGAAGCGGCAAGCGTCGCCACGCCAAGCACCACCAGCCGCCAGCCGTCCTCGATCTCGATATGCAGCAGCAGGAAGCCGATCGCGGCGACAAGGAAGCTGTAGAAGGCCGGGGCCGCACCGGCGCTCCTGACCAGGGAGGCGATCCGCGGGAGCGGCAACGCCGTCAGGACGAAGGCCACCATGCCGCCGATCGCGAAGGCGAGCGCCACGGCGATCTCCTCATAGAGAGTATAGAGCCAGGCGAGCCAGCCGATCAAAAGCAGATAGGCCAGATGGCGGGCCCGCTCGGCGCCGGTATACCGCACCAGGGCGATTGTGATCGCCGCCATGATGGGCGCCATCCAGGGATCGAAGCCTATCCAATGCGTGTCGTTATTCTGCAGGTAGACGGCGAACGACGCCCAGGAGAGGAAGCCGGCGACGATGGTCACGGCGCCCGAACGGAACAGGATTGCCGAGATCGTCGCGATGGCGAACCAGAGATACATCACCGTCTGCTCGTCGCCGGAGAGATGATACATCTGCCCGACAAGTGAGATGGCGCCGCCGAAACTCATCGCGCCGATGACCAGCAAGCCGCTTGCGGCCGCTGTCGAACCGCGGGCAAGCATCCGGGCGGCGGCGATGTGCACCACCCAGATCAGCGCGAGGATGCCGCCGACGCGGACAAGGCGCGGGATGGCCTCCCAGTTGGAGGCGACGACCAGCAGGATGGCAGCGGCAAGCAGCACCGCCGCCAGCGCCATCAGCACCCTGCCGAGGCTGAAACTTGCCGGGCGGCTGTCATATTCGGCGAGAAGTGCGCTTGCCGTTTCCTGACCGAGCAGGCCCTTGCCCACCCAGAGGGAGAGATCCCGCTCCAATCTGCCGCGATACATGCTCCACCCCTTATTTCCGCGACGCCGGCACTGCGGCTCTCGCCGTTATAGACGCAGCAGAGGTGTTCGCAAACGCTCCTGCGGCAAATATACAAGTTCCTCATTGGTCTAACTTGTATCGAGTGTTAACCGGCCGCTAACGTCAGAAGCGCTAATATAGACATATGAACGGAGAGGCATGCGCATTACGCATACCACTCATGAATTTATTGCACTGCAAAATAATCATTAGTCATACTATTTGTTTGAGGTATCGAAGCACGGGGATGGCGCCCCGGCCCGGCATCAGCCGGACGCCCGCGGATGCTTGTCCGTGACGAGATTCGCAGCTGCGCACTCCTCCTCCCAGCGCGCTGCGATAGGCTGGCAACACTCCTCCTCCCAGTTGCCAGTCACCATAACACGCCCGCCGGATCCTCCCCCGGCGGGCGTTTTTGTTGAGCGACAGCCCGATTAAAGCATTGACGGTCCGGGGCTTTCCCTCGCATGGCGCCGTCGCGCCACATTATCGCCACACCGCCCCACCGAGCCTGCAGACAAATGGGCGGCTTCCAATTTGAAGCGAAACACTTCTTTGCTCCGGCTGGGCGGGCGGCTTCACCGGAGAGCGCGGCGTTTTTCGACAACGGCACGCCATTGGTCGCTCTCAACCGGATTGCTTCCCCAAGAGTCATTCTGCCTATTCGTTGACCAAAAAACGGTAAGTCTGCGTCAAATACCCCTGGAGCATTGCGTATGCCGCATAGGTGATTTGAAAACTTGGCTGTTTTAGTCTTTTGCGCCGCAACATATATTCCAGTCATCAAATAGAGGTCAGCGCCGATCGGTGGCTGCCGGCAGATGAAACCCTCGGAAAGGGGCTTAACATGAACTTCTCTCGCTCTTTCAATAACTGGCGCAAGTATCGTCAGACCGTCACGGAACTTGGCCGCATGACCAACCGCGAATTGCATGATCTCGGCATCGACCGTTCGGATATCCATCGCGTTGCCCGTGAGGCTTCTGCCCGCTAATTCCAGGCGATCGCGGCTCCTCCCAAGCGCGATTGTTCTCGATTGAAACGCCCGCTGTACCCACAGCGGGCGTTTTCTTTTGTCTGCATGCGGCTGGCACCGCGGTTGCATGTTTTTCCGCTTCTTTAGCCCGCTCAAAAAATATTCACCGCCCAATTTACGAGCATCACATTGCACAATTGCATGGCAGACGCCTTTTATTTGCACTGCACAATAGGACCGATATCGCCTATATAAACACCAACCGCAGAGAGACAGGCGATCCCGCCGTCCCGCGGACATAGGAAGAAAACGATGAACCCGATCCGCATTGCAAAAAGCTGGCTCAGCTACCGCCGTACGCTCAACGAACTCGGCGGCCTTTCCAACCAGACCCTGTCCGATATCGGCGTCAGCCGCTACGACATCCGCAATATCGCATCCCGCTCGTTCCGTTAATAACGGGCACGATGCTTCCAAGACGGCGCCATCAGGCGCCGTTTTTGATTCCGGGGTGTTGGATCGCACCTGCCGACATGATATCAGCCCGGGATGAACACGACCTCCTCCTATTCCCCCATCCACGTCGTCGGCGGCGGGCTTGCCGGTTCGGAAGCCGCCTGGCAGATCGCCAGTTCCGGCATTCCCGTCATCCTGCATGAAATGCGCGGCGTACGCGGCACCGATGCGCACAAGACCGACGGCCTGGCCGAACTCGTCTGCTCCAACTCCTTCCGCTCCGACGATGCGACTAGCAATGCCGTCGGCGTCATCCATGCCGAAATGCGCATGGCGGGCTCGCTGATCATGGCCGCTGCCGATCGATGCCAGGTGCCGGCCGGCGGCGCACTCGCCGTCGATCGCGATGGCTTCTCTGAGGCCGTGACCAAGGCAATCCACGAGCACCCGCTCATCACGGTCGTGCGGGAAGAGATCACCGGCCTGCCGCCCCGCGACTGGGATCTCGCCATCGTCGCCACCGGACCGCTGACGGCGCCGTCGCTCGCAAACGCTATCCAGGCGGAAACGGGCGAGGATTCGCTCGCCTTCTTCGACGCCATCGCGCCGATCGTCTACCGCGAGAGCATCGACATGGATATCTGCTGGTATCAGTCGCGCTACGACAAGGTCGGTCCCGGCGGCACCGGCAAGGATTACATCAACTGTCCGATGGACGAGGCGCAGTACAATGCCTTCGTCGACGCGCTGGTATCAGGCGACACGGTCGGTTTCAAGGAATGGGAAGGCACGCCCTATTTCGACGGCTGTCTGCCGATCGAAGTGATGGCCGAACGCGGCCGCGAGACGCTGCGCCACGGGCCGATGAAGCCGATGGGGCTGACGAACGCGCATAATCCGACGGTCAAGGCCTATGCCGTCGTGCAGCTGCGGCAGGACAATGCGCTCGGCACGCTCTACAATATGGTCGGCTTTCAGACGAAACTGAAATATGGCGCACAGGCGGACATCTTCCGGATGATCCCGGGTCTGCAAAATGCAGAATTTGCCCGTCTCGGCGGCCTGCACCGCAACACCTATATGAACTCCCCCACCCTGCTCGACCCGTCGCTGACGCTGAAATCGCGGCCCGGCCTGCGCTTTGCCGGTCAGATCACCGGTTGCGAGGGTTATGTCGAAAGCGCCAGCGTCGGGCTGCTGGCCGGGCGTTTCGCCGCCGCCGAACGCAAGGGCGAAGCGATCTCGCTGCCGCCGGCGACGACGGCGCTCGGCTCGCTGCTCGGCCATATCACCGGTGGTCATATCGTCACCGACGAGGAGCCGGGTAAACGATCGTTCCAGCCGATGAACATCAATTTCGGGCTGTTTCCGGAGCTCCAACCCGGTTCGATCGTAAAACCCGAAGGCGTCAAGCGTTTCCGCGGCAAGGACAAGACGATCATGAAGCGGCAACTGATCGCGCGCCGCGCGCTGGCAGACTGCGCCGCCTGGCTTGGCCAGAGTCTGACGCTTGCCGAGAGCGCCTGACCGGCGCTTCTACTGCTTGTTCGCCGCCGGCAGATTGCCGGATGGCAGGTCCTTATCCGGCTCGGCAATATAATTGCCGAGCAGCCAGAGCGACACTTCGGAAGCCTCCTTGGCGGAAGCGAATTCAAAATCACCATTGTGATGGGGCGCATCGAGGAAGTCGACCATCAGTCCCCTGCCCGTTTCCGAACCGACGACACGCACGCGGCCCGGCTCGATCAGATGGCAGGCGAAGTGGCGCGACATGTTGCGCATGAAGCCCGCCTTGTTATCGTGCAGGCGTACGAAGATTGCCTGGCCGTTTTCCGTCGCCTGCAACTGGCGGATCGCCTCGGTCGGAAAGGCGCGGCCGAACTCGATGATGGCGAGGCCCGTGTCATGCAGGCCATCTTCCTTGTTCTGCGCGGCCATGCGTGTGGCCACAAAAGCAAAGAAAACAACGATGGCGAAAAGAACGCACCAGACGATAATGCCCACGCCGAGTCTCCGATCAAAGGGTAGCGGTGGAAGTGTTGTACCGCGCGAGACTTGCGCGAATTTGACCGATGTCAGATTTTCCGGCGTGCCGCAGCCAGCCCCATCCGCAGCTGGCGGCGCCATTGCGGCGGCTGCAGCGGATGGTCGAACAGCGAGGCGCCGCGTTTTTGCGCCTTGACGAGCACCGGTTCGGCGAGCACCGTCGGCAGGAAGGCTGGAAACACGGCTGCCGCAATCGGCCCTGCCGCTCTCGCCTTCGCCAGATGTTCGCGACCAAGACCGGCAAAAGCCTCGATGGCGGCGGAGATGCACGCCCTGTCGTCGCCGGCAAGGAAGGTATCGCGGTCGAGACCGGTTGCCGACAGGATCTGCAGCGGAATATAGACCTGGCCGCGGCGGCGATGCAGCGGCATCAGCAGCAATAGCCCGGCGACGGCCTGGGCAACGCCGGCATGGCCGGCAGCGTCGGCCGATCGTGCGGCCTCCTCAGGCGAAAGCACGAGGCTTGCCAGCTGGATCAGGGCGGATGCCGTCTCGCCGGCGTAACCTTCAAGCGAGAGACGGGTCTCCATCGGATCGTCATAGAGATCGAAAGTGCGGGCCTCGATCATGTCGATCAGCGTCTTGCGCGGCAGACGGTGCGTTTCGATCGCGGCCAGAAGTGCAGAGGCGACGGGATTGGCCGCCGTCGAGCCATGTGCGCTGCCTTCCAGCAGATCGTGCCAATATTGCAGCCTGACTTCGCCAGGCAACGGCTCGTGCACGAGATCGCGGACGCGGGCAAGCTCGGCATTAAAGACATAGAGCGCTGCAAGCGCGCCGCGCTTTTCCTCCGGCGACAGCAGACAGGCGAGATAGCGGTCGCGATCGCTGTCACGCAGCATCGCCAGGCAGATCTCCTGGTTCGTCGTACTATTCGCTTCCGTCATCGTCAGACCGCGATCAATGCCGCGGCGACGGCGCGCTGCTCCGAGAGCATGATATTGAAGGTGCGCACCGCAGCCCCGGTGCTCATCGGATCGGAGGAGATGCCGCGCGATTTCAGCGCCAGCTTCAATTCCTCGGGCAGACGGCGAAGCTCGGTTCCGGTGCCGACGAGCAAAACTTCGATATCACTAGCCTCATCCAGCACACGGCGGAAATTTTCCGGCGACAGCGGTTTCGACATATCCATGTCCCAGCCATGAATGCCGGAAGGCAGGCAAAGGATCGAGCCGCGATGCGACATGTCGGCAAAACGGAAACCGCCATTGCCGTAAGTGTCGATCGGGGCGCGCCCGGGGAAATGCGCAGCGCGGATTTCTATGCCTTTTGCCATGTTTTCAAACCACCGTGCCGGATTTTACACCAGCATCCGTCTTGTTGCTCTCTTCCCCGTCGGGAGCCTCCGGCCGCAGCCGGAAGACGATCAATACAGGAGCGGCGATATAGATCGAAGAGAAAGTGCCGAGAGCGACGCCGAAGAGCATCGTAAAGGTGAAGGAGCGGATGACGTCGCCCCCGAAGAGATAGAGTGCGAGCAAGGCGAGCAGCGTCGTCGCCGCGGTCAGAACGGTGCGCGACAGCGTCTGGTTGATCGAGGCATCGATCAGGATCGGCAGCGGCATCTTCTTGTATCGCTTGAGATTCTCGCGCATGCGGTCATAGACCACGACCGTGTCGTTCAGGGAATAACCGACGATGGTCAGGACCGCGGCGATGCTCGTCAGATTGAACTCGATGCCGGTGAGGACGAAAAGACCGAGCATGATGATGACGTCGTGCAGCGTTGCGACGATGGCGCCGACTGCGAACTGCCATTCGAAGCGGATCCAGATGTAGATCAGGATCGCCGCCAGCGCTGCCAGCACGCCGAGCGTCGCCATCATCGTCAATTCGCCCGAGATGGCGGGGCCGACGACCTCGACTCGGCGGAAATCATAATCCTCCTGGAGCTCGCCGCGCACCAGCGTCGCCGCCGACTGTTCGGCATTCTCGCCGCCGCCCTGGGAAGCGATGCGGATCCGCGCGTTCGCCGGGCCGCCGGTACGCTCGACACTGATATCGCCAAGATTGAGATCATTCAGACGCGAGCTGAGATCGGCGATGTCGGCATTGCCCTGCTTCGCCGTTACCTCGATCAGCGAGCCGCCGGTGAAATCGATGCCGAGATGCAGACCGACGGTGGCAAAAGCGGCCATGGCGATCAGCGAAATAACCGCCGAGGCCGTGAAGACATAACGGCGGATCCCCATGAAACGAATATTGGCATGCTCGAAAAGATGGGTCAGGACACTCTTCGGCAGATGCCGGGGATGGCGCCGTCTCAGCCAGGCGCCGACGATCGAGCGCGTCAGCGTGAAAGCCGTGAAGACGGTCGTCAGGATGCCGACCGCCAGCGTCACCGCGAAACCGCGGATGGTTTCGCTGCCGAGGAAGAAGAGGATAATGGCGGCGATGAAGATCGTGACATTCGCGTCGACGATCGTTGCGAATGCGCGCGAGAAACCCCGGCCGACGGCCTCCGCAAAGGAATGGGTGGTTTTCTCTTCTTCCCGGATGCGCTCGTAGATCAGCACGTTCGAGTCGACGGCCATGCCGACGATGAGCACGATGCCGGCAATGCCCGGCAAGGTGAGCGTCGCGCCGGCAAGGCTGAGCACCGCGACGATGAGGATCAGGTTGAAGAAGAGCGAGACGACGGCGATGACGCCGAGAATACGGTAAAGCGCGATCATCAGCGCTGCGACGAGCACAACGGCGACGAGGCCGGCAATAAGGCCGCTGAAGATGGAATCGGCGCCGAATGTCGGGCTGACGCTACGCTCCTCAACGCTCGTCAGCGTCGCCGGCAAGGCGCCGCCGCGCAGCATGATGGCAAGGTCGCGGACGCCATCCTCGGAGAAGTTTGCCGAAATCCGGCCCTCACCGCCGGTGATCGCCGCATCGATGACCGGTGACGACATTACCTGGTCATCGAAAACGATGGCAAGGTGCTTGCCGATATTCTGCCCGGTCGCCTGCGCCAGCCGCTGCGTGCCCTCGGCGTCGAGACGGTAGGTGATCGAGGTATCCTGCGTCTGCGGGTCGACGACAGGCTCGATATCGACCATGTTGCTGCCGGTGACGAAGGCGGTGCGGTCGACGAGATAAGGTACCGGCGGATCGTCCAGCGAATAGAGCACCTGCGATGTGGCCGGCCAACGGCCGTTCAGCGCTTCCTGCCCCGACATGCTTTCATCGATCAGATGAAAGGAAAGCTTGGCCGGCTGGTTCAGGATGTTTTTCAGCCGCTCCGCATCGAGCGAGCCCAGCACCTGGACGACAATTCGATCGGCGCCATCGGGGCGAACGAGGAAATTGTCATAGCCGAATCCGGCGATGCGGCGGCCTACGATATCGAGCGACCGGGTCCGGGCCGAGGCGACGTCGGCGGTAATGCCGGCGTCGGAAATCTGCAGCGAAAGTTGCCCCTCCCCGCCCTGCTGCAGCGCGATCTCTGGTCCTGAACGTCCCGCAGCCGTCGTCAAAGGCTTGAGGAGATCGACCGCCGCCTGTGTCTGGGCCGGATCGGTGATCCGGACGGTGACGGTCTGGTCATTGCCGGTCAGCCCGGTGTAGCGGATGCCGGCGCCGCGCAGCGCGTTGCGCACATTGGCGACCGCCTGCTCCAGGCGGTCCTTGACGATATCGGAACGCTCGACCTTCAGAACGATATGCGAACCGCCCTGCAGGTCGAGGCCGAGCGTCATGCGGTCGTGGCGCAACCAGTCCGGCAGAGAGGAACGCTGCGCCTCGGTCAGCAAATTGGGCGCAGCGATGACGATGGCCGCAAACGCGACCAGCCAAATCAGAAGTGTTTTCCAGCGGGAAAAATGCAACATTCTCTCGACGATCTTCCGATCCGGCGGTCCTGCCGTTATCGCTTGTTACGCTGCGTCGGCCTTGACTGGTTCACCCTTGACGCGGACGTCCGAAATGCCGCTGCGGACGATACGCACGCGAACGCCTTCAGCGATCTCGACTTCAACTTCCTTGTCGTCGATGACCTTGGTGACCTTACCGACGAGACCGCCACCGGTGACGACCTGGTCGCCGCGACGGATCGCCTTCAGGGTCTCCTCACGCTTTTTTGCCTGTGCGCGCTGCGGACGGATCAGCAGGAAGTACCAGACGACCATCAGCGGCACGAACAGGATGATCATTTCGAAACCGGAGCCGCCGAATCCCGTTGCGGTATCGGTCGCGCTCTGGGCGAATGCCGGGGTGATGAACATGCTAAACTCCTCAGGCTTGGGCGGCGGAACTCCGCCTCTCTTTTCAGGTTGCCGGACTATAGTTACCGCTTCGATGAATGCAACAGAAACAGCCGGAAACAGTACCGATTCCGCTGCCTCATAACCTTTCCGCCGTCAAAACGCCATGGTACCCGGCATCCAAAGATCAAAGCAGATTGCCGCAGTGAGAAATCAGGAGGCCACCGATGACCGAGGAAATCAACACAGCCCTGCTTGCCGAACTGAGACGGCTCGCAGACGCCGTCGAGCGTCTTGCCGGACCGGCGCCTACCCTCAACGACTGGGATGCCGCCGACTGTTTCGTCTGGGCACCATCGCGCCAGCATCTGCAGCCGGTCAAGCGACCGAACCGGGTGGCATTGAAGCTCATCCGCGGCGTCGATCACGTGCGCGACATCCTGCATGAGAATACGGTGCGTTTCGCCGACGGTTATGCCGCCAACAATGTGCTGCTCTGGGGCGCGCGCGGCATGGGCAAATCCTCGCTGGTCAAGGCCGTGCACGAGGATGTCAGGCGCGAAAGCGGCGTCTCGCTGAAGCTGGTCGAAGTCCATCGCGAGGATATCGCCAGCCTTCCCAACCTGCTCGACCTGTTGAAGGACACACCGCACCGCGTGATCGTCTTCTGCGACGATCTCTCTTTCGATCACGACGACACCGCCTACAAGTCGCTGAAGGCAGCGCTCGACGGCGGCGTCGAAGGACGACCGGACAATGTGCTCTTCTACGCCACCTCCAACCGGCGCCATCTTCTGCCGCGGCACATGATGGAAAACGAGCAGTCGACGGCGATCAATCCGTCGGAGGCGGTCGAGGAGAAGGTTTCGCTTTCCGACCGCTTCGGCCTCTGGCTCGGCTTCCATAAATGCACCCAGGAGGATTATCTCGGCATGATCGACGGCTATGCCGATCACTTCAAGCTCGGGCTCGACCGCAGCAAGATGCATGCGGAGGCGCTGGAATGGGCGACGACCCGCGGCGCGCGCTCCGGCCGTGTCGCCTGGCAGTATATCCAGGATCTGGCCGGGCGCATGCGCGTTCACATCGACAGAGCCTAAATCGCCTAGCATCAGGCGCAGTTCGGACGACATGCCAAAAAACAAAAGCCCGGCGGGTGGCCGGGCTTTTGCGCTTCCTGGTACGCTGTACCTATTCCAGGAAAGTCATCGGGTTGACCGGGGACGCGTCCTTGCGCACCTCGAAATGGACCTGCGGCTGCTTGACGTCGCCGCTCATTCCGGAGACCGCGACGGTCTGGCCGCGCTGGATCTTCTGGCCGCGAGTGACGCTCAGCGTATCGGCGTTGCCGTAGACGGTGACGGTGCCGTCGTCGTGACGGACGAGAACCGTGTTGCCGAGTTCCTTCAGGCCGTTGCCGGCATAGATGACGACGCCGTTTTCGGCAGCCTTGATCGGCGTGCCCTGCGGTACCGAAATATCGATGCCGTCATTGCGGTTGCCGTTGACGTTGGCGCCGTATGAAGCAATGACCTGGCCGCGCACCGGCCAGCGATATTTGCCGATGCCGGTCGATTCCGGCGCGTCGGAGCTGACGTCCGACTTCTTCTCGACATCGTCGACGGTCTGGGTGGCAGCCGGCGCCTTGTAGGGCGCGGGCTGAACGGAAGCCGTCTGCTGGGCGGCAGCCGGCTGGGTCGGCTTCGGATCGACCTTCTCGGCCGGGATCGAGGCGGTCTTGATGTTGTCGGCGGTGCCGTTCGGGATCTTCAGGGCTTGACCGACGCGCAGCGAGCTAGCCGAAAGACTATTGGCGACCTTGAGATCGTCGACATTGGTACCGGTCGCCTTGGCGATCTTTGCCAGCGAATCGCCTTGCTTGACGACATAGGTGCCGGCGGGCGCTTTCGGATCCTTGCCGGCGCCGACCGGAAGCTTGCCGGTGACATCGGCGTTCGCCATGGTCTTGTCGCGGGCGGAATTGGCGCCTGGAACGACAGCGACATTCTGCTCCGGCGCCTTGACCGGCTCCGGCAGCTTGCCGGGCTTGGAGAGATCGGCCGTCTGCGATGCCGCCTTGGCGGCATTGCCGCCGTTGAAGGTCGGGATCAGGATCGCCTGGCCGGGTTGGGCGGCAGATGCGGTCTTCAGATTGTTGACGCGAAGGATTTCCTTTTCCGGAACACCGAAGCGCCTGGAGAGCGTGGCAATGTTTTCACCCGGACGCAGCGTCACCGAAGGGGCATTGGTTGCGGACCAGCCGGAAACCCTCGGCGTCGTGCCTGTCGTCAAAGAATCGGGCGTCACCTTGGGTGCCGCCGGCGCCACCAACCGCGGCTTTTCAGCCTGCGGCGTAGCCGGGAAAGGCTGGGCGAGCGCAACTTCCTTTTCCCGCTGGCGGGATGGCGCCACAGCCGACGGTGCGGCAAGTTCTGTCCGCTGTACCGAGACCGGCGCGGAAGCCAGACGCGCGCTCGAGCTCGACGCGCGGATCGGATCGTAACTTGGGCGGGCGGGATAAGGCTGATTCAGCGCGTCATTGCCGCCGCCATAGCCCTGCTGGCTCGCAACGGCCGAACCGCCGAGATCGGCACGCGGCACCGGATCACCCTGAGAACCGTTCATATTCCTGCGCGGAATGGAACTTGTGGTGATCTGATCCTGCCCTGAGGAGGAAAACAAGCCGCCAAACCGTGTCACATCGGAACTGCAGCCCGTTGCGGCACTTGCCAGCAGGCCAACAACCAGAAGATTACCGGCCGACTTCCCGAACTTTGGCGAAAGACTGAAACGCATGACTCGACCCACTGAGAACGCAACCATTTGTGAGTCTATTAAAACGCGTTAGTATTACCACGCGGTTAAGATGCTGGAATCAGTGCGATATTTTTGAGAAGTTGATAACCATAGGCTTAGGGGTAAAAAATCGCAGTGCGCAGAGCATGATGCCCAAAACTTCGAGCGCTTTTCTGATTGTGATGCATATTCAGATTTCAGGCCGATCCGGCCGAAAAACATTTATGCCTGCGGCAGCCAGGCCCTACAGCAGCGAGGCAAGCCGCGGAACGATCGGCAGATAGGGAGCTTCGAACAGTTCCTCGCGTTCGAAACGGCTGCCGGTTTTCGTCAGCCGCACCATGCGGCACTCGTTTTCTGAAATCATCAGTGGCGCGATCATCGAACCGCCGGAAACGAGCTGGTCGGTATAAAAGCGCGGCATGGCATTGAAGGCGGCCGTCACCAGGATGCGGTCGAAAGTTCCCTCTCCCTGCATGCCGGCGCTTCCGTCGGCATGGCGAACGATGACGCTGCGCAGACCAAGCGATTCCATGCGTCGCTGCGCTGCCGTGGTCAGCGTCTTGTAGCGGTCGATGGACAGAACACGCTCGGCCATGCGGCCCATGACGGCGGCGGTAAAGCCGCTGCCGGTGCCGATCTCCAGAACGCGCTGTCCTGGTTTGAGCTTCAGGTGATGCAGGATGCGGACGGCAAAATCGATGCCTTCGAGGAAGGAGCCGCATTCGATCGGTATCGTCCGGCTCGAATAGGCGTCGTCGGCGAATTGCGGCGGCACGAACAGTGACCGCTGCGTCTGCTCGACCGCCGTCAGCAGATCGAGGTCGGAGATGCCTTCGGCACGCAATCTGAGGACGAGCGCCGCAAAGCCCTCCTTCTCCGCCAGTTTAGCCGTCAAACTTGTGCTCCGTATCCCAAGGCCCGCGCCACGCGGTCCGTCACGGAATAATCGGTCAGATCAAGTTTCAAAGGCGTTACCGAGATCTTATTATGCTTCAAGGCGTGAATATCGGTGCCTTCGATGAAGGCGCCGGCGCGTTCGCCGAACTTCAGCCAGTAGTAGGGAAAGCCCCGGCCATCGGAGCGCGCGTCGACCTGCAGGTTGAAGGCGAGCTTGCCCTGCATGGTCACCTCCGCGCCATCGACCTCGTCGGGACGGCAGTTCGGGAAATTGAGATTGAGGAACGTGCCCTCCGGCAGGTCCAGCACCATCAGCTTTTCCAGGAGCGCTGGGGCATGCGTTTCGCAGACCTCCCACGGCACGATGCGCGCGCCGTCCTCATAGAGATAGGCCTGGCTCAGCGCGAAGGAGCGCACGCCCTGCATCGTGCCCTCGATGGCGCCGGCGATCGTGCCGGAATAGGTGACGTCGTCGGCAACGTTCGAACCTGAATTGACGCCTGACAGCACGAGATCCGGCTTGATGTCCATCACCTGCCGGATGCCCATGATGACGCAATCGGTCGGCGTGCCGCGCAGCGCGAAATGCTTGTCGGAAATCTTGCGCAGCCGCAACGGTTCAGACAGGCTCAGCGAATGGGCCAGGCCGCTCTGGTCGGTTTCGGGCGCAACGATCCAGACATCGTCGGACAGCGTGCGCGCGATCCGCTCCAGGGCGGCGAGCCCTTCGGCGTGAATGCCGTCGTCATTCGTAAGCAGGATGCGCATCGCCTCAGGCCGCCCGTTCGATCTTGGTCAATCCGCCCATATAGGGGAGCAAAACGTCCGGAATCGTGACGGAGCCGTCCTCGTTCAGATAATTTTCAAGGACAGCGATCAGGCAGCGACCGACGGCGGTGCCGGAACCGTTCAGCGTGTGGACGAACCTGTTGTTCTTGTCATCCTTGCCGCGGTAGCGCGCATTCATCCGCCGGCCCTGAAAATCACCGCAGACCGAGCAGGAGGAAATTTCGCGGAAGGCATTCTGTCCCGGCAGCCAGACTTCGAGGTCGTAAGTCTTGCGCGAACCGAAGCCCATGTCGCCGGTGCAAAGCGTCATGGTGCGGAAATGCAGGCCGAGGCGTTTCAGCACCTCCTCGGCGCAGGCGGTCATCCGTTCGTGCTCGGCAACGGCGCTCTCGGCGTCGGTGATCGAGACGAGTTCGCATTTCCAGAACTGGTGCTGGCGCAGCATGCCACGCGTATCGCGGCCGGCGGATCCCGCTTCCGAGCGGAAAGACGGCGTCAATGCGGTGAAGCGGAGCGGCAGCTTGTCCTGATCGAGGATTTCTTCGCGCACCAGATTGGTGAGCGTCACTTCGGCCGTCGGGATCAGCCAGCGGCCGTCCGTCGTCCTGAAGAGATCCTCGGCGAATTTCGGCAGTTGGGCAGTGCCATAGACGGCCTCGTCGCGCACCATCAGGGGCGAGCTGACTTCGGTATAGCCGTGCTCGCTGGTGTGGAGATCGATCATGAACTGGCCGAGCGCGCGCTCGAGCTTGGCGAGCGGCCCGGTTAGAACCGTGAAGCGCGAACCGGAGAGCTTGGCGGCGCGCTCGAAATCCATATAGCCGAGCGCCTCGCCGATTTCGAAGTGTTCCTTCGGCGCGTGGTTCCAGCGCGGCTTTTCGCCGACGGTGCGGGTGACGACATTGTCATGCTCGTCCCTGCCGACCGGGACGTCGTCGAAGGGGATGTTCGGGATGCGCGAGAGTGCGTCGTTCAGTTCGGCCGTCAGCTGCCGGTCTTCTTCCTCGACCGCCGGCAGCAGGGTCTTCAATTCTGCGACCTCGGCCTTCAGCTTCTCGGCGAGCTCGCCGTTCTTCTGAGCCATCGCCGCGCCAATCTCCTTGGAGGCGATGTTGCGGCGAGACAGCAAGTCTTGCGCCTTCTGCACGGCGGAGCGGCGCTTTTCATCGAGGGCAACGAGACTTTGGGCCAGAGGCTCCGCCCCGCGCTTGGCAAGGGCGGCATCGAGCGCTTCGGGATTCTCACGGATCCATTTGATATCGAGCATCGTCGTTCCAGGTCGTTGCAACAGAGATGACCCGGCCAAAGCCTGATCGGGCCTCGACCGGATGTTAAGCGGCGCTCACAAAGGGGGATTGGGATCGCCGCTCAGACGCTGTCCGTCTTGGCAACGTCCGCGGATCCGGTGTCCTTTTCGACCGCCTGCCGGGCACGCTGGCGCTCCACGAGTCGCGCCGCATAGATGGAAATCTCGTAGAGAAGGATCGTCGGTATCGCAAGGCCGATCTGAGACATCGGGTCCGGCGGCGTCAGCACGGCGGCAACGACGAAGGCGAGGACGATGGCGAACTTGCGCTTTTCGGCAAGCCATTGCGACGTCAGCAGGCCGACACGGGCAAGCAGCGTGGTGACGACGGGAAGCTGGAAGACAAGGCCGAAGGAGAAGACCAGCGTCATGATGAGGCTCAGATATTCCGAGACCTTCGGCATCAGCGAGATCGCCACCTCGTCATGACCCGGCGCCTGCTGCATCGACAGGAAGAACCACATGACCATCGGCGTGAAGAAGAAATAGACGAGAGCAGCGCCCATCAGGAACAGGACCGGCGAAGCGATCAGGAACGGCAGGAAGGCCTGACGTTCGTTCTTGTAGAGGCCCGGCGCCACGAACTTGTAAACCTGGGCGGCAATGATCGGAAAAGCGACCACCAGGCCGCCGAACATCGCCACCTTGACCTGGGTAAAGAAGAATTCCTGCGGCGCGGTGTAGATGAGCTGCGCCTTCTCGACATCGAGATGCGCCCACACCACGGCCGTCTTGTAGGGAATGACCAGATAATTGAAGAGATGCTTGGCAAAAAAGAAGCATGCGATGAAGGCGACGAAAAACGCGCCGATCGACCAGATCAGCCGCGTGCGCAGCTCCATCAGGTGCTCGATCAGCGGCTGCGGCTTGTCTTCGATATCACCGCTCATGCCTCGTCCTTCTTCGTCTGCGCCGGCTTCTTCGGCGTTGCAGGCTTCCTGGCTGCCGTCGCGCGCTTCGGTTTTTCCACAGGCACGGCAACGGCCGCCGCAGCATCGATTTTGTCGGCAGCCTTGACGCGCGGCTTGCGCACGGGTTTCGGCTTGGCGGCAACCGTATCGGCCTGGACAGCCGCTGCTGCGACGGGTTCAGGCTGCGCAGGCGCGGGTACCAGCGGCGGCGTTTCCGGCAGGCTCATCGACGGCGTCGGGGCAGAGACAACAGCAGCCGGCACCTCGGTCTTGTTTTCCGTGACCACGGTCGACTTCTGCAGGTCGGCCTTGATCTCGTTGCCCATCTGGCGAAGCGGGTTCATCGCCTCGCGCAGGCTGTTGACCGGGTTGAGCTTCTGGGCGTCGCTGATCGTCTGGCGGACATCGTCAAGCTCGGCTTCGCGCAACGCTTCGTCGAACTGCGCACGGAATTCACCCGCCACCTTGCGGGCGCGCTGCGTCATCTTGCCGAAAGCGCGCAGCATCGGCGGCAAATCCTTGGGACCGACCACCACGATCAGTACGACCGCGATGACCAAAAGCTCGGTCCAGCCAATATCGAACATGCAAGGCTCCTGGACGGGAAGCGCGGGGGCTGCGCTTTTTCCCGGACTTGGTTACTTCGTTTCGTCGGCCTTGTGATCGACGGTCTTTGCCGTGTCCGGCGCGTCCTCGTCCGTCATGCCCTTCTTGAAGCTCTTGATGCCCTTGGCAACGTCGCCCATCAGTTCCGGAATCTTGCCGCGACCGAACAACAACAGCACGATGACCAGAACGATCAGCCAGTGCCACATGCTAAAAGAACCCATCATTACGCTTACTCCCTGTTTCTATGTTCCCACGATGTAAGGATTTCCGACACCGTTTCCAACATCAAGCCCTTTGAACTGCGCTTAATGTCACGGTATCGCCCTTTGTGACAAGCCATTGACCCGCCGAAAAGTGCTGGTTCTATTGTTTTCGCCATGCATGGCAAAAGCAAGACGCAAACCCCTCAATCTTCAGAGGTGCCGCGCGGCGCCAACAACCCCAATTCCTCGAGGTCCATCTGGGTGATCGGGTCTTCGTCCTCGGTCAGTTCGTCGTTCATCAACGGCGAGGGAATATTGAAATTCGCCGGAATGCGGCCCGACAGCAAGCCCGCTCCCTTCAACTCTTCGAGACCCGGCAAGTCACGCAGCTCTTCGAGACCGAAATGGTCGAGGAAATCGCGTGTCGTGCCCAATGTCACCGGCCGGCCCGGCGTGCGCCGGCGGCCGCGGAACCGCACCCAGCCGGCCTCCATCAACACGTCGAGCGTGCCGCGCGAGGTCTGGACGCCACGGATATCCTCGATCTCGGCGCGCGTCACCGGCTGGTGATAGGCAATGATCGCCAGCACTTCCAATGCTGCGCGCGAAAGCTTCTTCACCTCATTGTCATCACGGCGGATGATGAATGACAGGTCGGCGGCAGTGCGGAAGGCCCAGGCGCCCTCGACCTGGACCAGATTGACGCCCCGCGGCGCATACTGCTCCTTCAGGCGCAGCATGATGGCGCGCACGTCGGTCTTCTCAGGCAGGCGCTCGGCGAGGAAGCCTTCGGAGACCGGCTGCGACGAGGCGAAGACCAGCGCCTCGGCGATGCGCTCGGCCTCGATCTCGGCCTGCAGTTCGCGGCTCCTGTCGTCGAAATCGCCTTCGAAATCCTCTTCGCTCTTCGGATCGATCAAGCCGGCTGCTCCTGCTCCACCACCTGCAGCGTGGCATGTTTCGGACCGCGGCGCATGTATATCGGCTGAAAGGCGCCATCCTGACGGATTTCGAGCTTGCCCTCACGCACCAGCTCCAGCGAGGCGGCAAAGGCGCTGGCGATTGCCGTGACGCGTTCCTCGGGTGCTGCGAGATAACGCAGCAGGTAATGCTCCATCGCCGTCCAGTCACCGATCTCGCCGATCATCTGGGTCAACAGCTCGCGGGCATCGGTCAGCGACCAGACACTGCGCCGCTCGATCGTCACCTGGGTGACGGCATTGCGCTGCCGCAGCGCCGCATAGGCGGTCAGGAGATCGTAGAGGCTTGCCGCATAAGCGGATTGCTGACGGTCGGGAATATGCTCGGGGGCGCCACGCACGAAGATATCGCGGCCGAGACGGTTGCGATTGACGAGGCCCTCCGCCGCCCGGCGCATGGCTTCCAGGCGTTTCAGGCGGAAGGCGAGCGTTGCCGCCAGTTCCTCGCCCGAAGGACCGTCATCCTTGACCTGCTGGGGAATGAGCAACCGTGACTTGAGATAGGCAAGCCAGGCGGCCATGACGAGATAATCGGCGGCCAGCTCGATGCGGATCCGCCGGGCGCTTTCGATGAAGAGCAGATATTGCTCGGCAAGCGCCAGCACCGAGATGCGCGACAGGTCGACCTTCTGGTTGCGGGCGAGATAGAGCAAGAGGTCGAGCGGGCCTTCGAAGCCGGCGACGTCAATCACCAGCGCTGGCTCGTGGCTGGCGCGCTCGGCACCGTTATCCTGCCACAGCTTGTCCATCGGCGTTGCCGCCTGCGGACGTTCCGTGCCCTTGACCGTGCTCACCTAGCTGCTCCCTTACGATCAGACCGTCGCAAACATCGCCTCGAATTCCACCCTCAATTCCGCTTCGTCGGACCTATCCGGCGCCGCGAAGCCTGCTTCCACCGCTTTTGCGCGGGCAAGCGAGATGCCGGCGAGCGGCGGAACATTTGCCACGACATCCCGCATCTCGTCCATATCGCCATTGCAATGCAGCACGATATCGCATCCGCCTGCAATGATATTCGCCGCACGCTCACCGATCGTACCGGAAAGAGCGTTCATCGAGCTGTCGTCGGAGAGCAGCAGACCGGTAAAGCCGATATGCTGACGGATGATGCCGTCGATCACCTTGCGCGAGGTCGTCGCCGGATTGTCCGGGTCGATGGCAGTGAAGACGAGGTGACAGGTCATCGCCATCAACTCGTCCTTCATCGCGATAAAGGGCGGGAAATCGTGGGTCTCCAGCTCATCACGCGAGACGGTGACGACAGGCAGTTCCAGATGTGAATCCGCGAAACCGCGGCCGTGGCCGGGCATATGCTTCATCACAGGCAACAGGCCGCCGGCCTTCAGGCCTTCGGCAGCCGCCCGGCCCATGGCGATGACGGTGTCGGGATCGCCGCCATAGGCGCGGTCGCCGATGACGTTGCTGCTGCCCTCCACCGGCACGTCGAGCACCGGCAGGCAATCGACATCGATGCCGAGGCTCGAAAGGTCGAAGGCATGCAGCCGCGACATCAGCCATGCGGCCCGCAGGCCAAGCGCCGGGTCGCGGCGATAAAGATCGCCGAGCGCCTGGCCGGAAGGATAACGCGCCAGAATGGGCGGGCGGATGCGCTGGACGCGGCCGCCTTCCTGGTCGATCAGCACCGGCGCATGCCAGCCGACGCTTTCGCGCAGATCGGCGACGAGATCGGTGATCTGCCGGGCTTCGGAGATGTTGCGCCCGAAGAGGATGAAGCCCCAGGGCCGTTCGCCCCGGTAAAAGGCCTTTTCTTCGGATGTGAGGGCAAGGCCGCTGCAGCCAAGGATCATCGCTTTTGATTCGGTCATGTGAGAATCATAGACGGCGCCCGGCCAAATGCGAGCAAGGTCCAGCGCGATGCACAAAAAAGAGCGGCGGACCAATCCGGTCCGCCGCTTCCGATATCAATGAGCCTGATTCTTACTTGGAGATCAGGCAGCTTCCGCCCGCGGCGCGATACTGTTCGCAGAGCGCAGCCGCCTCGTCCTTGGAACCGGCCGGAATGCGAACACGGTAGAACGTGCCCTTGCCGGCGATATCGGCCCTGCGGATCTCATGGCTACGGCCGCCAAGCACACCGGCGAATTTCTTCGACAGGTTGGCATAGGATTTGTTCGCCTCGTCTTCCGACGGCAGCGAGGCGATCTGGATGCCGTAGCCGCCGGCGGACGCAGCCTGCTGCGGCTTTGCGGCAACCGGTGCTGCGGCCGCGACCTCAGCCGTCGTCTGCTGTGCAGGCGGCCGGACATTGCCCTTCTCGGTCACGGTGCCGACGACGTTGACGGGCTGGTCGACCGGACGGGCGGTCGGGATCGGAGCGGTATCGGCAATCGCCGAGGTCTTGACCGGGCGCACCGGCGGCTCGACCGGGGCGGGATTTGCGGCCTGCGCGTCGGCGCTGCCTGCAAGCGGCGGCTCAGCCGGCGCGGTTTCAGCAGGTGCTGCAGAACGAGCATCGGCGGAAGCAACCTCGGCGCTTGCCGGGAAACTTGCGGCCGTTCCGGCGACCGGAGGCGCAGTCGGGGTCGATGGCGTCGTCTGGGCCGTCAACGGCGGCAGAGCCGACTGCGTCGGCTGGGCAGACTGCGCCGCCTGTGTCGGCTGGTCAGCGGGCGCCGGCTCCTCGCGGGCGACCAAGGTGCCGTCAGGCTTGACGATCATCGTGCGGACCTTGCGCGGCGAAACGGACGGCGCCTTGTCGGCATCGGTTGCAGAAGCGTTGTCGGCATTGTCCTGGTTCGGCAGCAGACGCGGATCCTGCGTCTCACCGACCGCGGTCGGCGTGACCTGATCACCGGCATTGGCGTTCTCGTCGTCCTCAGGCAGCGCTTCCGGTGTCAGGGTACGCTGGACGACATCGACGGGCGCCTCGTCGGAAGAAACGAGCGCCTTCTGCTTCGGCTCCTCGGCAGAACCCGCGACGCGGTCGTAGACAGCCTTATCCTGGTTCGGCACGGTCTTGCCGCCCGGATTTTCCGGAACGACCTTGACCGGCTCCTTGTCGGCGGTGATCACGCGCGGCTCGCCGGTTGCAACAATGCCGAGCCCCTCGCCGTTCCAGACGGAGGAATAGACGCCATAACCAACGCCGGCAAAAACGACGAGCACAACAGCCCCGGCCAGCAGCCGGCGCATCGACCGGGCGCGGCTGAAATCAGCGGCCTGGCTTGCCGATTCGATACGGACTTCGGAGGTTTCACGGCGCTCGACCGGTTCGCGCACGCTGCGGCGGAAATCCTCCTCCAGCGCCCGTTCGAAATCATCGAGGCCATCGGCGATGGTGGGCTTGACCGGCTTTGCCGCGGCAGCAGCCGTATCCCGGACCGGCGCCGGGGTTTCCCGCGGCTTGGCCGGCTCAAAGAAGCTGGCGATCTCTGCGTCGAGATCGAAATCGAAATCCGCAGTTTTTGCGACCGGCGCAGGCTGCTCCACCGGCGGCAGCGCCGGCACATGCATATCGTCGACGGTCTCGGGACGATCCTCCGGATCGGAGATCATCGCCGGATCGAAAGGCAAGTCTTCGGTGGATTCGGCGACAGGCGCCGCCCAGTTGAAAGCCGGCGCCGGAGCTGGCGCCTGCGGCTCAGAAACGGCGGCCGGAGCGGGCCGCACCGAGGCGGCGGCATCCTGCTGGGGAGCAGGAGCTGGCGGCTCAGGCGCAAAAACGGGAGCCGGCCGAGGAGCGACGGCGGCGACCTGCTGCGGCGCAGGGGTTATCGGCTGCGGCGCAGGCTCGATCTGCTCGGAGAAATCGAGATCGGCGAGTTCCAGTTCGATGCCGGCAAGATCCAGTTCGAAATCATGGCCGGCGAAGGGATCGTCGGCTTCCGGTACGGGCTGCGGCGCCTGCGAATATGCCGTTACAGCAGGCTGCGGCGCAACAACTTCGGCAAGTTGCGGCGCGACAGGCCGTGCGGCTTCGGCAGCATAGACCGGAGCAGGCTCGATCGGAGCAGGTCGGACGAATGCTGCGGCGACCGGTGCGGGCGCGATCACCTCGGGCTGAACAGGTGCTGCGGCCACCGGGACGGCAGGAACGGGTGCCGCCTCGATCGATGCGGGCTGCGGCGAAACGGGCGCCGGATTGGCGCGTTGCGGCACCGGATAACGCGAGACGTCGGCCAGCAGATCGTCGAGATCGAACGTGCCGGCAGTGTGTGGAACTTCCGGCACGACCTCGGTCAGCGCCGCATCGGCCTGGACCTCGCCTTCGACAGCCGCGGCAATGAGATCGAAACCAGCGTCGGAGCCGAAATCCTCCAGCTCGTCTTCGATTTCGACGAATTCCTCGGCCTCGGCAGCCTCTTCCGACGCGACGACCTCATCATGGCGATCGAGTTCGGCGGGGAAGCCAAGCGACGGCGAAGCGGATTCGAATTCCTCGGAGGGCTCGACAGCGGCGACAGGCGCCGGCGGTTCGATTACAGATTGCGGCTCGACCACAGGAAGATCGACGGACGGCGCTTCAGCGACCGGTGCTGCGACCGTTTCGGCCACAGGCGCCGGCGCAACAACCGGCTCCTCGCGCTTCGCGGCATGGAAATTGGCGAGCGGCAGCCTGATGCTGGCAGCCGACCATTGCGGCGCCTTGGCGGGTTGCGGCAGCGAAGAGACCGGTGCTGCACCGATCGACAGCTCAAGCTCCTCGATGAGGTCGCGCGCACCGCCGAAGACCGACTGCACCGACGCTTCGGGAGCGGGCTCGGGGGAAAGCTGCTCCGCCCAGTCGGCGGCGGGCGTGTCCTGATTCTCCACGGCCAAAGTCACGTCTTCGTCAGCGTCATCGGGAGCGACGGACACCGGCTCAGCAGCCTCCGCACGTTCGTCAGCGGGAGAAACATCGAGAACGGGCTCGACGTAATCTTCAGGCAGGTCGTCAGAGATCGGCTCGGCGGGCCGGTCGAGCTCTGCGAGCGGACGTGGCGAATCGTAACGGTCGAACTCGCGCCCAAGCTCTTCCTCGAGATCGAGGGCCGGCTCGCGCCGAGCCGCCTCGGTCATCGTATTCGCTGCAACACGCGGCTCGAAGCCGACGATACGGGCAAGTTCGGCCAACGGATCGTCGTCGGCAAACAGATCGTCTTTTCCGCGCGTATCATACGCAAGTTGTTTATCAGCCATGCCTATCCCACTCGCAAACGCCAACGCTCAAATGCCAGCGCATTGTGGGGAAATGGTGACGTTATCGCATTTCGTCCGGTGCGGCAGTGCCTGTAATGGCAAGTCCCGACTTCAAAACCGACGCGACGGCGTACACCAGCCCAAGTCTGGCAATACTTGATTCTCGGTTTTTATCATTAACAAATCGTAATTCCGGCTGATCTTTACCTTTGTTCCAGTGCGCGTGGAACGAACTTGCGACGTCGTAGAGGTAAAAAGCGATGCGATGCGGCTCCTGCGACTGGGCGGCCGCCTCGACGATCCGCGGGAATTCGGCGAGCTTGGCGACAAGCTGCAATTCGGCCGGATCACCAATGCCAGCAACGGTTTTCGCGAGATCCTCGGGCGAAACTTCGAGGTCGGGAAAAGCCTCCCTCGCCTGCCGGAAGACCGACATGCAGCGGGCATGCGCATACTGCACGTAAAAAACAGGATTATCTTTCGATTGTTCGGTCACTTTGGCGAAATCGAAGTCGAGCGGCTCGGAATTCTTGCGGTAGAGCATCATGAAACGGACCGAATCACGACCGACTTCCTCGACGACGTCCCGAAGCGTGACGAAATCGCCGGAGCGTTTCGACATCTTCACCGGCTCGCCGTTTCGATAGAGCTTGACGAGCTGGCAAAGCAGCACCGTCAGCTTCGCCTTACCATCCGAAACGCCGCGTGCAACCGCTTCCAGGCGCTTGACGTAGCCGCCATGATCGGCGCCGAGCACATAGATCATCTCGTCGAAACCACGGTCGAACTTGTTCTTGAAGTAGGCGACGTCGGCGGCGAAATAGGTGTAGGCGCCGTCCGACTTGATCAGCGGCCGGTCGATATCGTCACCCACTTCGGTCGAGCGGAACAATGTTTGCTCGCGATCCTCCCAATCCTCGGGAAGCTGGCCCTTCGGCGGCGGCAGCGTGCCCTTGTAGACATAACCCTTGAAGGTCAGGTCGTTGATCGCCGTGCGGATCGCCGCGGCCCCATTGGCATGCAGGGTGCGCTCGGAGAAGAAGACGTCGTGATGGACGTTCAGCGCCGCGAGATCGGCGCGGATCATCACCATCATCGCATCGATGGTGCGGTCCTTGACGATCGGCATCCATTGCTCTTCCGGCATGTTGTGCAGCCGCACGCCGTAATCGGCGGCAAGCGACTGGCCAACGGGCACGAGATAGTCGCCGGGATAGAGACCCGAAGGGATTTCGCCGATTTTTTCGCCGAGCGCTTCGCGATAACGCAGGAAAACGGAGCGGGCGAGCACATCGATCTGCGAGCCGGCATCGTTGATGTAGTATTCCTTCTCGACGCCGTAACCGGCAAAAGCCAGCAGGTTGGCAAGCGCGTCGCCGACGACGGCGCCACGGCAATGGCCGACATGCATCGGGCCGGTCGGATTGGCCGAGACATATTCGACGTTGACCTTCCTGCCCTCACCCAGCGTCGAGCGGCCGTAATCGGTGCCGGCGCCGATCATCGAGGCGAGCAGCCGCTGCCAGTAGCCGACGGCGAGACGGATGTTGATGAAACCGGGGCCGGCAACCGAGACATCGGCGACGTCGGCATCCTCTTTCAGCTTGGCGATGATGACATCGGCCAGCGCGCGCGGATTGGTTCCGAGCGGTTTTGCCAGCACCATCGCGGCATTGGTCGCGACATCGCCATGGCTCGCGTCACGCGGCGGCTCGACGGTGATGCGGCCGAAATCGAGCTCAGATCGCTTTTCCCTGACCAGATCGATCTGTTCAAGGGCGGTTTTGATCCTGGCTTCGAAGTCGGTAAAAAGGTTCATCGCACTCTTCCATGCATAGGCTGTGCCAAAGGCTCAAATCGACCCTCGGCGTGGGCGACCGCTGCCTATCGCAAATCCGGAGTGTGGTCAAACAACCGCCTGTGGGCGCTGATCGCATAGGTGTCGGTCATGCCGGCCAGATAATCGCCGACATGGCGGGCCTTCGGCGCATCGGACAGGCCGGCGATATGATCGACCCAGTAATGGCTCTGCATCTCCTTGGGATTGGCCATGTAGGCGCCAAACAGATCGGTAACGATCTTTGCCGCGCCGGCGCGGATGCGCATGATATCGGCATTGCGGTAGATGCGCTTGAAAAGCATCGCCTTGATCTGCCGGTCGGTCTCGGCCATCGCCTCGGAAAAGGTGGCGATCACCTGGCCGGCGCCGCGGATGTCGCCGGCGCTCTCGGGGCGAAGGAGGGAAAGGCGCGCCTGCGCGACACCGATCACGTCTTCGACCATGCGGGTGATCTGGCGGCGCATAATCTCATGGGTGAAGCGGCTCGGCTCCAGATGCGGATATCGCTCCCTCACCTCGGCCATCAGCCCGGCGAGAAACGGGATTTCCTCTAACATCTCGAACGTCAGGTAACCGGAACGCAGGCCGTCATCGATATCGTGGGTATTATAGGCGATGTCGTCGGCGATCGCCGCGACCTGGGCCTCGAGGCTGGCATAGCTTGCAAGCTCGAGATCGTGCAGCTCGCAATAATCGAGGATCGGCTGGGGAACGGGGCCGCGCGTGCCGACGCCATCCGGCGTCAGAAGCGGACCATTGTGCTTGACGAGACCTTCGAGGCTTTCCCATGTCAGGTTGATGCCGTCAAATTCGGCATAACGCCTCTCCAGCTTGGTCACGATGCGCAGCGATTGTGCATTGTGGTCGAAGCCGCCATAGGGTAGCAGCACCTCGTGCAGCGCGTCCTCGCCGGTGTGACCGAAGGGCGTGTGACCGAAATCGTGGACGAGAGCCACGCCTTCGGCCAGATCCTCGTCGAGCTTCAGGGCGCGGGCGAGCGCGCGGGCGATCTGCGCCACCTCGATCGTATGGGTCAGCCGGGTGCGGTAATGATCGCCATCCTGGGCGATGAAGACCTGCGTCTTGTGCTTCAGCCGGCGAAAGGCGGTGGTGTGGACGATGCGGTCGCGGTCGCGCTGGAAATCGGAGCGCGTCGGGCTTCCGTCTTCCTGATAGAGTCGTCCGCGGCTCGTCCAGGGGTCGGCCGCATAGACCGCCCTCTCACTGCTGCCGAAACCCAAAGCACGCGTATCGATCGTCATTCTTCACCGTCATCCTGCATGTTGCCGCATCTGCCCATTGACGCCGCTCTTCGCCCTTCATACCTATAGCCCGATAAAACGGCAAAGAGGCGCTTTCTCAACCGCATCGGCGTATCATCGCCTTTTCGCTAGGATTATGGTAAGTTTCTTTGATATCAGGCATTTGAACATTTCAGTGCCAAAACCCATTCTCTCCGGATCTTGACCCCGGCAGGAGGAAACATGACGGATACGAGTGTAACCCTTTCAGATGCCGCGGCAAAGCGTATCGCTGCGATCGTCGGCGCCGAAGCCGGCAAGAGCGCGTTGCGCGTTTCCGTCGAAGGCGGCGGCTGTTCGGGCTTTTCCTACAAGTTCGATCTTGCCGATAACGCCGGCGACGACGACATCGTCGTCGAAAAGAACGACGCCAAGGTGCTGATCGACAGCCTGTCGCTCGTCTATATGGCAGGCTCGGAGATCGACTTCGTCGACAATCTGCTTGGCCAATCCTTCCAGATCAAGAACCCGAACGCGGTGGCAAGCTGCGGCTGTGGCACCAGCTTCTCGATCTGACTTCTGAACGCACGGCCTTCTCCCCAACGAACCGGCCGAAGAACTATTTCCGGCCGGTTTATCGTCTTGTCCCCTGGTGAAATACCGCGATAAAAGAAGCGCACGAAGCTAACGGGACAGAGCCATGAAGATCGCGACCTGGAACATCAACGGCGTTAAGGCGCGCATCGACAATCTCACGCAATGGCTCAAGGATTCCGATCCCGATATCGTCTGCCTGCAGGAAATCAAAACCGTCGACGAAGGGTTTCCGCGGCTGGAGATCGAGGCGCTCGGCTATCACGTCGAGACGCACGGCCAGAAGGGCTTCAACGGCGTGGCGATCCTCTCCAAGAGTTCCCCTTTCGAAGTGAACCGCGGCCTACCCGGCGACCCGCTGGACGAACAGGCGCGTTTCCTCGAAGCCGTGTTCACGCTCCCCGACACGCGCATCCTGCGTGTCTGCTGCCTCTACCTGCCGAACGGCAATCCCGTCGACACGGAGAAATATCCCTACAAGCTCGCCTGGATGGAGCGCCTGCGGGCGTTCGCCGCCGAACGGCTGGCCTATGAGGAGATGCTGGTCCTTGCCGGCGATTACAATGTCATCCCGGAACCGCACGACTGCTTCGATCCCAAGGTCTGGGAAAACGATGCGCTGTTTCTGCCGCAGACGCGGGCGGCGTTCCGCCGGCTCGAAAATCTCGGGCTGACGGATGCGGTGCGCGCGACGACGGATGCGACGCAGTTCTATTCCTTCTGGGATTATCAGGCCGGCGCCTGGCCGAAGAACAACGGCATCCGCATCGACCATCTGATGCTGTCGCCGGAAGCCGCCGACCGGATGACGTCGGCCGCGATCGAGAAACATGTGCGGGCTTGGGAAAAGCCGTCCGACCACGTGCCTGTTATCGCCTATTTCGATTTTGCAGGCTGAGGCTTTTCCGCCTTACCGTGCCGTGGGTCCGAAAGGATGCACGGCACTCCTCTAGTCGTCGGAACCGGTCGCGATGCTGTGCGAGAGGGATACCGCCGTGCGGCGGTCGGCCTCGTTCGCAACAGAGAAGGCCTGCTCCTGCAACGCTTCCATCCAGCCACAGTCCTTGGGCTTGCAGCGGTCGAGTGCCGCCGTCATCAGCGCCAGACCACGGGCCGTCTGGCCTTCGTCGAACAGGATATTGCCGAAGACCGCCATGGCGCCGGGATGGCCGCTCTTGCGGGCCTGGTTCAACCATTTCTTCGCCTGCTGCGGGCTGGCATTGCCGCCCTCGCCGGCGAGCATCATCTGCGCCAGCTGGAACTGCGCTTCGGGGACGCCAAAGGTGGAGGCCACCTGGAAATAAAGTTGGCGTGCCTGGCTGAGGTCGATCCTGACCGGGCTGCCGGCAATGCCGTGCTTGTAATAGTTGGCGAGCGAGAGCAGCGCGTTGACGAAGAAGCCGGTATCTTCCGAACCGGGCTCGACGCCCTGCTGGGCGATCTCGCTATAGATCTTGAAGGCTTCGAAATCATCCTGGGTGACGCCGTCGCCATCGGCATACATGTTGGCAAGCGCCCAGCGCGAGCCGGTGTGCCCCTTTTCGGCGGCGTATCTATAGGCTTCCACCGCCTCTTCCTTCTGGCCGTTCTTGTAGGCCTTGAAGCCGAACTTGAAGAGGTCGAAGGGTCCGGATTCCTTGCTGACGCCGCCTTTGATATCGAATGCGCGGCACGGACCGGACAGCGCCAGCGCGACGGCTATCGACATGCCCATCAGCATGAATTTGAACAGTTTGAACTCGGACGTCACCATTTCAACCGATTTCTTTCGTTCATCTCAGGCAGGCGGCAACGGCGCTCGCGCCCTGCATCCCGCGGATGTATTCCTTCGAGGCGAGCGATCCCGCGGCGAGCTCAATGGCTCCCTTACCCGCGTCGCATCCAGCCCAATGGCCTTTTCTCAAAGGCGCTATTCTCAGCCCATCATTCAGAACCACCCGGCTCCCGGCATGGCCCCGACTGCAATCTCCGTGGCATTCTTTCGGCAGGTGCGGCATCCGCCTTCCCGCCTCATCGCATTCGTAAACAGCAAATGTGACGAAAGCGGTATCGACGTCTCCGGCAAAGCTAGGCTGCTCATCCGAACGGGTCGAAAACGACGACAATGGATGGATCGGCGACGTCATCGCAAGGCTGGATTGGCGGCCGGAACAGCCTTGTTCGGAAAGCGAAACGACTGCAATCAAACGACTGTCGCCAATCGCGCCGTACGATCTGGTGTTACCGGAAAAAAATCCACCCATGCTACTATTTACACGCACCGTAAGCCTGCCATCTCCTCGCCTGCAAATAGCGCTGCGCCCTCTTTGTGGCGGGAAATGGACAAATTCGCCCCGCCGCCACCTTACGCCAATCGTCGTAAAAAAGTGTTGCTGAATCGTCACAAATTGGAACGTCGATTTGTCTTGCCGACCGCCCAAAGAAAAGCCCGGCAAACTGCCGGGCTTTAACACTTTTACTTGGATCGCAGGATCAGAACTTGACCTTTACGCTGGTGGAAAGAGCCGCGACCAGATCGTCGCCGAAGGAATAGGAGACGTCGTTGCCATAGGTCCGGCCATTATAGACGTAGGTACCGGAATCCCCGCCCGTCATGATGCCGAGCGCGCCGGCTAGACGCCACTCGACATTCTCGACCGGCGTATAGGCGACACCTGCGCCGAGCGTCCATGTGTCGGTCTGGGCGCCGTAGCCCTGGCTCGTGCCGCGATCCCAGGTCAGGCTGAGGGCGCCGGACCATTGGTCGTTGAACTTGTGGCCGACGCCGCCGCTGACCGTCCAGCCGTCGCGGTAGAAGAGATCGAGCGAGGTGAGCTGGCTGCTGGCGGAGCAGGCGACGACGCCCTTGGTGGCCTTCGGGCAGAAGGCGATCGACTGCAGCACGCTCCAGTTCGTCCACTTGACCGACCCGAAGGCGAGCCAGTCGGGCGCAATGCCGCTCTGAAGCTTGAGCTCAACGGAATCCGGCGCCTCGGCCTCCCCATAGACCGGCGTCACGACACCGAGGTAGGGATTTTTGGGATTGGCGGCCTTCGGCACCTCGGTCAGGTCGACCGTGCCGGTGAGATCGTCATACTTGACCTTGCTGTTGTAGACCAGGCTGGCGCGGAAGGCATATTCCTCGATTTCGTAGGCGATGCCCGCCCGCCATCCCATAGCCTGGTCGGCAAGATCCAGACGACCGGTGCCGTCATAGATCAGCGCGGCCGGCATTGTGGTGATCGGCGCCACGAGGCGCGTCTTGAAACCTTCGACCGTCTGATAGAATCCCCCGCCGATCAGGCGAAGCTGGCCGGGACCCATATCGAAACGATAGGAGCAGGTGGCGCCGTAATTGCGGGTGCTGATCTTGGTTTCGATATTGTCGTTGACGCCAAGCCAGTCAGCGCCGGGATTGGTGTGTGCGCCGAAGGGTGTCGAAAAATCGCCCATGCAGTCGATCGAGTCGCCGAGACCAACCTTCACGCCGAGATAGGGGACCCAGTAATCCTCGGTATCATCCGCCGTGGTCGAACCGCCGCCGATGCCGTTGGTGCCGAGGCCATCGGTGGGATCGGTGTCCTTGACGTTCTTCAGCTTACGCTGCGGCATGACATAGGTCGCACCGGACTGCACGGCAAACCGCGAATTGTCGAAGAGAAGGTCGATATTGTATCCGCCGCGCTCCAGACCGCCGGCAAAGGATGGCGATGCAAGCGACGAAAAAAGAACGAGCGATGTTATGCCCTTGGAAAACCTACGAGATGCCATTGTGTCTCCCCCACTCCAGCAATTGATGTGACCCCACTCTAGTAAGTGTTCGCGTGATATGGCAACGCGCCCCTCAGCGGCGCTCCCGGCCATTGCAGTGGCTAATTTACGTAAAGAAATTGACGGACACGTCAAAAAATCTGGTTAATAAAATTTTTTTCGAACTTGGCGGCATTTCAGCGGTACTTTTGGGTTTTCATTCCAAACATTGCAGAAGCTGTATCAATCCGACAACAGTGGCACTTTTCGCCGGTAGGCCCCTTGTACGACAACAATCCACAGGCTGAGACGCCTAAAATCTGCTGGTTCGGGACCGAATCGCATGAGGCAGCAGTAAAAAAGACGCACCCCGCAGAGGGCGCGTCTTTGAAATAACTTACCAAAATGGGTCGGGGAAATTTACCCGGCTTCGCTCACCCTGGAAAGAGCGGTCGTCAGGCTGCCGATCTGACCCTTCAGTTCCTCAAGGCGCTCGCGTTCGGCCTCGACCACTTCGGGATTGGCATTGGCGACGAACTTCTCGTTGGAGAGCTTGCCGTCGATCCGGGAGATCTCGCCTTCCATCTTGGCAATCGCCTTTTCGAGCCGAGCCTTTTCGGCGGAAAGGTCGATCAGCTTGCCGAGCGGCAGGCAGATGGTGGCCTCGGCGACAACGATCTGTGCGGCACCCTTCGGCGCGTCCTCCGCCAGCGATATCGCCTCGACGCGCGCAAGCCGCTTGATGGCCGCGTCGTGGCGGAACAGCCTTTCACGCGTCAGGCTGTTGGCCTTGACGACGACGAGCGGGGCTGTCGCCGACGGCGGCACGTTCATTTCAGCGCGCACCGAGCGGATGCCGGAGACGAGGTCGATCAGCCAGTTGATCTCGTCGGCGGCGCCGTCGTCGGCATAGGAGGGCGCAGGCCATTCGGCGTGGCAGACCAGTGTGTCGCGCTCTTTGCCATCGCCTGCGGTATGGGCCCAAAGCTCTTCGGTCATGAAGGGCATGAAGGGATGCAGCAGCTTGTAGATCTCTTCGAGAATATAGGCGCTGCAGGCCTGGGCTTCAGCCTTGGCGCCCTCGTCCTCGCCGTTGAAGACCGGCTTCAAGAGTTCGAGATACCAGTCGCAGACCTCGTTCCAGACGAAGCGATAGAGCGCACCGGCGGCATCGTTGAAGCGGAAGGCTTCGAGTGCTTCCGTAACGTCACGTTCCGTACGGGCAAGTTCCGTCAGGATCCAGCGGTTGATGGTGAGCTCGGCCGCCTCCGGCACGAAATGCGGATCGCTCTTCGCCCCGTTCATCTCGGCAAAACGCGTGGCGTTCCAGAGCTTGGTGCCGAAATTACGGTAGCCGGCGATGCGGGCCGGATCGAGTTTCACGTCGCGGCCCTGCGCGGCCATGATCGCCAAGGTGAAGCGCAGCGCGTCGGCGCCGTATTCGTCGATCAGTTCCAGGGGATCGATGACGTTGCCCTTCGACTTCGACATCTTCTGCCCGTTCTTGTCGCGCACCAGCGCGTGGACATAGACGGTCTGGAAGGGCTCGACGGGCTGCCCGTCCTCGTCCTTCATGAAGTGCAGGCCCATCATCATCATGCGGGCGACCCAGAAGAAGATGATGTCGAAACCGGTGACGAGAACGTTGGTCGGGTAATAACGTGCCAGCTCCGGCGTCTCGTCCGGCCAGCCGAGCGTCGAGAAGGGCCAGAGCGCGGAGGAGAACCATGTGTCGAGCACGTCCTCGTCCCGCGTCAGGATCTCGCCCGGCTTGAAGTTTTCGAGCAGGTCCTCGACATAGGCCTTCATCGGCCCCTCATGCGAGAGGTAATGCTGGATCGCCGCCTGCAGCGCCTCTTCCTCGGTCTTTTCGACGAAGACCTGGCCGTCCGGGCCATACCAAGCGGGAATCTGGTGACCCCACCAGAGCTGACGGGAGACGCACCAGGGCTGGATGTTTTCCATCCATTCGTAATAGGTCTTGTCCCAGCTCTTCGGCACCATCCTGGTGCGGCCTTCGCGGACCGAGGCGATCGCCGGCTCGGCGAGCGTCTTGGCATCGACATACCATTGTTCGGTCAGCCGCGGCTCGATCGGCACGCCGCCGCGGTCGCCATGCGGGACCATGTGCTTGTGCGGCTCGATCTTGTCGAGAAGGCCGGCCTCTTCGAAAATCTCGACGATGACCTTGCGCGCATAGAAACGGTCCTGCCCTTCCAGGCGATCCCAGGCGCCATGCAGCGCCGCCGGATTGTCGAGGCCTTCGAGAAAATCCTCATTGTCCTTGATGGTGATCGTGCCGTCGATATTCAGGATGTTGATCGCGCGCAGGCCAGCCCGTTTGCCGACGTCGAAGTCGTTGAAGTCATGCGCAGGCGTGATCTTGACGGCACCGGTACCGGCGGTCGGATCGGCGTAGCCGTCAGCAACGACCGGAATGCGGCGGCCGACGATCGGCAAGATGACGTGCTTGCCGATGATCGACTTGTAACGCTCGTCCTCCGGATTGACGGCAACACCGGTATCACCCAGCATCGTCTCCGGTCGCGTGGTCGCAACGACCATATAGTCGCGCGTTTCCCATTCGGTCGGCTTGCCTTCCTCGTCGAAAGCGATCGGGTACTGGTAGGTAACGCCCGGCTCCAGCGGATAACGAAGATGCCAGAGATTGCCCTTGATCTCGTGCTGTTCGACTTCAAGGTCGGAGATCGCCGTCAGGAGCTTCGGATCCCAGTTGACCAGACGCTTGTCCTTGTAGATCAGCCCTTCCTTGTAGAGCGTGACGAAAACCTCGAGAACGGCCTTCGACAGGCCCTCGTCCATGGTGAAACGTTCGCGCGACCAGTCGCAGGATGCACCCAGACGTTTCAGCTGGTTGAAGATCAGTCCGCCCGATTCGGCCTTCCATTCCCAGACCTTGTCGATGAAGGCGTCGCGGCCCATGTCGCGGCGGCCCGGCAGCTGCTGTTCCATCAGCTTGCGCTCGACGACCATCTGCGTGGCGATGCCGGCATGGTCCATGCCCGGCTGCCAGAGCACGTCCTTGCCGCGCATGCGCTCGAAACGGACCAGGATATCCTGCAGCGTATTGTTCAGCGCATGGCCCATATGCAGCGAACCGGTGACATTCGGCGGCGGGATCACGATGGTGAAGGTCTCGGCCCCGGGCTTGGCGTTCGCGCCGGCGCGGAAAGCGTCCGCCTCATCCCATTTCGCGGCGATTTTTGGTTCGACGGCAGCGGAATCATAGGTCTTGTCGAGCATTTTCTGACCAATTTCGAGGTTCGAGGATGGAGGTTGTAAATAGGATGGCCACGGGCAAGTCAATAAAAAAGCCGCCCCGGAGACCGGAGCGGCATTTCAGGAAAAAGCAATCCGATCAGCGGCGCGGGCCGCGTGCCACGCGCTCAATTTCTTCGCGCACCAACCGCTCGACCAGTGTCGGCAAATTGTCATCAAGCCATTCGCGCAGCATCGGGCGCAGCATGTCCTCGGCGATTTCGTCCAGTGAACGGCGTTCAGCACCGTCGATCGCGGCGGCGAGCTCCTCGAAGGAACGGCTGATCTGCAGGCCGGCATCTTCCGAAAGCAGCGCCGGCTGGACCTCGTCCATAACGCTCGGCAGGAAACGCTCGACCGACGACTGAGCAGGCTCCATAGCCGGCGGCGCTGTTTCGACGGCAGGCGCCGGCTCGGCGACGGCCACCCCAGGCGCTTCCGTCAGCACCGGCTCGGCCGGCTGCTGGATCGGAGCATGCTGAGCAGGCGCTGCGGCAGCCGGGAAAAAGGGCTGTGAGGGTTGCGGTTGGGGTTGTGGCGCCACGGCGCGCGGCGGCTCCGGTATTGCGGCCGGCTGCGGTTCGGGCTGACGGAAGCCGCTCGGAATTTCGCGCAGTGCCTGACCGGCCTGCACGGCGCTGCGCTCGGAGGCGGCGCGCACGCGGGCGGCGACATCGGCAAGCGACAGCGCGCGGGCCGGCACTTCCGCTTCGGGGGTGCCGGCCGAATTGGCGGCGACAAAACGCGGATCGGAAGAGCGCATGACCGGTTCGGGGAATTCCACACCGGCATAGGTGTCGTCGACCGTCAAATGGATTTCGGAGCTGTTCTCATCCTCGTCGGCGCCGTAGACCGGCGGCAGGGATGGGGAAATCGCCTTGCCAGCGCCGGGCTCATTGCTTTCGATAATCTGGCGGATGGAGGCCAGAATTTCTTCCATGGACGGTTCACGCGCTACACTTGGCTGAGCCATATCTATCCCCGTTATTCCAAAACAACGACCGGATGGTGTGGAGCATTCATCCGAATCACCACGACCTTAGAATACCCCAGGCGGGAAAAAAATCATCGCGAATCAAATGAATGCGGCCATGCACAGTTTTGTTACCCAATGTTTGCCACCCGCAAAGCCTGCCGTGATTTTGTGGCGGCGTCAGGATAAATTATGTTTGTGAAGGCTTTCCAGCGGCGCTCATAAAAAAACGGGCGCCGATGGCGCCCGTCGTTGAATTTCGTCGACAAGAACGATGTCAGAAAACGAATTCGCGCGCCTTGGCGAAACCCGGCAGCGGCTTGACCGAGGCATTGAAGAAGACGTTTTCCGAAACCGCGCCGCGTTCGGCGACGAAGACCTTGGCGCGGGCGGCATTGCCGTAACCCTCGACCGTGATCAGGCGGCCACCATCGCGCAGTTGACCGAGAAGGGCTGCTGGAACTTCCTCGACGGCGCCGTTGACGAAAATCAGATCGTAGGGAGCGCCGGCTGCATAACCTTTTTCGAGCGGGCCGGTGACGACCTCGACTTTGGCGTAATCGGCAAGCTTGGCCTTCGCCTCCGCGGCCAGCGTCTCGTCGCATTCGAGCGCGATGACGGAGCCCGCAACCATTGACAGCAGCGCCGAGGTGTAACCTGTGCCGCAACCGACTTCGAGGACGAAATCATCCTTGGTGATCGCGGCGAGCTGCAGCAGCTTGGCGAGCGGCGACGCCTCCATCAGGAATCGGGCCGGCTTTCCCGGTGCGGCGGCTGATATTTCGACATCGTTGTCGATATAGGCCAGCAGCTTCGCCTTCTCCGGCACGAAAGCCTCACGCGGCACCGTGAGAAGCGCCATCAGCACGGAATGGGAGGTAACGTCCGTGGTGCGAACCTGAGTATCGACCATCTTTACGCGCGCTGCTTCGAAATCCATCATGTCCTCTCGCTCTTTGAAAAGCGGTTCCTGTCCTTCGTCTCTTAATCCCCGCCACGGATGCTTTCAAGGCTTGGCAGCCGCCGGCGAAAAGAATCCGGCAGACGCCTCTTCCGCGCCACAGGAGACGGAGTGGACGCTGCAACTCCAGCGTGGAAGCTTCTGCCCCTTCATGATATGATCTGCAACGGAGGAAATGGGAGGAGCAGGCCATGTCTGCGATTTTCGAATATTTCACGCTGTTCGATTTCTTCATCCTCGCAGCGCTTGTCGGCATATTCTGCTGCGGGCTGCTGGACGGCGAAACGACCTGGAGGCGATAGGGCGCGCTGAACTGCGCTCGGCGATCTCCCCCGCATGGCGTCTGGGGCAACCTCACGCCGGCGGACGCAGTTTTGACATGCGCTCCATTCCTCTTGAAACAGCGGCGCGACCGCAGGTGGCGCGCATTTTGCCAACAGTTCCAACCCTTTGCGACCGCACACGCATTAACGTTACGTCAACCATTTTGTTGCAGTGCCCTCACCTTCCGCTATGGGTGCGCGCATGCAAACCTTCCTGATCCAATCGCGCGGTATAGAAGCCCTTCACTACAACGCCGCGGCCCGGCTGTTGCTGATCAAATACAGCAGCGGCGACATTCGTAGCTTCACCCGCATCTCGCCGCAGGGCATGCGACGGTTGCTCGGCGCCGGCCCTGAAATCGATGACCGGTCTGAATTGAGCGATCTGCAATATCAGGCGGAAATCCGCAAAGGCGGCCTGAAGGCGCTCTACCGCCTCACGGGAATCAATCCGTCACAATTCGATTTTTCGCCTGGCCGGCGGGTCTGGTAGCATTTGCGCCTGAAGCACCCATGCAGCGCCCATCGTTTGGGCGCATTTCAGACGGGTTTGTCATGTGGGAAGATGTTGGAGGCCTCGCCCGGAACAGAACAATTCTTTTTTTTCAATTTATTGCCAAACTCTCTGCCACACCGTTCGTGAAATAATTCACTTGCGAAATCAATAGCGGCTGCCACACCCTGCCACGCCTATTTTGGCAGATCGCGATCATCCAGCGCCCCGTCGCCAGCGTATCCGGAAGCTGCACGCTTGAAACCATCTTGAGGCACGCTCCGACCGGCGAGGAAATCTCAAGCCAGATCACCAATCCCATGCAGCACCAGAACCGCAGGCATTCGGAGCGGCGATGACCTATGGGCCCGCTATTGGCGCCTAGACCAGCAGCCACCAGTTGTGCTTATCTCAAGCGGGTTGGGGCATCGTTATGAACATCAAACGCGGGCTTTTCCGGTTGTGGCTGGTTCTATCAGTCATGTTTGTCACTACGGTTTTCGTCTTTACCTACAGCTCCATGAAAAGCGAATTTGATAAGAGCAGCCTACTCGCTGCGATTCCGGCGAACGACGAGGTGATGATACCGGTTTCTTGCTACCAGACACGGGGTTCCCTCAAGGTCGATTTCGAGCTCGCGACCGGGATAACGGAAAAGGAGCCGTGGGAGCGCTGCTGGTATGAGCTAAAGAAGTTCCGAGTTCTGTTTCCCGAATACAAAGACCTCGACGATGAGCAGTTGGTCACCAAAACTTACATCGAGGCCAAAGTTCCTCTTTATCCGGCGCGCCCATGGCAGGCGCTCGGCTGGATCGCTCTTATTGCTTTTGGGATACCGCTTGGAGTTTTGATAGCGGGAGGATCACTGGTTTGGGCCTTATTCGGCTTTGCCGGCCAATCCAAGGCGTCATAGTCTAAGCAGTTCCAGCGTTCGGGCCAACAACTCCGCCTAAGGTCTTGGTGCCCTTATGGATAGCGTGACCGTATGGGAGCGGCGATTGCGCGGAGTGATGCGCGAGACACAGCGGGATGGCCTGAGAGTGGTCCGTCCGCTGACCCATCCCCTGCCCGTCGCGTAGGTGATGAATTTCGGCGGGCGAGCAACAGGTTCGCCGGAATCCGGAAGCACCACGATGCGGCCGAGGACGGCGACGCGGAAAGGTGGACGCGACCAGAAGAGTTCACCCTTAGATATTGAGGGACAATCGCTGCGCGCGCCAATCTGGACGTTCGCACAACCCGATGTATAGTGCGGCCTCTGGTTGGGGCGACTTCATGAATATCACGCGTGGTTTGGTAAGGCTGTGGGTCGTTGCGAGCGGCTTATGGGTGATTTTCGTTGGCCTGCTGATGTACGACGATGTCGTCAAACTCCACATCACGGGAACCGGCTACTATTTCCGCAAGGACATATCGCCCGCTCGCCAGCTGGCCGAGCAGGAAAAGAGCCGCGCTAGCGCAGCCTGGTCGAACTACGCGATTAACACGCCTGACGGGTTCGTCTACTCGATGACCGGTTCATCCGGCGAGGACGCAGCCAATCGCGTCCTCTCAGCAATCGGCACCATCAACTTTGTCAAAGATCCGGTCATGGTGGAGCGGTACTCCGATGCTTACCGCACCCTTGAAGAAGGCATAACCCGTGGGGTGAGCGAGCAGATTGACGTGGGTGTGCCGGACACTGTTCTGTTTGTTGGCAAGAGCGAGCCTGAGGCGGTGAAGACTCAGCAGGCCAAAGAGGTCTATGAGCTGGCGTCGAAGGTCCGCAATCTAGTCATCACCAAGAAGCGGACCGAGGCACTGAAGGGCGCCGCGTGGTTGGCCCTCGTTCCGCCCGCGATCCTTTTCGCGCTTGGATTCCTCGTCCTATGGATTGTGCGCGGATTTCGCGCTCGCTGAGCCCCTATTCCACTCCTCCAGTTCACACCCCTGCCAAAGATAGCTAGGCAGACGTAGCACTTTCGTAGCGCTGCCATCTGGCGCATCAGGCCTTCAGGCGGTGTTTTTAGGATAAGCTGGAAGCTCCGCATTGCGACATCAGCAAGATGAACCGCTGCTGGTGATAAGAGCGCCACAGCTCGTAGGTTTTCGAGCCGACCGGAACCGCCTCGCAAAGCTCGCTGAGGATGGAGAAGCGAGGATCGGCCACGCTCTTGCCGCGTTCCTTGGCGAGCCGGTCGAGCCCGTGCGCCTCGGGATAGCCTCTGGCGACCTCTCGGCGCCGCCGCTCCTGCGCCGGGTAATCGTCGGGAAACACCAGCTCGTTGCCATCCACGGTAATGCCGCGATTATTGGCCCAGGTCCTGGCCACGGTCTCGCTTGATCGGCGCAGGCGATTGTAACTTTCCACCGCGAGTTCGAGCAGATTGTCGGGCAGGTCGATCGCTACCGGGCCGTCCAGCAGCGCTAGCGCCCGCTTGCCAGCCCAGATCGGGCCGAAGGGCGCAACGGGAATGCTCTCCTCCTGCCGCCGCTTCTCAGCGTGTCGGCTGACGGCTTGCGGGGCGATCGCCTCGACGAGGTCGAACATCCTGTCGCGAAGATAGACCCCGAGCGCTGCCGCCTTCGGCTTGCCCGATTGCAGCCTCGGGCACGCGGCGAGATAGGCATCGCGCCGGTCCTCAGCCCGCAGCCGCTCTTCCGGCGACAGCTTGACGAACTGCTGGAAAGCCCATTCTGGAGCCGAGGAAAGCACATCCGGCCATGGATTGTCATGGCGGCCGATGATGAGAGCCTGGAACCGCTTCCGCAGCGCTTTCGGATCATCTTCCGAAACCTCTCTCTCTCTCTCTCTCTCTCTCTCTTACAGGTTCTATTGAGGACTCAGGAGTCCGGTTCAAAGCGCCATCTGAGTCCGGTTCAAGGGCGACTTCCTGTCCGGTTGAGGCCTCGCTTGAGGCGGACAAATTGTCCGGTTCATTTTCGGCCGAATCACTACCTTAGAAGCGGCGGAAGCCGGGCTCAAAAGCGATGCTGTAGCGGTTTGCCTTACGGTTCTTTCCCTCGCGTTGCTCGACCCAGTTGACGAGGCCTTTCTCGCCTAATGAGGCCAGGCAGCGGCGCACCGAGCGCTCGTCGATATCGCAGGCGTCGGCCAGATACTCCTGCTTGGGATAGCAGCCGAAGACGGGATTATGGCAGTCAGAGAGGTGCCATAGCACCCTCGCCTCAGCGCAGCTGATGCCGCGCTGCTTGCTGGCCCAATTGGTGGCGTCATGGCTCATGCGACACCACCTGCAACTGCACCTTGTGCCGACCGGATTTTACTGCATAAATCCCCCAAAACCTCGCGGAGCCGGTCATGGATCAAGCCACTTATCAGTTCCTTCAGTCTCCGTTCAAAGGTGGGGAGAAGAGAACGCTCGTCACGCCTGAAGCCAGAGAACTGGCGTGGCGCTTCCAGCTCAACCGATGGCTGTTCATCGTCAATAAGGAGATCCAGCTTGCGCGCGAGCATATCGGCGACACCAACCGCGTCGTTGGTGTGTTGATCGATATTAGCTCCCGGCTCGAAGCCGCGTCCAATGCGATCGAGCCCATGATCGCAGAGGCCGTCAATAATATGAGGGAACTGGCAGACGACCTTGAAGCATTCGACGAAGCGCTCGCCGTCGGCGCGTCCGCACAAGAGGGAAAGGGCGCCGTCCGCTTTTTTTGCCAGTTGGCTGGACAGCTGCTGGCCGAACTTCGCTTCGTCCTTCCATTCCACTTGCAACCATATGATCGCCAAATCGACTACGGGGAGCCGGCGATAGCTGCCGAGTTTCAAAGCTACATCCGGTGGCAGGAACACGAGATCGATTCCGTCGTGGAAGAGGAGACGAGCGGGAAAAGATCCGCCGATTTGCAAAGGATCGAGCGACGCATGATACTGGTCCAGCAAGACGCTGGAAAAGCATCGTCGGATCTTGCGGTGGTCAGGGAGGATGTCAGCCGGCTCCAGACCGAGCAGCAGGTGATCCGCCAGGAGGCGCTGTTGACGCAACATAGTTTCGCCAGCGTAAAAGAGCGTATCGAGTTGGCAGAATTCGAGATGCGCGAGCAGCTCGGCCTGCGGGAGACGCGACGCCTCTGGGGGCGTCGTGCCGTCAGGGCGGGCATCGGATACTATAGTTCGCTCTTCCTGCTCCTCACCGTCCTGACCGGCGCTCCCGTGGCGGCCTACCTCTACCGCGAAGAAGTCCTCTCTTTTCTCTCCGAGATCGAACGAAATGTCATCAACGTTCAGAGCGTTCCGCAGGAGGGCGTCGCCGCCACGCTGATCGCCTTCGGTCGGCTGCTGTTGATCGGAGTGCCGATTGGCTTCGTCGTCTGGGCTATTAAACTGATCGTTCGCTATAACAATCGCTCGCTGCTTCTGATGGACGACGCTTCTCAGCGGATCACGATGCTCAACACCTACCTCTTCCTGATCAAGCAGGGCGCCGCGACGCTGCAGGATCGCGGCGCCCTGCTGGAGGCGATGTTCCGTCGAGCTCCCGGCCACGGGCCGGAGACGATCGACCCGCCGAGCATGACCGACATCATGAAATATGGACAAGATCTTCCCAAGGTTGGCGGATGACGTGAGCGCATAGGTGGCCGCGTCTCGGGAAAACCGCCCGCCTTGCGGCCACGGGCAAGCGCCTGGTGATCGGGCTGGAGGCGGCCTAGTCGTCGGACGATGGTCCCGGTGCGCTCGCATGCCGCATTGCGCGCTAAGTTGCTCATAGTCTGCCCCTCGTATTTCAGTCAGTTCGAACCTGACGGCGACAGAGACGCCGCCGTCAGGAATTGCCGGAAACGCTCCTCGACGCGCCGCTGCGCCTCGGCTTCGGTTCCGCTTGTGCCTTCGGCCTTCGTCCCGCTCGCCGTCAGCCAGATCCGCCAGCGCCACAGCCTGCCGCCCGCCTCAGGCGGGTAAATCGCGCCGACGTCGACGCCGCCGCATTTGGCGAGCCGCCGGTAGACCTCATCGCGCCAGGCGGTCGGCGCCGACTGGGTGATCGAGGCCGACGGGACAAACCTCGCCCGCGTCGTGCGCGATCCGGTCGACGGCGGCCCGCGCACGATCGCCGCGATCGCGGCCGACGCGCCCTTCACGTTCCAAGACTTCCTGATCCGTGCCGGCGAGCGCCAGCAGTTCCTGCTCAACATGCTCGACCGCTGCGGCCGCGCCTATCGCCAGCTCCTCGACAGGCAGCCAAAACCGAAACGCTATGCCGCTGATTGCGCCATGAAGTGCCGGAACGACCAGGCCTTCCGCCAGTACCTGATCGAACGCCACCAGCTGCGCGACGCCACCGACTTCGAGCGCATCAAAACCCGCATGCATTCGATCCTCAACATCCAGTCTCTCAACGAACTGGATACCGACGAGGCAGCCGCTGCGCGCTGGAAATCCTTACGCTCTGATTTCGAGAATTGGAAAAGAGAGCCATGAGTGCCGATCCAACGTCGATCAGCAGAAAAGTGCCCCGGCTTGCCCTCAACCGGGCCGAAGTCGCGCTTGCGATCGGCGTCAGTGCAAATTCAGTTGACGTGATGGTTGCGGAGGGCTTTCTTCCTAAGCCAAAAGTTTGGCACACCCGCAAGGTCTGGCTGGTTTCCGAGATCGAGGCATCGATGTCGGAATGGCCGGAAGAGGGTGTCCCGGTAGGCAAGGGAGAGGACGTCGACGCCGGCGACAGCTGGAGGGCGTCCGTATGAACGACGTGGCCAATATCGATCTGCCTTATGTGGAGAGAAACAAGAGCCGGCACGGCACGGTGCGCTATTATCTGCGCATCGATGGAAAGCGTGTCTGCCGCCTTCCTGACGACATCGGAAGCGAAGAATTTTCCAAAGCCTACTGGAAAGCCAGGAATGCCGCCCGACGGCGAGCCGAGGAGCGCTCGCACCATATCGTCGATCGTCAAGCCGAACACCTTCGCTGGCTCTGCATGGAATATATGCGAAGCGATGTCTTTACCACGCTTGATCTGACGACGCAGCAAGCGAGGCGGAAAATCATGGAGGCAATGTGGCTTGAGCCCGTCACGCCGACGGATAGCCGACTGTTTGGCGATATGCCCCTTGCCCACCTCGACCACAACAACATCGAGGTTCTGCGCGATCGCAAGAACGGCACTCCCTTCGCAGCCGACGAGCGCTTAAAGGTGCTGCGCCAGGTGTTCGACACGAAGAAGGGCGGCAAGACGATCGTTCCGAATGTTGCGCGGCTGGCCGAACCATTCGCCGTCCATACAGACGGCCACGCGACGGCGACGCCCGAGGAGCTTGCAGGTTCATGGACCACCACGGAATGCGCTCCAAGGCGGTCCTATGCCTCGCCATTTTGATGTTTACTGGCTTTCGAGTTTCGGATGTCTCGCAGCTCGGCCCGCAGCATCGCCGCAAGGACATATTCAAGCTCAGGCTTTTCAAGAACCGAAACTGCAAGCCATATGACATCGAGATCGCCATCCATCCGATTCTCGAGGCGGTGCTCTCAATGCAAAGGTGACGGCGCTCACCTACATCGTAACCGAATTCGGCAAGCCCTTCTCGATCAAGGGTCTCGGAAATCGGATATCGGATTGGTTCCGACAGGCCGCCATCGGCCACCTCACCGCTCATTCCGTCCGCAAGGGATTGGCTACTGACGTCGCCCACAACGAGGCGACCGATAGCATGCTCGAGGCGATGTTCGCCTGGCGCGATGGAAAAACATCAAAAATTTATACGAGAAATGCCGATCGCGCTCGGTTGGCGCGGCAGACTGTCGCACGAATCAACTGGGATGGCGTCGGTACCAAACTGCTCGCGGTCGCCGCCGAATCCGAGACGGCGAACGGATAAACCGGGAACACACTGCCACACCCCGCCTTTGGTGTGGCGGAACGGTTCAAGTCCAAACTGCCACACCTCGGAAATTACCAAGGTTTTGCAATCGCTTATCGATGCGGTGAAAGATTGTTGGAGGCCTCGCCCGGAATTGAACCGGGGTACAAGGATTTGCAGTCCTCTGCGTCACCACTCCGCCACGAGGCCTCACGCGCTCGTTATCTGAGCCGTGGCGAGCGTTTAGAATGATCGTAAGGAAATCGCAAGAGGGCATTTCGGAAAAACGCCATTCCACCTCTACTGAAAAGGGCATTTTTCGATCCCGGAACGGCACGGGTGCAGGCTGGAATTTCCATGACCGTCGCGATGCCCCATTTTCTGCCAATGATTGCATTTGAAACAAATTGGCAGCTTGACTTCGATCGCCGTCCGGGCCTCAATTATCCTCGGGAGGGTAAGGAGCTGCGATGGATTGGGCTGCCCTCAAATTTAAGCATATGCATGCGACATACGACGGCGAAACCAGGGATCTCCATGTCAAGTTTCCCGGTTCTGCGCCAATGAAACACACGAACATCCCGCCGCACGTCTATCAGAACCTGCTGGAAACGGATGATCCGCACTTCTATTATAGATATTACATAGCGCCGTCTCGCGTATCACAGGGCCGTCGGCAACCGGTTTCCGTGGCGTCTTACACCATGAAGCTCGTCCTCCTCCTTGCCGCCTGCAGCCTGTTGATGGCGACCAGCCTCGACCCGGACCATGGCGGAGTTTTCGAGGAAAGCGAACTCAGATCCAACTAGACCCGAATTTGCATAGGCGGCACGCCCAGTTCCATCACAGGGCCGGCGGCAAGGCGGTTGGCTGTGGGGGCGAAATTGTCGCTTCTGTTCTGAGAACGATAACGACGATTGATCCGGTCGCGGTCATTGTCCCCATTGCGCTCGTTGCGACCGTTGAAGTTGCGATAGTTGCGAGGTCCGCTATAGCCGCCCTGGCCATGATCGACCACGCAGCCTTCGGGCCGGCGGCAGATGCCGCGGGCGTCGAAACCGCCGCTGTCGACACTCTGGGCCTCGGCGGGAGCGCCGGAGAGCATGCTCGCCGCGGACAGGACAACCACAAAAAATAGCTTCATTTCGTCACCTGGGCATTGTGGCGCACTTACACTTCATAAACCACAAATGCGAAAAGCGCTCCACCGTTCCACGGAACCCTTCACGGGGGCGGCCGTCAGCCAGCCGGTTTCCCCCGCCTGTGCCACCAGACCGCCAGCCGACGCCGAAGCCGGCGCGCAAACGGCAGATCGTGCGAGAGCACGATGAAGCCAAGCGGCAGCATCCAGAAGCCGAGGATGGGCAGGAAGCCCAGGAACCCGCACAAGATGAGAGCTACGCCGAGCCCCATCCGCGCGATGCGCGAGCGCGGCAAGCCGATGCTGAAGGAGCCGAGCACAAGCCTGCCGCTGGCATGATCGATGCCGAAGCGCCTTGCCCGCGCCTCGCGCTTTTCGCCGCCCCTCGTCTCTCTGCGATCATTCCCTTTTGTCATTCCCCAGAGATGGGCCCAGGCAACCCAAATACAAGTTCATTTCATTTTTTTGAAAAAACCGCTTGGCAAATCGGGAAAGCGTTTGTATTAGCCCACTCACACCGCGCCAAGCAGTGATCCCTGGTAGCTCAGCGGTAGAGCATTCGACTGTTAATCGACAGGTCGCCGGTTCGAATCCGGCCCGGGGAGCCATTTTTTCAAGCAAACGCCTGTTTCGTTGATGAATCCGAAATCAGGCGTTTTCTTCCCCCTCGGCGGACAACGCGCTTTTTACGACGGGTAGGCATTCGCTGGCCAACCAACCGCCGGCGGTGTAAAGCAAACTCCATGGCGTTAGATCCCGAAAAAGCATTTTTAGATTACAGTGCGGCGGACTGCAGCGTGCAGTTCTGGACCGCCAATGCACCGGCCGTGCAATTCACATCTTTGGAAGCCGCCGTCAGGTTCGCAAAAGACCATGGCGGCAGGTGGGAAGAGATTGAGATAACAGTCCATCTGCCGCGCGAGGACATCGCGTTCGCTACCGGAAAAGTGCATCAACTCATTGACGCTTTGCCAGGTGATCTCCGGAAAAAACGGTAATGGGATGGATGGGCCGTCGAAGGACAATCCGGCGCGGCCAGCCTCTGGATCTGCCACAAGCTCTCGTGCCGTTCATCGTCCGCAATCCAGTCGGCGTCAAATCGGTCGAGCTCTCCGATCGCCATGGCGATAGGAATCGGAATAGGCGGCGCATTCGGCCCGATACTGTTCGATGACGCTGCGATCGGCGCTGCCGTTGCGGCTGTCACTAAACGGAATGACCGCTTACGCAGCACCTCTCTCGCAAGCGACAAAGAGGCGGCTATCTCTAATAGCTACACGAACGGCCGTCACCGGGACGGAAGCCGTCCGCACAGGCCCGGTTCATTGAATCGCCCGGCTGATATCCTGATGCCGTGCCATATGAATTCGGCGGCGTCGAGCAGGCCGAGGCCATGACGGCAAGACTGATTGCGCCGGCTGCGACAAATGCCCGAAATCTGTTCATCGATGCTTCTCCCGTTTAGGCCGTGACCGAGCGATGAAAGCCGCTGCTCTCCCTTCCAGATCACCTTTCGCCTGAAGATATAGGGGCGCTGCCCGGCTTGCGTTAGTTCCGAATGCGGAAGATTCTTGTCGCTTCCTATCAGCATCGTCGATGACCAAGCCGGCCGGGAACAAAGACCGTGGTTCAAAGTTGAGTGGCATCAACCACGTAACGTCAGGTTCTGACAGGAGGTCTTTCATGGGTCGCGGTATTTTGCTTTGGCTGCTTGGTGTTCCACTGCCGATCATCATCCTTCTTGCTCTGTTTATGCGATAGGAACAGATCATGTCGGTTTCAATGACAGGTGCCGGAGAGATTGCTACTCCGGTCGAATCCTCCAAATCCGCCATGGCATGGGGGCCTATCTTCGGCGGCGCCGCTGCGGCCATCGGAGTGACCCTCATTCTGTTGCTGCTTGGATCCGGGGTCGGGTTGACGATGGTGTCGCCCTGGTCGGGGCAAAGCAGTTCGCTCGGCACCGTGGGGGTCACGGCAGCGATCTGGCTCGTTGTCGTGCAATGGCTCTCCTCCGGGCTCGGCGGCTATATCACCGGGCGGCTGCGAACCAAGTGGGCGGCCGTCCACACTGACGAGGTGTTCTTCCGTGACACGGCGCATGGCTTCATAAGCTGGGCGCTGGCGACGATCTTCGTCGCCGGATTTCTCGCCTCGTCGCTGACTTCGCTTGCCGGTGCGGGCGCACAAGCCGTAAGTTCGGCCGCCACTGCCGCCGGTACGGCAGCATCGTCGACTTCATCGCCTGTCGATCTCTCCACCGCCTATTTTACCGACGCATTGCTGCGTCCTGAACAGGCCCGAGCAGGCGCGACATCCGATGATACTGCGGCAACGGCTGAGGTCTCCCGTATTCTCCTCAACGGTGCCGCCGCCGGCCAGATCCCGGATGACGACAAGGCCTATCTTGCCACGATCGTCGCTGCGCGCACCAGCCTTTCCGAAGCCGATGCACGCACCCGCGTCGACGCCGTCCTGAAGCGCATCGAAGACGCCAAGGTCGCTGCCCAGAAAGCCGCCGATGAGGCACGCAAGGCGGCCTCCACAACGGCCTTGCTCGGCTCGTTGTCACTTCTGATCGGGGCTTTCATCGCCGCGGCCGCCGCAGCTTTCGGCGGATCGCAACGCGACGAAGAGGAAGATCTTATCGTTACCTCCCGAACCTAGGGACGGACGAAACGGGGACGCGAGGTCGAAAGGCTCCGCGTCCCATTTTTATCTGGGGCTATCCCTGCCTCGTGTGGCTGGTTATCGGCCGCAGTGAAGCGGCTTCTCTCCTCAGTGGCGGTTTATTTCGCATCAAGCGGAACATGTGGCCGTTGTGGAGCTTCGGTTAGGTCACCCTTTCCGGAGAATATAGATGGCCAAGAACACGTCCAAAACCTCGCCCTCGGACAATGCAACGATCCATGATCAGAAGCTGCACCGCGGCGCAGGCGGCGAGCTTCATCAGTTTGCCGAAGACGGCAAGCCTGTGCTGACCACCGCTCAAGGCGGCCCCGTGTCCGACGATCAGAATACGCTTCGCGTCGGCGCCCGCGGCCCTACCCTCATCGATGACTTCCACTTCCGCGAGAAGATCTTTCATTTCGACCACGAGCGCATCCCCGAACGGGTCGTCCATGCCCGCGGTTACGGCGCCCATGGCTACTTCGAAACATACGAATCCCTGGCCGCCTATACCCGGGCCGATCTTTTCCAGCGGCCCGGCGAAAAAACACCGGCTTTCGTGCGGTTTTCGACCGTCGCCGGCAGCAAGGGTTCGTTTGATCTGGCGCGCGACGTGCGCGGTTTTGCTGTGAAGATCTACACCCAGCAGGGAAATTGGGACCTGGTCGGCAATAATATCCCGGTCTTCTTTATTCAGGATGCAATCAAGTTTCCCGACATCATCCATTCGGTAAAGCCGGAGCCCGACAAGGAATTTCCGCAGGCGCAGTCGGCGCATGACAATTTCTGGGATTTCATCACGCTGACGCCCGAAAGCATGCACATGATCATGTGGGTGATGTCGGACCGCGCCATTCCACGATCCTTCCGCTTCATGGAGGGTTTCGGCGTCCATACCTTCCGCTTCGTCAATGCAGCGGATGAGTCGACCTTCGTCAAATTTCATTGGAAACCGAAACTCGGTCTGCAGTCCGTCGCCTGGAACGAAGCAGTCAAGATCAATGGTGCGGATCCGGATTTCCATCGCCGCGACCTCTGGCAGTCGATCCAGTCGGGAGCCTTCCCGGAATGGGAACTCTGCGTGCAGCTCTTCGATCAGGACTTCGCCGACACGTTCGACTTCGACATCCTCGATCCGACGAAGATCATTCCGGAGGAGATCCTTCCGGTCAAAGCGATCGGCCGTCTCGTTCTCGACCGAATGCCGGAGAACTTTTTTGCGGAGACCGAACAGGTCGCCTTCATGACGCAGAATGTTCCTCCCGGCATCGACTTCAGCAACGATCCGCTTCTGCAGGGACGGAACTTCTCCTATCTCGACACGCAGCTGAAACGTCTGGGTGGTCCGAATTTCACACATCTGCCGATCAACGCGCCGAAGTGTCCCTTCCACAATTTTCAGCAGGATGGCCATATGGCGATGCGCAATCCTGTCGGACGGGTCAATTACCAGCCGAACTCCTGGAATCAGGGGCCACGGGAATCGCCGGTGCAGGGCTATCGCCACTTCCCCGCCGAGGAACAGGGTCCCAAGGTTCGGCTGCGGCCGGAAAGCTTTGCCGATCATTACAGCCAGGCCCGGCAATTCTACATCAGCCAGACCCCGCCGGAGCAACGCCATATTGCCGCGGCGCTGATCTTCGAACTGAGCAAGGTCGAAACGCCGGTCATTCGCGAGCGCATGGTCTCGCATCTGATGAACATCGATGAGACCTTGGCCAGCAAGGTTGGCCACGCCCTCGGCTTCAAGTCGATGCCGAAGCCTGCCGACGCGGCCATGCCGACCCGGCAGGATCTCGAGCCGTCGCCGGCGCTCAGCATTATCGAGCGCGGCCCGGGTCGGTTCGAAGGACGCAAGCTCGGCATTCTTGTCAGCGACGGCAGCGATGGCGCTGTCTTCAAGGCGCTGCTTGCCGAGATCACCGAGCAGAAGGCAACATTCGAAGTGATCGCGCCGAAGATCGGCGGCGTGACGCTCTCGGACGGCAATTGGATCGAGGCGCATCAGATGATCGACGGCGGACCTTCGGTGCTTTACGACGCCGTCGCCCTCCTCCCCTCGGCCGAGGGAACCGGCGATCTGCTGAAGGAGGCAACGGCCCGCGATTTCGTGGCGGATGCCTTCGTGCACTGCAAGTTCATCGGCTATGTGGAGACAGCGCTGCCGCTGATGCAAAAAGCCGGCATTGCCGATTCTCTGGATGAGGGCGTGATTGCACTCGGAGCGGCGAAGGATGTCAGCGCCTTTATCAAGGCGCTTGGCAAACTGCGGGTCTGGGGTCGGGAGCCATCGGTCAAATTGAATTGACCGTCTCGTCGTCATGTTCGTAACATAAAACCCGTGGAAACGCGGGTTTTATGTCGTTTGCAGCGTCTATTTATCAGCCCGGGCGATGGAAGCTGTCCCGATCTGCTCTATCTTCCTTTTACGCGCTGTGGAGAGCCGTATGCACTGGCGCTTTCGACAGATCTCTGACTTGGCCGTCTCATGGGCAGGGCATCGTGTGGTCCCGGTCATGCTGATCGCGTTGATAGCTCTATGGGCGGCAGTGGGTCTCAGCATTTCCTTCCCACGGCAGTGGTTTCTGCTGACCAACATGCTCGGGACACTCACTATATTTTTCATTTTGCTGCTGGTGCAGCACTCCCAGAATCGGGACATGATGGCACTCCATGCCAAGCTCGATGAGTTGATCCGCTCAAGCAAGGCAGGAAACCACTGGATTGCGGCTGAGAAGAACGACGCCGACGCAATCGAGGGAATGCGCCAGCAACATCACGGCCAAATCTCAGAGAGCGCGAATTAGGCGGACGCTGCCTCTGCGGCAGATTTCTCATCCGCTTTTTCCTCGACGCATTCTGCCTTTTCGGCAAGGGTCTTGCTCATTTCCCTGAGTTCGCCCTCCTCCAGCTTTTCGATACCGACAAATTTGTTGGCGGCCTGGCTCGTCAGGATGAGTTCGTCAAGCTTGGCCTGCAAAGCCTTTCCGTCACGGTTCTGGCTGTTCTGCAACACAAACACCATCAGGAATGTGATGATGGTCGTGGTGGTATTGATGACAAGCTGCCAGGTTTCAGAATAGCCGAAAAACGGGCCGGACACCGCCCAGACGAACACAAGCGCCAGAGCCGCGACAAAGGTGAACGGCTTTCCCGAGAGGTCGGCGACGGCAGTTGCAAAGGAAGAGAAGAAGTTAGGTTTGTTCGACATCTGAAAGGCCTCGTTCGATCGCAGCATCAGTGCTGTCAATCGACAACATCAACTCCATATCCAGGCCGAAGTTCCTCGCGCCGCCGAGGTCAATCCAGTTGGGCGGCCCTCTTTGCTGCCAGCAAACTGCCATCGAATTGGCAGCCTTCACAAGTTGAACCGCCGCCATGAAAAAGCCGGCCCTGGTGAGGCCGGCTTTCCAAAACTATTCGGAGAAGATCAGATACGCGGGCCGGTCGAATACCGGCCACGTTCGGCATCCACTTCGGCCGGTGTATAGGGGTCGAGCGTATCGTCGAAGCGCTCCCAGCCGTTTTTGGTATAGGATGCGCGCCGCTCGGCAATGTCGACACTTTCGGAGCGGTCGAGAATCGCCTTGGCCGCCATGGCCTTATCATCCTCGACGCGGGCTGTGACCAGCGAGCCGCCGCGACGGACGCCTTCGGCGTAGACGTGGGCGTCTTCTTCGGGCACACCCGATTTGACGAGCGCGCCAACCACGCCGCCTGCGGCCCCTCCGACGACTGCGCCGGCAGTTGCTCCGGCCAGCGTTGCGACCAGCCATCCCGCGGCAACGACAGGGCCGACACCCGGAATGGCGATCATGCCAAGACCCGTGAGCAGACCGCCGGCACCGCCTGCGAGAGCGCCGATCCCGGCGCCGGTGCCGGCGCCTTCGGCAGCGTTACTGCCCTGCCCCTCGACGGTGCGGCCATCGCCGGTATTCGAAACGATGCTGATTTCCTTCGATGCAATGCCGGCGGCTTCGAGCTCACCAACGGCCGACTTCGCAGCTTCGTAGTTGTCGAACAGTCCTGTTACAGTCTTCATAATGTTATCCTTCGATGTTGAGGAAAGGCGCGGCCGTCACTTGACGACGATGTTGCCCTGGTAATCGAGTGCCACCTGCACCTGCTTGGCATCCTTGGTCGCGGACGCACGCCACACGCCCTGATCGTCAAGCTTGAGACCGGTGACGGCGCTGTAGCCCGCATCCTCAAGCCGCGACTTGGCCTGGTCTTCGGTGAAACTGTTCTTGCCTTGGACAGGCGCGCCCGGGTTGTTGGTATCAGGCGTCGCCACAGCCGGCGTTTCCTGGCTTGTCGTCGGTGTCTGGCTCTGGGCGAGCGAAACGGTGGCCGCCATCAGGAAGGCAGCCGTTGTCAGTAGAATCTTTTTCATTGGTTTCCTCGCGTTCGTATCTTCATGGGGAAGATTGCCGCTGATAACCCGGTCCAAGCGGGTATGTTCCCTCGTTTTGCTAAAAGAAAATAAGATATCTGAATAACTTAGCGGGTGCGCTCCTCAGAAGAGCGCGCCCGCCCTTGGAAAGGCTGCCGTTCCAAAAATAAACATTGTGCAGTGCAGCAACCTTTCGTAGGCTGAAGCGTTTAGTCAGGCATCACCGCCATCCCGGCTGCTGATTGGCGGAGAGTTTCATGAGATCTATGTCAGACACCCTTGCACGCCTTGCTGCGCTGCGAGGAACACTTCGCACTCAACCCACGCAGGGCAACTCCGATCTCGTCGCCTTGGACGCGTTTGGCACAAACCCGGGTGCCTTGGGGGGCTACACCTATTTGCCGTCGAAGCGCGGGAAAAACATGGCCCTGGTCGTTGTCCTGCACGGCTGCACCCAGACCGCCGCCGGCTATGATAGCGGATCCGGGTGGTCGCGATTGGCCGAGGACTATGGCTTCGCGCTGTTGTTTCCCGAGCAGCAAAGGGCAAACAATCCAAACCTCTGCTTCAACTGGTTCAACCCGGAGGATATTCGCCGGGATTATGGCGAGGTCTCTTCCATTCGCCAGATGATCGCAAAGGTCGTTGCGGAACACGGTATTGACGGCAGACGTGTGTTTGTGACGGGGCTGTCGGCCGGCGGCGCCATGGCCGCCGCCATGCTCGCGACCTATCCCGAGGTTTTTGCCGGCGGCGCGATCATCGCAGGCCTGCCATACGCAAGTGCCGCGACCATTCCCGAAGCGTTCGACCGGATGCGCGGTCAAGGTGGCCCGACTGGCAAAGAGCTTGAACTGCGGTTGAGAAACGCTTCAAAACACGAAGGCCCGTGGCCGACATTGTCACTCTGGCAGGGGACCGCAGACAGAACCGTCGCCGCATCCAACGCGAATGCGATCATCGAGCAATGGAGACATGTCCACGGCGTCGGCGCATCGCCGGCGCGCATCGAAGATATCGGACAACATCAGCGTCAGGTCTGGACCGATCCGCACGGTAGCGAGGTGATCGAACTCTATACGATTGCCGGCATGGGTCACGGCACGCCACTCGATGTCGGCACCGGCTACGGGGCAAGCGGCCCCTTCATGCTTGACGTCGGAATTTCCTCGACTGTCGAAATTGCCAGGTCCTGGGGTCTCGTTCCCTCGTTTGAGAAACGGCGCGACGCGAGGCCCTCAGCTACTCAACCGGAAAATACCCCGGATCCATTTGGCGCGGGCAGCGACCGTGGCGGTATTCAGAAGGTCATTGAAGATGCCCTCCGGTCCGCCGGGCTGCTGCGCTAGGTATCGATGAGGGTTCCACGACACGTCGCTAATTAAAGTGGAGATTTGTAGACAAGATTAAATACGCGGAATAGGAATGGCGCTCATCGCATATGCCTATACGGGGAGACACCATGGTTCCGCTTTCGCTTGTTATCGCAACTGCTTGCCGCCGCCGCATGGCGGCAGCCCTTGCCGCCGTGCTTTTTGCACCGGCAGCTTTTGCCGAAGAGATCGTCTTCAAGGATCAGGGAAACCGCGAGGTACGGCTGGCAAAAGCGGCCGAGCGCGTCGTCTCGATCGTCATCCCGATGGCGTCCACCGTCATTGCGCTGGATGGCAGCACCAGGAAGCTCGTCGGCATGAACCCGACGGCGAAGAGTGCCGTGGTCGAAGGGATTCTCGGAAAGATCTTCCCCGAAGCCAAGGATATTCCCTCCGACGTGACTGCGCCGAATTTCGTGCCGAATGTCGAGGCGCTGACCGCCGCCAATCCCGACCTCGTGATCCAGTGGGGCGATCGCGGCGCCGATATCGTCGCACCGATCACCAATGCCGGCCTCACCACGATGCTGATCCTCTACGGCACGGAAGAGCTGACCCGCGACTATATGACCATGGCTTCGAAGGCGATCGGCAAGCCCGAGCGGATCGGCGAACTGGTGGAATGGCGCGACCGCGTCCAGAAGGATATCGAAGCCAAGGCGACCGTTATTCCCGATGACAAGAGGCCGAACGTTCTCTATCTCGGCCGCGCGCTGTCCGATATCAGCGCATCGGGCACCAAGGGCAATTACAATGCCTGGTCCATCGCGGTTGCGGGCGGGAAAAACGCCTCTGCCGAACTCAACGGCACGGTCTCGGTGAACAAGGAACAGATCGCGCAATGGAACCCCGACGTCATCTTCCTCAATGCTTTCGAGGCGAAGCTGAACGTCGACTGGGTCTATAAGGATCCGATCCTGTCCCTGACCAATGCCGCCAAATCCAAGCGAGTCTATAAGATGCCGCTCGGCGGCTATCGCTGGGATCCGCCGAACCAGGAATCGCCGCTGTCGTGGATGTGGACCGCCAATCTGCTCCATCCCGATATCTTCAAATACGATCTGCGGGCGGAAATGAAGACGGCCTACAAGACGCTTTACAACTACGACCTGACCGACGGCGATATCGACAATATCCTTTGGCTGAAGGATCAGGGCGCCTCCGCCGACTACGCGCAGTTCGAGGCTAGGTAATGTCATGACGACGATGACGCAGGACGAGGCGGTGCCCGCTGCCCGCCGAATCCACCTCGCCAGGCAGACGCTGATTTTCGCCTTGCTGCTGGCGCTGCTGGCGATTGCCTTCACCGTCAGCCTCTGCGTCGGACGGTTCTCGGTGCCGCCAGGACGTGCGCTGGAGCTGATCTGGCAGGGGATCAGCGATCCGTCGCGGGAGCTTGCCGGGATCGACGAACGCATCGTCTTGCTGGTGCGGGCGCCGCGCGTGGTGCTGGCCGCACTTGCCGGCGCCGGGCTCGCCATCTCGGGCGCCGGCCTTCAGGGTGTGTTTCGAAATCCCCTGGTCTCGCCCGACATATTGGGCATATCCCAGGGTGCAGCCTTTGGCGGCGCCCTGGCGATCATGCTCGGTATCTGGGGATTTCCGCTGATCGCCATGGTGTTTTTCTGCGGCATGGCGGCCGTCATCCTGGTGGGACTGCTCTCGCGCATCAACGGCCGGTCGGAAACGGTGACCGTGATCCTGTCGGGACTGGTCATCAGTTCGATGTTCTCGGCGGTCGTCTCGCTGCTGCAATTCATCGCCGATCCCAACACATCCCTTCCCGCCATCGTCTACTGGCTGATGGGATCGTTTGCGACCGCCACCTGGGAACGCACGTTGGTGGCGGCACCGGGCCTCATCCTCGGAAGCTGCTTCCTGTGGATGCTCCGTTTCCGGCTCAACATCCTGTCGCTCGACGAGGCCGAGGCCCGCAGCCTCGGCGCCAATACGACACGCGAGAGATGGCTGGTCTTCTGCCTCATCGCCGTCATCGTCGGCAGCCAGGTCGCGGTCTCCGGCATCATCGGCTGGATCGGCATCGTCATTCCCCACGCCGCCCGCCTGCTGGTCGGTCATGATCACCGCGCGCTGCTGCCGGCGGCCGCCGTGCTCGGCGCAGGGTTCATGGTCTGCATCGATACGCTCGCCCGCGCGGCGACGGCGGCGGAGATCCCGCTCGGCGTCATTACCGCCCTCGTCGGCGCGCCGATCTTCGCAACGCTGCTGCGTCATCACTATCGGGAAAGGACGGGATCATGATCGGCTTGACGGATGCGGTCGTCAGGTTCGGGACGCGCATCATTCTCGACCGTCTCAGCTTCTCGGTTGCCGTCGGGCGGTCGCTCGCCATTCTCGGCCCCAACGGGCGCGGCAAGACGACGACGCTGAAAGCACTGCTCGGTTTTCAACGGCTGGACGAAGGCAGCCGCGTCGCGCCCGCCATTGTCGGTTATGTCCCGCAGACCGGAAGCAGCAACCAGCGCTACCGCGCCATCGATGTCACCGTCATGGGACGGGCAGCGCATCTCGGCCTCTTCGGACAGCCGGGACCTGATGATTTCGAGATTGCCCATGCCGCGCTCGAGCGGGCGGGCGCTGCCCGCTTTGCCGATCATTTCTTCGACCGGCTTTCCGGCGGCGAACGGCAGCTCGTGCTTCTGGCACGGGCGCTCGCCACCGGCTCGCAGGCGATCGTCCTCGATGAGCCGGCAGCGGCACTCGACCTTCGCAACCAGGAGCGGCTGCTCGACCTGCTCAAGAGCCTTCGCGAGCCGCGCGACAAGGCGATCGCCTTCACCACACATGATCCGAACCATGCGCTCGCGGCCGCCGACGACGCACTGCTGATGATGCCTGATGGTCAATCGCTGTTCGGCCCGGTCGCGGAGACGATCACGCCGGACCATCTGGAACGGCTCTACGGGGTGCCGATGCGGGTTGTCGAGCTTGTCGGTCCGGCAGGCGAAAGACATCAGGCGGTCCTGCCCGCCTTTGCAGGAATTCGCGCCGCATGACCATTCTTCTCATCCAGTCGCACTATCAGGACCCCTTCACCCTGAGCGCGCCGGCTTTCGCGGAGGCAACCGCGCAGGGCAAGCTGATGACGGTACGCGAGACGGAGCTTGCGGAGGCGCATTTTGCCGCCGCAAGCGGCCTGATCACCACCATCCATCTCGATCAGATCGGCTTTCTCAAATATGCCTCGGCGGTGGCGTCCTTCCTCGATCGCGGCGGCCGGTGGATCTTCAACGGCCATATGCTCCGGCCGATCCTGCCGGAACTCGGCGTCTATATTCCCATGCCGCAGCCGAAGCGGTCAGACTTCGCCCAAATCAGGCGCTTCGATCATCCGGTCTTTGCCGGCATCGATCAGAGGATGCTGGAAACGAACCGCGGCGTCGCCGGGTTCTACGGCCGGGGACACAATCCGATGCCATCAGGCGCCGTCGCGATCAATACATTGGGACCGGCTGCGGTGCCCATCGACTGGATCTGGGCGCGGCCGGCGGGCGGAGAGATATTGTCGCATGCCGGCAACGAATTCTGGGGTTGCGGAGACGACCCCGACATCCAGAAGCATCTGGCCGGCCGCGCCATCGCCTGGCTGGCGGGGGAACTGAACCGATGAGCGTGCTCGCGATCCATCCTGGCGCCTACTACCATATCGAGACGCTGGAAGCGCCGCGTTACCGGCATTATTTCGACAGCCTGGTGCGGCCGGAGGACCTGCCCTCGGTCGAACTCGGCAAACACCAGGTGCTGTTCATTCCCTGCCGCACACCGGCGGACCGGTTGGCGCCGCACGCAGCGCAGCTGCGCGACTATCTCGACCAGGGCGGCACGATCGTCGCGACCGGCGAGACGGCCTGGCAGGCGTTCCTGCCTGCCATCCATTTCACGCCTCAGCCGACGAACTGGTGGTGGTGGCTGACCGAGGGCGCCGATCTCGGTGTCAGGATCGCCTCCCCGCACCATTCACTGTTCGAACATCTCGGGCAGGACGACCTGACCTGGCATCTTCACGGCTGGTTCGATCCACCCGAGGGCGTCGAGGTACTTGCGGTGAATGAGGAAGGCAAGCCGATCCTCTATGTGGACGAGGTCACGACGGCGGGGCGCATGGTGATCACCAGCCTCGACCCCTGCTTCCACCACGGATCGCATTTCATGCCGGCGACGACGCGTTTCCTGGATGGTTTTCTCCCCTGGATGCGCCGGGAATTGGACAATGGAAGATCGGAATGAGCGAAGCGAGGATCGAAGTTCTCGAAGACGGCAAGCCGCTTGCCTACGGCTTTGCCGATATCATGCACTATCACGGCTACGGTTTTCCCGGCGGTGTCGCCCATGCCTTCAAGGTGATGGAGCGTGCCTTTCCGCTGCTCAGCGTCGACGGACCACCGGAGCGCCGCGAAATCTCGATCCGCACGGCCTTTCGCGGTCCCGGCGGGCGTGACGCCTTTGAAATGGTGACGCGTGCGCTGACGGAAGGACGCTATAGCGTCGACCCCTCGCTCGACCGGACGGAGCGCGGCGACATCCTCGCTCGCTACGTCTTCGAACTCAGCTATCGCGGACGAACCGTCACCCTGCAATTGCGTGACGGCCATGTCCGCGAGGAGTTCATCACGCTCGGCCGCAAGACCAACCGGACGCCCGCGGAAGAGGAGCGCCTCGCCTGGCTCAAGCAGGAGATGGCCGACCGGTTGCTGGCGCTGCCGCCAGAGGCAGTTTACGAAGAGGCAACGGCCCGCTTTTGATGGCTGAGGACGAGTTCGTTCTGGACATCCTCCTGAAACCACATCACCCGCTGACGGACGTCGCTCTCCGGTATCCCGGCCGCCAGAAGCTGATCGGCAAGCCTGCGGCATTCGGCCTTCCAGAATTCCAGCGCATCCGCGCCATGCCGTCGGCCGAGTTCGCGGGCGCAACGCTCGATATTGGCAGTTCCGGTTCCGGAGGGGAAAGCAATCACCCTGCCTTCACTGGAAGCGGCGGGGCGGTGGGTCATTTCATCAGCCATCGAACACAGGTTCCCTTGATCCTGTTCGTTATCTAAGGGACTATGGTTAATGCTTTCTATTGCTGCAGTCAGAAGATCAATCAGGTGGATTTTTGGCGCTCCGCAATGTCACCAGACAATCGGATGGGTCTTGCCTGTGAGCACGTTCACGAACCCCTCCGGCGCCAGCTCCGACGGCGCGACCAGGACCCAGCGCCAGGGTGAGCAGGTGAGCGTTGCAAACGACAGGCGTTCGGGAAAGCCCGGCCACCATCGAGGCGAAAATGTCGGTTCGTACATCCAGTCGATCCCGGCACCGGCCGCATAAAGAGCCTGCATCTCCGCATCGAGCGCTTCGGCCGAACGAGCCGTCATCAGGCCGCCGACTTCGTAGCGGACGCGGGCGAGAATCTTGCCGCCGGATACCAGCGCCCAGCCGCCCTGCTGCTCGTTCAGGGCATTGACGGCCAGCGCCATCGCCTCGTCCGACGAACCGACCGTCCAGATATTGTGCTTGTCGTGCCCGAGCGTGGAGGCGAGCGCCGTCTCCGGCGTGCGCGGTCCGGTGCCCAGCCAGAACATCCTGGAGATCTTGGCCTCCCCGGAAAACCGGTCGACAATCGAGAACTTGGTAACATTGCGCGCGGGATCCCGCTGCACGAGGCCATCTTCCACCGGCAATTCCATGGTGATGAAATCGTCGTGCCAGTGAAACGGCCGCAAAAGTGCTGCGTTGACCGTGGCCCGGTTCGGCGGCGCCTCGATGCGGAAATCGTCTGCCGTGACCGTCCTGTCTATGGTCACGGTGCGCGTCGCCCATTGCGGCCAGTCGATTTCCGGGCGCACGCCAATGAAGGTCGCACCCTCGGACACAGAACGCCCGTCCGCCCACACCTTTTCGATCGACAGGCTGCCGACGTCGCTGAGAAGAACGATATCGGCGAAGCGGCCCGGTGCGATCGATCCGACCCACGGCGTCAGCCGCATATGGCGCGCCGGATTGAGGGTGACGCATTGGATGGCGATCTCCGGCGCAAGGCCGTTTTCGATGGCGAGGCGGACATTGTGGTCGGTCGCACCGATTTTCAGCGTGTCCGAGGCGCTGCGGTCGTCGGTCACCAGGGCGATCTGCGACCAGTCCGTCAGTCCCTTGTCGATCAGGCCGCGGATGACCTCCGGCAGGGAATGCGGCCTGAGCTCGATGAATAGACCGTGGAGGAGCTTCTGCCAGATCTCATCGAGAAACCAGCCTTCGTGATCGGAGGCGAGACCCGCCGCGGCAAAGGCGTTGATCGAGGCCATGTCGCGCAGTCCGGCACCATGGCCTTCGACGACGCCGCGCTGCTCGAAGGTGGCGCCGATCATGCCCCACAGCCTGTTGTAGGAAGGATTGCCGGGATCGCATATGGACGGCCAGTCCATGACCTCGTCGAGCCCGGCGACCATCAGGCTTTCGGACAGGAAGGCCTTCTGTTCGTCGTAACCGAACCAGCCGCCACCCCACTCGTAGGCGGTCGGCGGCACGGCGGAGCCAGGCAGGGGAAAGATTTTCATCGGCGATCCGCGCCGGCGCGCTTCCAGCCAGAATTCCAGGTTGCGGGCGCCGTTGACGTTGGAAAATTCGTGGCTCGCCTCACACGTCCAGGTCACGCCATGCGGCATTACCAGCGCCGCCTCCCATTCGGGCGTCAGATGGGAGCTTTCGATATGTTTGTGTGCCTCGCCGAAGCCCGGCACGGCCGCAAGGTCCGGCTCGGAAAAGCGCTCGTTCACCTCGCCAACATAACTGCCGGCAGGACCGACATAGGCGATACGGCGGCCCTTGATGACGATCTCCTGATCGTCGAGCCATGTCCTGGTGTGGACATCGAGCAATCTGCCGACGCGCAGCAGCCTGTCGGCGGGCCGGCGTCCGAGCGCCGTCAGCACAAGATCCTGGCGCGTCCGAACCTCGTCGGACGCATTGATCAGCAAGTCATCAGGAAGTGCGGTGCGCGAGGTAACCATGAATGAAATGCCCGTGAGACGCTGGAACCGCCGCGGACCGTAAAGACCACGCGCGAATGTGTAAAGCGCTGGCGCAACACGTTTTGCGATCAACAACAAGACGTCATCAACCGAGAGCTACTGATGGTTCGATCTTGGAAAATTCCCCAAGCAAGTACGCATTTGCCCAAGTATTGAGCTTGCGAGCCGATCGATCAAAAAATAGTATCCCTCAAATCCAAGGGGCATGATCCCGATTATCAACGCCGTTTTCACAGAAGGATATTGCTCATGAAGGCCAGACGTTTCGCCCGAATCCTGTCTCTTGCGCTGCTTGCCGCCGCCGGCGGCACCGCTGCGGCCCATGCGCAATCGAAGACGCTGACCATCTCCTGGTGGGGCTATAACGGCGAGAAGATGAACGCCAACATCATCACGCCCTTCAAGAAGATCTGCGGCTGCGAGATCGTGTTCGAGACCGGCAACAACGCCGACCGGCTCAACAAGCTGAAACTGCGCGATGGCAAGGGCGTCGATGTCATCTACCTCACCGACAGCTTCTCGCAGCTCGGCATCGAACAGGGATTGTTCCAGGAGATCGATCCCTCGAAGATCCCCAACCTTGCGGATATCTACGAACTGGGCAAGGCGCCTCAGGGCAAATACGGCCCCGCCTATACGATCGGGCGCGTCGGCATCGTCTATGATTCCGCCAAGGTCAACCCGCCGATCACTGCCTGGGGCGACCTGTGGCGCGACGATCTGAAAAGCTCCGTCTCCCTGCCCGGCATCACCACCACCGCCGGCCCGCTGGTCGTTCTGGAAGCCGGCAAGCATGGCGGCGCGGATGCCTATGAGGACACCGACAAGGCCTTCTCGGAAATCGAGGCGCTGAAGCCCAATGTCGTCAAGAACTACAACACCGGCTCGGAGCTGGTAAACCTGATATCGACAGGCGAAGTGCGCGTTGCGCTGGCCCAGGACTTTACCCTGGCATCGATGCAGGCGGCCGTTCCGACGATGACATGGGCCAAGCTCAAGGACGGCGACATCGCCACGCTGAATACGGTGAACATCCCGAAGGGTTCGGAAAATGTCGAACTGGCGCATCAGTTCATCAACTTCATCCTGTCCAAGGACGTCCAGCAGGCTGAAGCCGAACAAGGCGTCGATGCGCCGATCTCGACCAAGGTCAGCCTGACTCCGGATCAGGCGAAGATCTGGACCTATGGCGCGGATATGGTCGCGAGCCTCACCCGCATCGACTATGCCAAGATGAATGCCGCCAAGGCCGACTGGATCGACCGCTGGAACGAAGTCTTCGCTCAGTAAGCTGCCGGTATCCCGGCCCGAGGCCGGTTTATTGCCGGGCCTCGGTCAGACCTGGAAGCGCCGCACATCCGAGTCCGAGATGCGGCGCTCCCGATATCAGGACATGCCACGAGTTTTGAGATGAAGCATTTTGCCAGATGGGGATTGACGATGCCGGCGACGATTGCCGTCGTTGCGCTTCTCATCGTTCCCGTCGCCATCACCATCGCGGCGACGTTTGCGGAACCGACGGGCGTGTTTGCGCCCTATGTGACATTTTTCAGCAGCGGCTTTCGCCGGGCGGTTCTTTACCGAACGCTGGAGATCGCTCTGATCACCACCGCGATCTCCCTCACCGTGGGTTTCATCACCGCCTATGTGATCGCCCAAATGCCCGGCCGCGCGAAGAGTATCATGATCATCGCAGCGGTTTTTCCGCTGCTGACAGGTGTCGTCGTCCGATCCTTCGCATGGCTGATTATTCTCGGGAAGAACGGCATCCTCAACACCATGCTGATCTCGACCGGTATCCTCAGTGAGCCGCTTTCGATGCTCTATACCGAAGGCTCGGTGATCGTCGCCATGGTCTATCTCTTCGTTCCCCTGATGATCCTGACGCTCGTCGGCGTGCTTGAGGGCATCCCGCGCGATCTGATCGATGCATCCGCTTCGCTCGGCGCCAGACCGCTGATGACATTCCTTCAGGTGATCCTGCCGCTGGCGACACCCGGCCTCATCGTCGGCGCCGTGCTGGTGTTCACCGGCAGCTTCACCTCTTATGCGACACCGCAACTGCTCGGCGGAGAAAAGCAGATGATGATGGGGACCTTCCTCTACCAGCGCGCCATGGTCACCTTCGATTGGGTGGGTGCATCGACGATCGCCGCCATCATGGTGGTGCTGACGCTCGGCGTCGTCCTCATCATGAGCCGCATTGCACGCCGGCTCAATCCGACGGCGGTGTGATGGACAGGCGCGTTCACCCGATCCTCGCCGCCTTCGCGGCCTGCGTTTTCTTCTTCCTGCTCGCACCGCTGGTCATCATCGTCGGTGCGGCCTTCAGCGACACGACCTATCTGACCTTCCCGCCGCAGGGCCTGACATTGCGCTGGTTCGTCAATATCTTCGAGATCGAGGCCTTCCGCACGACGGCGCTGACCAGCCTGCAGGTCGCCTTTCTCGGCACGGCGCTATCGCTGCTGATCGGCATCCCGGCCGCCTATGCGATCAACCGCTACCGGGTGGAATTGCCGCGCTGGCTTTCCACCATTTTCGTCCTGCCGATCCTGGTGCCGGAGATCGTCTTCGGATTCTCGCTGATGAAGTCGGTCACGATCGGCCTCGGGCTTCCGATCTTCATCAGCCTGCTGGTCGGTCATGCGTTGCTGATCCTGCCCTATTCGGTGCGGGTCGTCGGCGCCAGCCTGGCGGCCTTCGATTTTTCCGTCGAGGAGGCGGCGATCAGCCTGGGTTGCCCGCCGCTGAAAACCTTCCTGACCGTGGTCCTGCCAAATATCCGCGCCGGGGTCATTGCCGCCTTCATCCTCGCCTTCATCACCTCGATCAACGACGTGTCGGTGTCAGTCTTCCTGACCGGTCCTGGCATCTCGACGCTGCCGATCCAGATCCTTGCGCATATGGAACAGTTCTTCGATCCGACGATCGCCTCGGTATCGGTGCTGCTGATGTTCGTGACAGTCGGCGTCATGGCCGTCGTCGAGGCCACGCTCGGTCTCACCTTCCTGACAAAGTAGAACGCTCTTGACCGTATCCCTCACCATCGATTCCATCTCCGCCCATTACGGTAGCACTGAGGTTCTCAAGGACCTGTCGATCTCAGTCATGGCCGGGGAGCTGGTTTCCCTGCTCGGCTCCAGCGGCTGCGGCAAGACGACGACATTGCGCCTGGTGGCCGGTTTTCTGCAGCCGACCAGCGGCAGCATCAAGCTCGGCGAACGCGACCTGACCGGCCTTCCTGCGCATGCGCGCGACATTGGTCTGGTCTTTCAGAACTACGCGCTTTTTCCTCACCTGAGCGTGCAGGACAATGTCGCCTTCGGCCTGAGGCAGCGTCATGTTCCCCAGCCGGAACGGACGAAAAGAACGATGGCCATGCTGGAGCGCGTCGGCCTTTCCGCCTTCGCCGACCGCCTGCCTTCGGCTCTCTCCGGCGGCCAGAAACAGCGCGTGGCGCTCGCCCGGGCACTGGTCATCGAGCCGCCGCTGCTGATGTTCGACGAGCCGCTTTCCAATCTCGATGCAAAGCTCAGGATCGACATGCGCGTCGAGATCAGGCAGCTCCAGCGCGCCAACGGCACGACATCGCTTTACGTCACTCACGACCAGGAAGAGGCATTCTCGATCTCCGACAGGGTGGCGATCATGAATGCCGGGCGCATCATGCAGCTCGATGCGCCGGAGGTGCTGTACCGCCAGCCGGCCAATGCCTTCGTCGCCCGGTTCGTCGGCTTCGAGAACCTGATCCGGATGAAGGTAACCGCGCGCAACGGAGCGATCGTGACCGCCGAAGCGACGGGCGGCGCACGGCTGCATCTGTCTCAGGATGCGTTCGGGCCGATCAAGGACGACTTCGTGCTGGCCTGCCGCGCAGACGGCCTTGCCGTCAGCCGTGACGGCGATGGCATCGCCGCCGTGCTCGGCACCCGCACCTATCTCGGCCGGGCCTATCAGTATAAATGCGCGACATCGGCGGGGGAGATTACCGCCAATGGGGCTTTGTCCGACCCGCTGGAAACAGGGGCGTCCGCCGTGCTGATACCGCTTGCCGAGCAGTGCTGCATTCTCGACCCGGAAGATTGAGCCGCTGAGGAGAAACCATGGCCAGTATCAGCAATCAGGATATCGACGCCGTTCTTGCCCATGTGGACCGGAGCCTCGATGACAGCCTGGTGCGGCTTTTCGAGCTGATCCGCATTCCGAGCGTCTCGACCGACCCGGCCTATCGCGATCAATGCCGCGCCGCCGCCGAATGGCTGAGCCGGGATCTGGCCGCCATGGGCTTCGAAGCATCGGTGCGCAAAACGACCGGCCATCCGATGGTGGTCGCCCATGAAAAGGCGGCATCAGCACCGCATCTGCTGTTTTACGGCCATTACGATGTCCAGCCGGTCGATCCGCTGGCGCTGTGGACCAGCGATCCGTTCGAGCCGCGCATGGAAGCCTTGCCGAACGGCGATACCGCGATCGTGGCGCGCGGCGCGTCCGACGACAAGGGACAGCTGATGACCTTCGTCGAAGCCTGCCGCGCCTGGAAGAGCGTTACCGGGAAACTGCCGGTGCAGGTGAGCATGCTGTTCGAGGGTGAGGAAGAGGCCGGCAGTCCGAGTCTCGCACCCTTTCTGGATGCCACGGCAGACGAGTTGAAGGCCGACGCTGTATTCGTCTGCGACACGGATATGTGGGATCGTGAAACGCCTGCCGTCACCACGATGCTGCGCGGTATCTACACCACGGAAATCGAGGTCACCTGCGCCGATCAGGACCTGCATTCCGGCATGTTCGGCAATGCCGCACGCAATCCGCTGCAGCTGCTGTCAGACATCGTTTCAAGCCTGCGGCGAGCCGACGGCGGCGTCGCGGTCGAGGGCTTCTATGATGGCGTGAAAGAGCTCCCCGACGTCATCAAGGCGCTGTGGAAAAGACTGCCCTTCGACGAGGAGGCCTTTCTCGGTGATATCGGCCTGAGTGATCCGGCCGGCGAGGCAGGTCGTTCCGTCCTCGAACAGATCTGGGCGCGGCCGAGCTGCGAGATCAACGGCATGAGCGGCGGCTATACGGGCGAAGGCTTCAAGACGGTCATCCCGGCGAAGGCAAGCGCCAAGATTTCATTTCGCCTGGTTGAAGGACAGGATCCCCAGGCGATCCGCGATGCCTTCCAGCGGCATGTGCGCGCACATATCCCCAGGGATTGTTCGGTCAACTTCAGGGATTATGGGCTTTCGCCGGCCACCGTCATGCCGATCGATAGTCCGTTTCTCACCAAGACGCTTCAGGCGCTTTCGACGGAATGGCAATGCGAAGCCGCCCTTGCCGGCACCGGAGGCTCGATCCCCATCGTCGGCGACTTCAAACGCCGGCTCGGATGCGATGCCCTCCTGGTCGGCTTCGCCCGCTTCGACAACCGCGTCCACAGCCCGAACGAAAAATACGATCTCTCCAGCTTCCACAAAGGCATACGATCCTGGGTTCGTATCCTGGCGGCCCTCGCTGACTGACGCGCGGCGCTGTAACAGTTTGAATGATGCAATAGGCTATGGTGCGGCCAATGCCTTGCGGACCTTCGGGGCCGAGAATTGACGCACTCCATCGATACCGAGGCAGCAGAGACCACGATGACGATATCAGCTCCCCGCGACTTCCTGAAAAGCCTGTTCGACGCGGCGGTTCGCGCCGCCGATCCGCTGACCGGCATCAAGGCGCATCTGCCCGACAGGCCGAAGGGAAGGACCGTGGTGATCGGCGCCGGCAAGGGCGCAGCGCAGATGGCGCGGGCGCTCGAAAGCGTCTGGGACGGAGCGCTCGAAGGCCTGGTGGTCACGCGCTACGGCTATGGCTGCGAGACGCGCGGCATCGAAATCATCGAGGCCGCTCATCCGGTGCCCGATGCCGCGGGGCTCGCCGGAGCAAAGCGGCTGATGGAGACGGTGAACGGACTGGCGGAAGATGATCTGGTGATCGCACTGATCTGCGGCGGCGGCTCGGCGCTGCTGCCCGCTCCGCCGGAAGGGCTGACCCTCGAAGACGAGATCGCGCTCAACGAAATGCTGCTTGCCTCTGGCGCGCCGATCTCGGCGATGAATGTCGTGCGCAAGCATCTCTCCACCATCAAGGGCGGAAGACTTGCGGCAGCGACCAGAGCAAGGGTCGTCAGTCTTGTTGTCTCCGACATTCCCGGCGATAACCCGGCCCATGTCGCCTCCGGGCCGACGGTGCCGGATGGTTCGACACGACACGATGCGCTCGAGATCATCCGGCAATACGGATTGCAGCTGCCGCAGGCAGCGCTCGATCATCTGAACTCGCCGAAGGCCGATGCACCGCGGCCGGACGATCCGGTCTTCTTAAGGCACGCGTATCACATCATCGCCTCCGCCGGCGTTTCTCTGGAGGCCGCTGCGGCACTGGCAAAATCGCAGGGGATCGAGCCGGCGATCCTTTCGGATGCGATCGAGGGGGAATCGCGCGACGTGGCGCTGGTGCATGCGGCGATCGCCCGCGAAGTATTGGGCCGGAACAGGCCGTTTTCGAAGCCGGTCGTCATCCTTTCGGGCGGCGAGACGACGGTGACGCTCAGAGCCAAGGGCGGCAAGGGCGGACGCAACGGCGAATTCGCGCTCGCCATGGGGCTTGCGATCGACGGACAGGAGGGCATCCATGTCCTTGCTGCCGACACGGACGGGATCGACGGCTCGGAGGATAATGCCGGCGCCTTTGCCGATGGCGGCACGGTGAAGCGCCTGCGCGCCGCCGGGCTCGATCCGCGCCGCCTGCTCGACGGCAATGACAGCTATTCAGGCTTTGCCGCCAGCGGCGATCTGTTCGAAACCGGCCCGACCGGAACCAATGTCAATGATTTCAGGGCTATCCTGATCCGCTAGTATCTAGCGGTGGATCAGGTCTTGATTCGCCCCCGCCCGACCAGCCAGCCGACCGATTCCTGCACCGCCTGCAGCGACTGATATCTCGGGGTAAACCCCAGCAGGCGTCCGGATTTGGCGATCGAGCAATTCGGGCTGCGGGCGATATGCTCCCAGGTCGCCTCCGCATCCTCGGCCGTCTGGTGTTGGGCCCAGGCATCGAACGGCGCGAAGGTGAGCTTCGGCTCATGCCCGAACCACCGCGACATGGATTCGGCGTAGCCGCGAAGCGTCAGCGCCTGCTGAGAGACCGCGTGGAAACTTTCGCCGATCGAGGCATTCCAGTTGGCGATCGCATCCATGAACATCGCCGCCACATCATCGGCATGGACGTGATGAACGGTCTCCAGACCGAAATTGGGCAGCGCCAGGGTCTCTCCGCGGGCAAGGGTTGAAAAGACCTGCAGGTTGAAATTGCCGGCTGGATTGAGCGGCGCCCAGCCCGGACCGACAATATGACCGGGATGGATGATGGTGGCCGGAAATCCGCGAAGCCTTGCCTGCTGTAGCAGGTAGGTTTCGATATCAGCCTTCTGCGTGCCGTAATCGCCGAAGGGAGATTTCGGCGCCTCTTCCAGCGTCGGCACGGCGCTGGCATGGCCATGCGTCCAGATCGTGCCGGTATGCAGGAAATGGCCGACATGCCCCGACAGCGCCGTCACCAGCTGCTCGGCACTTTCCAGCGTGAAGCAGATCATGTCGATGACGATATCGGCTTTCACTTCACGGACGGCCGGGCCGAAATCACCCACCCGCTCCATCGCCGCCCGATCCATCTGACGCTGATCGACAGAAGCCCAGGCATGGTTTTCCGTATAAGGCTTCGCCGTGCCGCGGCTGATCGTGACGACGTCATGACCTGCCTCCACCAGGCGGGGAACGAGATAGGTTCCGACATGGCCCGTTGCCCCGATTACCAAAACCCGCATCGTCATTCCTCCTTTGGCATTTCCGTGTCGAATATGCTGCGCTCAGGCGATCCTGCAAGCAGACTTTTCATGATCCAGGCGGCTGGGTCAGGCCCGCTACCGGTTCTTGAAAACAAGGCAGGTGCCGCCGTGTTTGCGGATCTGGTTGCAGAGATCATTGGCTTCCATACGCGTCTGCCGACCGATGCGGGCAGCGTAGCGCGGGCGAAAACCGAAGCTGCGATCGCGCTGGCGCAGGATCAGCGGCTGCTCGGCATTCAGGGGCGCAGGCAGATCCTGCACGGCATCGAGAAACATGCGTCGGGCCACCGCGACATTCGCATTCGCCGCAAGCTGGACGCCCCAGGGGGCCCATTCGCCCTCCTGACGCCAGGGCGTGTCCTTCAACGTCCGTCTCTCCGCGAGCGCCACGCAACCATCGATGAAGGACTTGTCCTTGTCGAGCGGGGCGGCCGCATCTTGCGGTGGGTTATCCTTCCATTCCTCGACCGTATGGGCAGTGATCGCCGTGACATAGCTGCGCGTTTCGTAGGGTAATCTTCCTGACGTAAGGTAAGATGCTAGGCCGTTTTCGCCGGCATTATAGGCGGCAGCGGCAAGGCCGAGATTGCCGAAGCGATTGCGCAGTTCGTCGAGATACTGCGCCGATTTCCGCAGGGCTTCCAACACCTGGTAGCTGTCTTCAAGACCGCGCAGTTTCGCCGTTCCGGGCATGAACTGCGCAATCCCCTGCGCTCCTTTGAAGCTGACGGCATCGGGGCGAAAGGTGCTCTCGCGCCAGATGAGACGGGCGAAATAATCCGGCGGCAATTGATTGGCGCTGGCGAAATGCTCGATCGCGACGCAAAGGTCACGATTGAAACTGTCCTTACGGATGCAGAGCGCTTCACCCGATCCCGACGCTGAAGGACCTGAATAGAGACAGGCCGGCGGTCCCGCGCTTCCTTCCGGCTGAGCCGTGACCGCATCCACGTGGGAAAACAGAAGGCAAAGCGAAAGCATGGCCTTCGCCGATCTCCTCCCCATGTCGGACTGACATTTCCGGCCTATCATCGGATCTCGGCGGGTTCGAACTTCCATCGCGACGCGGAATTCTCAATACCATCGATACGGGTAGGAAGCTTCCCCCATTTCCATCTCTGCACCAGGTTTCTAATTTCGCCATCAATTTTGGAACAGATATATTCGACCTGCCAAGGTCGCAGCGTCATCCTGACCGCCAGGAAATCCCGAGCGAACGAGGACGCGCAGATGATTGATCTCCACTACTGGCCGACGCCGAACGGCAAGAAGGTTTCGATCTTCCTGGAGGAAACCGGCACGCCCTACCGGCTGGTGCCGGTCAATATCGGCCGGGGCGACCAGTTCAAACCCGATTATCTCAGGCTCAATCCCAATCACCGCATGCCTGCTATCGTCGACCACACGCCTGCCGACGGCGGCGGGCCGCTCAGCGTCTTCGAATCCGGTGCAATCCTCTTCTACCTCGCCGAAAAGACTGGAAGATTCTGGCCGCAGGATCTGCGCGGCAAATACGACGTGACGCAATGGGTGATCTGGCAGATGGCCAACCAGGGACCGAAACTCGGCGAAGCCGGTCACTTCCGCCGTCTCGGCGATCGCGAGGGCGATCAGTCCTATGCGGTGCGGCGTTTCACCGACGAAGCCAACCGCCTCTACGGTGTTCTCAACATGCGGCTTCGTGACCGGCGTTATCTCGCCGGCGACGAATTCACCATCGCCGACATCATCAGCTATCCCTGGACCGTCAACTGGCAGGCGCAGGGCCAGGACATCGACGAATTCAAGCATTTCAAGCGATGGTTCGAGGAGGTCGGCGCACGGCCCGGCGTCCAGCGCGGCCTTGCGGTCGGCGCCGACCTTGGCACCGACAACAGCAAGCTCTCCGAAGAGGAACAGTCGCGCATCCGCAAGATCCTCTACAACCAGCGCGCCCTTCCCGTTCCGGATTGAGCTTCGGCCCGGCTGGAGATAACCATAGCCACAACCGAGCCGGCAGCCAGCACCGGCCGGTCCCGGTTTCCAGGCGCTTTAAATCACCTGCCGGGGAGCCAGGGGGCTTGGACAGCAGCTGGCGTTGCGACTTGGGTGTGACTTGGGGGTGTAACCGGCAATGACAAGACCTGTAATCGGCATCATCGGGAATGCCCGCATCGTCGAAAGCCGATTTCCGGCTCAGCATGTCGGAGAAAACAATCTGCGGGCCGTGGCCGATGTCGCCGAAGCCTTGCCGCTGATGTTTGCCGGCAATCCCAAACTGGCCGATATCGCCGATCTGCTGGCTGTCGTCGACGGCATTCTGCTGACAGGCGCCAGAGCCAATGTCCATCCCAGCCGTTTCAACACGGTGCCGGATCCCAAGCATGAACCTTATGACGAGGATCGTGACGGGCTGGCGCTGCCATTGATCGAAGCCTGTGTAGCGCGCGGCGTTCCTATTTTCGGCATATGCCGCGGTTTCCAGGAAATGAACGTCGCGGCGGGCGGCTCGCTGCATCCCGAAATCCGGGAATTGCCCGGACGCATGAACCACCGCATGCCGCGCCTGGAAACCGGCGAGATCCATCCCGACCTCGCCATCGTTTTCGGCGATCGGCACGATGTTCAACTTATACAGGATGGGATGTTTGCACGCATCCTCGGCCGGGAGACGATCCGGGTGAACTCCCTGCATGGACAGGGCATTCTCGAGCTTGGCGACAGGGTCGTTGCCGAAGGCATTGCAGAGGACGGGACGATCGAGGCGATACGGTTCAAGGATGCGCCGGGATTTGCGCTCGGCGTGCAATGGCATGCCGAATACGATCCGCAGACCAACCCCGTGAACCGTGCGTTGTTTCAGGCATTCGGCGATGCGGTTCGGGCACGAAAAGCCACCGCTTAATCTGACAACTACGGCGATCATCACCGCCTTCCGCATCAACAAAAAGCCGCCGCGAAACTGCTTTCGCGGCGGCTTTGTAGCAGTTGGGAAGCAGCAGCGATCAGGCGGTCGGCTGCTTGGTCTTCCTCAGATAGGGCAGAACCGTATCGAAGGAACCGAAACGCGTGATCGCGTCTTCGTTGGAAACCGCGGCGGTGATGATGACGTCCTCGCCCTGGTTCCAGTTCGCCGGCGTCGCCACCTGGTGCTTGGCCGTCAGCTGGATGGAATCGATGGCGCGCAGGATCTCATTGAAATTGCGGCCCGTCGTCATCGGATAGGTCAGGATCAGTTTGATCTTCTTGTCGGGACCGATGATGAAAACCGAACGCACCGTCGCATTGTCGGCAGGCGTGCGGCCTTCCGAGCTCTCGCCGGCGCCGGCCGGCAGCATGTCATAGAGCTTGGCGACCTTGAGGTCCTTGTCACCGATCAGGGGATATTCGACGTCGAAACCGGTGGCGGTCTTGATGTCGTTCTTCCACTTGGCATGGCTTTCCACAGGATCGACGGAGATGCCGATGATCTTGGCACCACGCTTGGAAAACTCCCCCGCCAAGCCGGCCATGGCGCCGAGCTCGGTGGTGCAGACAGGCGTGAAATTCTTCGGATGCGAGAACAGGACGGCCCAGCCATTGCCGATCCAATCATGGAAGCTGATCGGTCCCTGGGTGGTGTCGGCGGTAAAATCGGGGGCAATATCGTTGATGCGTAAGCTCATGGTCGGCCCTCCAAAGCCTTGTGTTCAATGTTGTTCTTCTCAAATCGAGGCCATGGGATCCGTCCGCCGGGAGCGGTCGCGAGATTGCGGTCAACAGGATCGCACCGGCCGAAGGTAAAAGACTTCCCATTCCAGGATTTTAAGTAAGTCATATACCACGATTACCGAAGGCATGCTCTTTCGATTTCCGGCCTGCTCCGGCATTATTTTTCCGGCATGTGCGCGCGACGAAGAGACCGATGGTTTTCCATCGGTCCCGTCAAAAGCGGCAGGCACAACTGCCTTGCCCCTTGCTTCAGGCGGCCTGGATGGATTTGATCCTGTCGATGCCGCCGACAACAGGCGCGAAATCGTCCCATACGCCCTGGGCGCCCTTCTGCCATTCGTCGAAGGCTTCCGGCTTCAGGAGCTTCTGCCATGGCCAAGCGCCGTCTCGACGGATTTGGCTTCACCATCGACGATCAGCTGGTTGAAATAGGCGGCTCCTTCGCTGAAGGCCTGCTGGAACACCGCGCCATGCAGTGCGGTCATGCGCTGCTGGCCGACGGAATGTCCTCGCCCGAAAATGCGGCAATTTGATTATTTTTTGCGCATATCTATTTTTGCACAGTTTTCAGGCGACACCTTGCCAAAATTGCTGCAGCGCGTCATAAATATAGCAATGACGCATCGCGATCTGACAATTCTGGTGATCGACGAAAATGCCATTCGCGCCTCCATCATCGAAGAGGGGCTGCGCGAGGCAGGGCATGCGCACGTCACCGTGGTCCATGAGGTCAACGGCATTGCGCGAATCATCGAAACGCTGATGCCCGACGTGATCATCATCGATATCGAAAATCCCAATCGCGACATGATGGAGCATCTCTTCCAGCTGACGCGCACGGTCAGCCGTCCGATCGCCATGTTCGTCGATCGCTCCGACACCGCCTCGATCGAGGCCGCCGTCGATGCCGGCGTCTCGGCCTATATCGTCGATGGCCTGAAGAAGGAACGCGTCAAGCCGATCCTCGACATGGCCGTCAGCCGCTTCAACGCCTTCAGCCGGCTGCGGCGCGAGCTTGCCGATGCCCGCTCAGCGCTGGAAGAACGCAAGCTCATCGAGCGCGCCAAGGGCATATTGATGAAGATGCGCGGCCTGTCTGAGGAAGAGGCCTTCGCCCTGCTGCGGCAGACGGCGATGAACGAAAAGAAGAAGATGTCGGAAATCGCCCAGAGCGTCGTCACCGCCGCGGGGCTGTTGATGTAATGGCCGACCTGATGAATTTCCGGAGGAAACCGGAGTGGATATGATGACGAAGACCGCCAAATCAGGCGGCGAGTTGCCCTCGCCCATGCGCCTGAATGCCGAAGGACCGAAAGTGCTCAGGGCCGGTTTCATTCCGCTCGTCGATGCGTCAGTGCTGATTGCAGCGGCGGAATTCGGTTTCGCGCAGAAGGAAGGCCTGACGCTCGATCTCGTCAAGGATGTCTCCTGGGCGAATGTGCGTGACCGTCTGGCATTCCGCCAGTTCGATATCGCCCACATGCTGTCGCCAATGCCCGTCGCCTCCATGCTCGGCCTCGGCTCCAATCCCTCACCGACGATCACACCGTTTTCGCTGGGGCGCGGCGGCAATGCGATCACCCTGTCGACGCGGCTCTTCGACAGGATGCGCAATGACGCGGGACTGCCGGAAACGGCAGGCGCGCTCGACAATGCCCGCGCCCTGGCAAAAACACTGGCGGCGATGAAGGTGCGCGGCGAACCGCTGCCGACCTTCGGGGTCACCTATCCCTTCTCCTCGCATAATTACGAATTCCGCTACTGGCTGGCCGCCGGCGGCATCGATCCCGATAAGGACGTCAAGCTCGTCGTGGTGCCGCCGCCGATGACTTCGGATGCGCTGGCCGCCGGTGCGATCGACGGTTTCTGCGTCGGCGCGCCGTGGAATATGGTCGCTTCGGAGCGCGGCGTCGGCCGCATCGTCGCCGCCAAGCAGGATATCTGGCCGTCCGCCCCGGAAAAGGTGATCGGCATGCGGCCGGATTGGGCGGAAACCCATCCGGAAACCGTTTCCAGGCTGATCGTGGCGCTCGATGCGGCAGCCCGCTGGTGCGACCAGCCGGACAATCACGATGCGCTGGCGGCCGCTCTTGCCGACCCCCGCTATATCGCTGCCCCCGTCGAGATCATCCGCCGCGTGCTCGCCGGCGAATTCAGCCTCGACGCAAAGGGCAACCGGCGCATCATCGCCGATTATTTCATGTTCCATTCCGGATTCGCCAATTATCCTCGGCCAAGCCAGGCGCTGTGGATATACAGCCAGATGATCCGCTGGGGGCAGGCCGAGGCCAGCCTCAACATGGCAAGGGCTGCCGCGTCCGCCTACCGCCCGGATCTCTATCGGACAGCGCTCGGCGACGGCAACGCACCCGATGATGCCGATATCCGCATCGAAGGCGGCGACGAGGGCGACCGTTTCATGGACGGCCATGTCTTCGACCCGGCGAGGCTGCCTGATTATGTCGCAGGCTTTGCCGTCAAAAGCGCCCTGCCCTTCGTTACCGGCGACGAAATCTGATCCACGCCCGCCTGCCCAAAACGCCAGCAAGGATCTGCGCCCCACATGGCAAGCGCACAAAAGATTAGCACAACTGTCGACAGCTCGAAAAACAAGCAAACGGCCGATTTCGAGAAATGTAAATAAATCAATACATTACACAAAAAGCGACAAACTGGCACGCAGCTTGCAAGGATATTACCGCACCGGTCAAAGGCGATCTGCGCAGAAAGAGCGCCAGCAGGCGTTCACGGAAGACACGGAGATCCTCTTCAAATGGAAGAAGCAGATCTCGGTGATTTGAAATCAAATACCTGGGCGATCATGTCGATTGTCTCCGGGTAACCGGCCGGAAGGCCCAAGAATTCGGCGTCCAACGGCGGGCGCCACCAGCAAAGCCGCTGATCAGGATATTTCGCGCACCTCGTGTATGCGCGTCCTGACCAGCGGCTTTTTGTTTTAACCCTCAGCGATGGATCGGCACGACCTTGTCGGGCCCCGGAGAAGTTATGTCTGTCATCGAGAAAGTGCCACCCATGTCCGCCGGCGAACCAGCCAAAGCATTGTGGATTTCCACGGTCGCCTTCACCCTCTGTTTTGCCGTCTGGACGATCTTCGCGATCATCGGCATTCGCATCAAGCAGGATCTCGGGCTGAACGAGGCCGAGTTCGGCCTGCTGGTCGGCACTCCGGTGCTGACCGGTTCGCTCGTGCGCATCGTCCTCGGCATCTGGACGGGGCGTTACGGCGGCCGTCTCGTTTACACGCTCACCATGCTGGCCGCCGCATTGGCGACCTTCCTGCTCTCCTATGCCCAGACTTATACGCAAATGCTGATCGCCGGCCTCGGTGTCGGCCTTGCCGGCGGCTCGTTTGCGGTCGGTGTCGCCTATGTCTCGCCTTTCTTTCCGGCGGAGAAGCAGGGAACCGCGCTCGGCATCTTCGGCGCCGGCAATGTCGGCGCAGCCGTGACCAAATTCGCCGCTCCTTTCGTGCTGCTCGCCTGGGGCTGGCAGGCGGTTGCCGAGATCTGGGCCGTCTGTCTGGCGCTGATGGCAATCGTCTTCTGGTTCACCACGACCGATGATCCGGCCTACCGTCTCCGCCGCGAGCGCAACGTCGCGTCCAAGAGTTTTGCCCAGGAATTTGCGCCGCTGCAGAACGTTCAGGTCTGGCGCTTCTCGCTCTACTATTTCTTCGCTTTCGGCGGCTTCGTCGCCCTGTCGCTGTGGCTGCCGCGCTACCTCGTCGGCGTCTACGGCTTCAACCTCGAAACTGCCGGCATGATCGCGGCCGCCTATTCCATTCCCGGCAGCATCTTCCGCGCCTTCGGCGGCGTGCTGTCGGACAAGAAGGGCGCGCGCAGCGTCATGTATACGATGTTTGCCGTGTCGGCCGTCGCCACCCTCATCCTGTCGCTACCGGCTACTACCATCACGCCGGTCATCTTCATCGTGGTGATCTTCGTGCTCGGCTTCTTCATGAGCCTCGGCAAGGCCGCCGTCTACAAGCACATTCCGGCCTACTATCCGGAAAACGTCGGCGCAGTCGGCGGCGTCGTCGGGATGATGGGCGGCCTTGGCGGCTTCATCCTTCCGATCGCCTTCGGACTCCTCAAGGACATGACCGGCCTCTGGTCCAGCTGTTTCCTGCTGCTCTTTGCGATCGTCGTCACCTCACTCATCTGGATGCACCTGTCCGTCAAGCAACTGTCGCGCCAAGGGCACTCGGCGCCCGTGGCTGCAACCTGATCTAAGGACTTGGAAATATGACCGAAAAACTCGTCATCATCGGCAATGGCATGGCGCCCGGGCGCATGCTGGAGCACCTCTTCGAACAGGCACCCGGACGCTATGAAGTTACGATCTTCAATGCCGAGCCGCGCGTCAACTACGACCGCATCATGCTGTCGCCGGTTCTCTCCGGCGAAAAGGACTACGAGCAGATCATCATTCACGGTGACGGCTGGTATATCAAGCACGGCATCATGCTCTACAAGGGCCACAAGATCGTCAATATCGATCGGGTCGCCAAGACCGTCACCTCCGACCACGGCGTCACCGAAAGCTACGACAAGCTGGTGATCGCAACCGGTTCCGTGCCCTTCATCATCCCCGTTCCCGGCAAGGATCTGCCCGGCGTCATCACCTATCGCGATCTCGACGACGTGCAGGCCATGCTGCTTGCCGCCCAGTCGCGCGAAAAGGCTGTCGTGATCGGCGGCGGCCTGCTTGGCCTGGAAGCAGCCGCCGGTCTTGCCCAGCGCGGCATGGACGTCACCGTGCTGCACGTCATGCCGACGCTGATGGAGCGCCAGCTCGATCCCGCCGCGGGCTATCTATTGCAGAAGGCGGTCGAGGAGCGCGGCATCAAGGTCATCTGCAAGGCCAATACCAAGGCGATCATCGGCAACGGCAAGGTCGAAGGCATCGAGCTTGACGACGGCCGCATCATCCCGGCAACGCTTGTTGTGATGGCCGTCGGCATTCGTCCCAGTGTCGGCCTTGCGAAGGACGCCGGCATTGCGGTCAATCGCGGCATCGTCGTCGATTCCGGCATGCAGACCTCGGATGGCGATATTCTCGCGCTCGGCGAATGCGCCGAAGTGGGCGGCATGGTCTATGGCCTCGTTGCGCCGCTCTATGAAATGGCCCGAATCGCTGCCGCGCATCTCTCTGGCGATCGCTCGCCCGCCTTCGTTCACGCCGATACGCCGACCAAGCTCAAGGTCACCGGCATCGAGCTTTATTCACTCGGTGACTTCGCCGACGGCGACGACCGCGAGGAGATCGTGCTGCGCGATGCCAGCGCCGGCGTCTATAAGCGCCTGGTGCTGAAGGACAACAAGATCATCGGCACTGTGCTTTACGGCGAGACCGCCGACGGGGCATGGTTCAACGATCTGAAGAAGAAGGCCACCGATATTTCGGAGATGCGCGAGACGCTGATCTTCGGACAGGCCTATCAGGGAGGGTCGCCGCTGGACCCTATGGCGGCCGTTGCAGCCTTGCCGGATGACGCGGAGATCTGTGGCTGCAACGGCGTATGCAAGGGCAAAATCACTTCGACGATTTCAGGCAAGGGGCTGACGTCGCTCGACGACGTCCGTGCCCACACGAAGGCATCCGCCTCGTGCGGCTCCTGTACCGGCCTCGTCGAGCAACTCATGGCACTGACGCTCGGCGACAGCTACAATCCGGCCGCCGTCCAGCCGATGTGCACCTGTACCGAACTCGGCCATGACGATGTCCGCCGTCTGATCAAGGCCAAGGGCCTGAAGAGCATACCTGCCGTCATGCAGGAGCTGGAATGGAAGACTTCCTGCGGCTGCGCCAAATGTCGGCCGGCGCTCAACTATTACCTCGTCTGCGACTGGCCGGACGAATATGCCGACGACTACCAGTCGCGTTTCATCAATGAGCGCGTGCATGCCAATATCCAGAAGGACGGCACCTACTCCGTCGTTCCGCGCATGTGGGGCGGCGTCACCAATTCGAACGAGCTGCGCGCCATCGCCGATGTCGTCGACAAATTCGAGATCCCGATGGTCAAGGTGACCGGCGGCCAGCGCATCGACCTGCTCGGCATCGAGAAGGAAGACCTGCCCGCCGTCTGGGCCGATCTCGGCAAGGCCGGCTTCGTCTCCGGCCAGGCCTATGCCAAGGGTCTGCGTACCGTGAAGACCTGCGTCGGCTCGGACTGGTGCCGCTTCGGTACGCAGGACTCCACCGGTCTCGGCATTCGCATCGAGAAATTCATGTGGGGCTCCTGGACGCCGGCCAAGCTGAAGATGGCCGTCTCCGGCTGCCCGCGCAACTGCGCGGAAGCGACCTGCAAGGACATCGGCGTGATCTCCGTCGATTCCGGTTTCGAGATCCATTTTGCCGGTGCGGCCGGTCTCGACATCAAGGGCACGGAGGTTCTTGGGCTTGTCCGGACCGAGGACGAGGCGCTGGAGCATATCGTGGCGCTGACGCAGATGTACCGCGAGCAGGCCCGCTATCTCGAGCGCATCTACAAGTGGGCCAAGCGCATCGGCCTGGAGGAAATCCGCCGCCAGATCATGGGCGATGCCGAAAAGCGCCAGGCCTATTACGACCGCTTCGTCTTCAGCCAGAAATTTGCCCAGGTCGATCCCTGGTCGGAGCGTGTTTCCGGCAAGGACAAGCACGAGTTCAAGCCGATGGCGACGATCGGCTATCCGCAGGCAGCCGAGTAAGGAGATGGACATGAACTGGCCCAATGAAAACTGGCATCCAATCGGTGACATCTCCGACATCCCCTTACGCGGCGCGCGCTGTGTGAAAACACCGCAGGGCAAGATCGCCGTCTTCCGCACGGCTGAAAACGAGGTCTTCGCCATCGAAGACCACTGCCCGCACAAGGGCGGCCCGCTCTCCCAGGGCATCGTGCATGCCAAGGCGGTCACCTGCCCGTTGCACAACTGGGTGATCTCCCTCGAAACCGGCAAGGCGCTCGGCGCCGACGAGGGCCAGGTGCGGACCATCCCGGTCCGCAATGAGGACGGCGCCCTCTTCATCGCGCTCGAAAGCCTGATGATGGCGGCGGAATAGATGGCGGCTGAGGTCAAGACCACCTGTCCCTATTGCGGCGTCGGCTGCGGCGTCCTCGCCACGGTCGATGAGGCCGGAACCGTCAGCGTCAAGGGAGATCCCGAGCATCCGTCGAATTTCGGCCGGCTCTGCTCGAAGGGGTCCGCCCTTGCCGAAACCATCGATCTCGATGGCCGGATTCTCTATCCCGAAATCGCAGGCGAACGGAGCGGTTGGGACGAAGCACTTGACCTGGTCGCCCGGCGTTTTTCTGAAACGATCGCCGAACACGGGCCTGACGCTGTCGCCTTCTACGTCTCGGGCCAGTTGCTGACCGAGGATTACTACGTCGCCAACAAGCTGATGAAGGGCTTCATCGGCTCGGCCAATATCGATACCAATTCAAGGCTCTGCATGTCCTCCTCCGTGGCGGGGCATCGCCGCGCCTTCGGCGCCGACACGGTGCCCGGAACCTATGAGGATATCGAACTCGCCGATCTGGTGATCCTGACCGGCTCCAACCTTGCCTGGTGTCATCCCGTCATCTACCAGCGGCTTGCCGCCGCCAAGACGGCGCGGCCCAACATGCGGATCGTCGTCATCGATCCGCGCCGGACGATGACATGCGATATCGCCGACCTGCACCTGGCGATCCGCCCCGACGGCGACGTCGCGCTGTTCATGGGACTGCTTGCCCATCTCGCGACAAGCCCGGCCATCGATCAGAACTATATCGGCGCCCATACGGAAGGTTTCGGCGAGGCTTTTGCGGCGGCCGCAGCACTTGATATCAACGAACTCCTGGAACGCACCGGCCTGCCGGCCATGCAGATCAGGGAGTTCTTCCGCCTGTTCGAGACGACGCCGAAAGTCGTCACCTGCTACAGCCAGGGCGTCAATCAATCCGCCTCCGGCACCGACAAGGTCAATGCCATCCTCAACTGCCACCTGGCGACCGGCCGCATCGGCCGTCCCGGCATGGGACCGTTCTCGCTGACCGGCCAGCCGAACGCCATGGGCGGGCGCGAGGTCGGCGGCCTTGCCAATATGCTTGCCGCCCATATGGCGATCGAGAATACCGATGACCGGGACCGCGTGCAGCGCTTCTGGAATTCGCCCGTCATCGCCGCAAAACCCGGCCTGAAGGCGGTCGACATGTTCCGCGCCGTGGCCGACGGACGCATCAAGGCGCTCTGGATCATGGCCACCAATCCCGTCGTCTCGATGCCGGATGCCGATAGCGTCGAAAGCGCGATCGCCGCCTGTCCCTTCGTCGTCGTGTCGGACATCCTCAAAGAGACGGATACGACCCGGCACGCAGACGTGCTTTTGCCCTCGCTCGGCTGGGGCGAGAAGGACGGGACCGTCACCAATTCCGAACGGCGCATTTCCCGGCAGCGGCCGTTTCTAAGCCTCCCCGGCGATGCAAGAGCCGACTGGTGGCAGCTTGCCGAGGTCGGGCGCCGCATGGGATTTGCCGCCGCCTTCGATTTTGATGCGCCAGACGCAATCTTTGCGGAGCACGCCGCGCTTTCCGCCTTCGAAAATAACGGCAGCCGCGATTTCGACATCGGCGCGCGCGCCGATATCAGCGGCGACGCCTATGACGAGCTGTCGCCCTTCCAGTGGCCGCAGCCGGCAGGGACCGCACCCGGCGTCACCCGCTTCTTCGCCGAGGGTGGATTCTTCCATCCGGATGGCAAGGCACGTTTTGTCGCGGTCAAACCGCCGGCCACGGATCGCACCAGTGCCGATTTCCCCTTCACGCTGAATACCGGGCGCATCCGCGACCAGTGGCACACGATGACGCGAACCGGAAAGAGCGCACGCCTTTCCGCCCACATCGCCGAACCCTTTGCCGAGATCCATCCGCGTGACGCGATCGAGACCGGTATATCAAGCGCCGGTCTGGTCGAGATCGAAAGCCCCCATGGCAAGGCGATCGTCCGGGCGCTGGTGACCGATCGTCAGGCTCGCAGCGGCGTCTTTGCGCCGATGCACTGGAACGATCAGTTCGCCGCGAAAGCGCGGATCGATGCCGTGGTCGCGCCGATCACCGATCCCGTTTCCGGTCAGCCGGCGTCGAAGAATGTTGCTGTCGCCATCCGGCCCTTCCGCGCCACCCATTATGGCTTCGCCGTCTCTGCTACAAAACCGGCCACGCCCAACGCGGCCTATTGGGCGCTGGCGAAAGCCTCCGGCGGCTGGCGGCTGGAGCTTGCCTTCGGTGAAGCTGTCGAAGACTGGACAGCCTGGTGCCGGGCGGTTTTCGCCATTCCGGCCGAGGTCGAACCACTGGGTTATGCCGACCGGCAATCCGGCGACCTCAGGCTAGCCTTTTTCGATGGCGAGGTCCTGCTTGCCGCGCTGTTTCTCGCCCGCGAGCCGGTCGCCGTCGCGCGCAATTGGGCGATCTCGCAGCTTACTGCCTCGCATGGCGACCTCAGGAAGCGCTTTGCGCTGGTCGCTGGCCGTCCCGGAGCCGGCAGGCCGGATCCGGGCGCCACCGTCTGCTCCTGCTTCAGCGTCGGAGTCAATCAGATCGCTGCCGCCGTGCGCGGCGGATGCCACAGCGTCGAGGCGGTCGGCAAGGAAACGAGCGCCGGAACCAATTGCGGCTCCTGCCGCAGCGAAATCGGCAGGATCATCGATCGATGTCTTGCCGCAGCCGCGGAGTGAAAGCGCAAAGGATGCTGTAACGCGGCCGGACTGATGTCAGGCCGTGGCGGGGACGATCAGCATCTTACGCTCGGCAGAGATGCGAACCGCGATCTCGTCATAGGATGAGAGCGTCGGATGGGGCGTTTCCATCTTGTCGTGATGGGTTGCGGTGACGACCATGACATCGGCGCCCGCCGCTTCGCCGGCGGTGATGCCGGCTGCGACATCCTCGAATACCAGGCAGTCCCGCGTGCCGACGCCGAGGCGTTCGGCGCCGAGAATGTAACATTGCGGATCGGGTTTTCCGACCTTCACGTCCTCCGCCGTCACCATGAATTTCGGCAGCGGCAGCCCCGCCGCCTCCAGCCGCCTGTGGGCAAGGCGCAGAGGCGAGGAGGTGACGATCGCCCAGCGATCCGGCGGCAGTGAACTCAAAAATGCCGCAGCACCCGGGATGGCAACGACATCGCTGACATCGGCGATCTCGGCCTCGGTCACCAGCCTGGATTCATGTTCGGGATCGACGCCGGGCAGGTTCAGCCGGGTGATCGTGTCGATGCCGCGCGATCCGTGCATCTTCGGCAAAAAGGTTGCGACATCGAGCCCGTGGCGCCTTGCCCAGTCACTCCATGCACGCTCGGCCGCACGGATCGAATTGAGGATGGTGCCGTCCATATCGAACAGGAAGGCGGCATAAGGCTTCTCGAAGCCGCGGGGCATCGGCAGGGACAAAGGCGGATCCTTTTAAGGAAGAGTGTCGGATGGTCGTCGTATCGCTCGATCAAACGGCAAATCATGGCCTTTTGCAAGCTTTCGCGAGACGAGCCTATCCACACGCCCGGCCACTCGGATCAACGAAGCAGCTTTAGCGAGCCCGTCAGCGAGCGGATCCATTTCGTCGGGCCGGCGAGTCCGACGCCGTCGATGACCTCCGAAGAGAGGTCGCGTTCGGGCATCGAAGCCTCATAATCGGCATAGACGTGCAGCGCTCGAGCAAAACGCGGGAACGGCACCACCAGCGCCCCTTCGGGCGCCGGCAGTGCCTTCAGCAAGAGCGATCTCAGATCGGCCGCTGCCGCCTGCAGCACCGGAACCGGCTTATTGGCACTGACATGAAATGCCCGACCGGCATGATCGCTCAGCCGTGCCCCGGCAAGTGCGGGTGCCGCGGCACCGAGGCCGATCGACAGCACCGCAACCGTATTGGCGAGTTCGCCGGCCGGCAGCCCCGGCTCGACGATCACGGCGACACGCCAGTCCTCAACCATCATTCGTCCGCTCCTTCTCGGTTCGACGTCCTCACCCTATCGAAAGGCAGAGAAATATCCTGCCTATTCCTGACGTCTCACATCCAAATCAGGTAGGATTTTCCCGGCGACCGAAAAAATTCGAAAGGGCATACCGATCATGGAATTCGAGCCGGGAGATATCCGCATATTGAAGGCGCTGCAAAGCGAGGGGCGGCTGACGAACCAGGAGCTTGCCGAACGCGTGGGGATGTCGACCTCGCCTTGTTGGCGCAGGGTGAAAAGGCTTGAAGAGGCCGGCGTCATCCGCGGCTATCAGGCTGTTGTCGATCGCCGCGCCGTCGGCCTCGGCGTCCTCGCTTTCGTCCGCGTCCAGATCGACACGCATTCCCATGACGAGGCCGAACGGTTCGAACGCGAGGTCGGCGCACTGGAAGCGGTGGTCGCCTGTTATTCCGTCGCCGGCGAGGCCGATTTCCTTTTGCAGGTGGTCGCGGCCGATCTCGACAGCTATGCCGAATTCGCCATGACGGTGATCCGCCGCCTGCCCGGCATCAAGGAGATGCATACGATGTTTGTGCTGAAGGACATCAAGGCATCGACGATCCTGCCCGTTCAGACGGCGGCCGCCAGCCGTTCGCGCTGAAGTCATCGCCTGCCTCGCTGCCTATGCCTGCGGGCTGGAGGCTGCGGAGAGGCTTCGCCTAAAAGGCTGTGCTGGCGGTCGTGGTGATCAGGTCGCAGGAGAGCCGGAGGCCGATCGGATCGTGGCAAAGATCATCCGCGGCGCCGGCGAGTTCCAGTCCGGCTGGAGCGTCGGCACGCAGGTAGGTCTGTGTGGTCAAGTCGACGCGCACCGGAACGGCGGTCCAGAGCGAGGGACGGCTGACGTTGATCGCGGAAATTTTAGTCTTGTCATTCCTGACGGCGTAAGAGGCGACCGCCATGCCGCTCACCGTCAAGGTGAGTGCAAGTGCGATCTGGAGACCGAGATCTGCGGCTTCGCGAAAGGAGATGAACATTGCGGCCTCATGCCACGGTTTTTTAGTATCTCCGCATGCAAGTAGGGCATGCGCTGGCACCGATCCAGCGACATCGCCCGTTAAGGTTTACGCATAACCATGTCGGCTACGCCGTGCGACTTGAATGCAGGTTTTCGGCAAATTTCGGAACAATGATTCAGCCCGGCAGTTACATCAGGGTCATCCAAGATGAAAATCCAAGGAGGATATCCCATGTCTAGATCCCTTATCGCCGCTTCGTTACTCGCGATCGGCATGGCGTCGTCGGCCTTTGCCCAGTCGAACCCGGATCCGATCGGGCCGACGAATGGCGGCTCGACCGATCCGAGCTCGGGTACCTATTCGTCCGATTACACCAACGATGACAATGGCATACGCCCGGTCCCCGTCTCGCCGGTCGATCCGATGACGACCCAGAGCATCGGGCGGCCGCAGACGATGGAATGCCCCGGAATGCCGCAACAGATGTCCGGCGTCGACACGCGCGGCGGCCAGAGCGGTGCATCGATCAGCGAAGCCTGCCGCGAATACGACAACTGAGCGGACAGTCCCTCGCTCTGAGCATGTCGCACAAACGTGCGCCATGCTTGAAAAAGGCCGGTTCACACCGGCCTTTTTCATGACAGCCATGAAAGCTTTTCTTTCGGATGAAACTTTTGATCCGCGTGTTCCGTACCTCCGTAACAGCTTGAAAGAACACGAACGGGAATGGCTTCATTGGCAAAGGACACGGCAACACCTGTTATCCTCTGGTTTCGCAAGGACTTGCGCCTTGACGACAACCAGGCTCTCAACGCCGCCCATCACTCCGGACGGCCGGTCATCCCTCTCTATATCAGAGAGCCGCAGGCGGCAGGCACCGGTCCACTGGGTGCCGCGCAGGCATGGTGGCTGCACCATTCGCTGGCAGCGCTGGACGGCTCGCTGCGCAAGCGGCAGGCGCGGCTGGTGCTGGCCAGCGGCGATGCGCTTGCGGTGCTCTGTGCCCTGATCCGGGAAAGCGGCGCGGAAGCCGTCTTCTGGAACCGCCGCTACGATCCATCCGGAATGTCGATCGACATCCGGATCAAGCATGAACTGGAGAAGCAGGCGGTCGAAGCGAGAAGCTTCGGCGGTCAGTTGCTGCACGAACCTTCCCGGCTGATGACCGGCAATGGCACGCCCTATCGCGTCTATACGCCATTCTGGCGCGCGCTGGAGGGCGGCTGCGAACCGGAGCCGCCGCTGGATGCGCCGGCGAAACTGCTTCTCGCATCGCAACGTCCGAAGTCGGAAAGGCTGGAGAGCTGGAAGCTGCTGCCGGTGAAACCGGTTTGGGCGGGCGATTTCGCCGATCTCTGGACACCTGGCGAAGAAGGCGCCCGAAAGAAGCTCCATGCTTTCGTCGAGGACGCACTCGACGGCTACAAGCAAAACCGCGATTATCCGGCAAGACCGGCAACATCGATGCTGTCGCCGCATCTGGCTCTCGGCGAGATATCCCCTGCCCGCATCTGGCACGCGACACGCGGCCTGTCAAAACGGGTGCCGGCAACCGATATCGTGCATTTCCGCAAGGAGATCGCCTGGCGCGAATTTTCCTATCACCTGCTCTTCCATTTCCCGCGTCTTGCCTCGGCCAACTGGAACGATCGTTTCGACGGCTTCGAATGGTGCAACGACGGCGAAGATTTCAAGGCGTGGTGCAGAGGGCTGACCGGTTATCCGATCGTCGATGCCGGCATGCGCCAACTGTGGCGCCACGGCTGGATGCACAATCGCGTGCGCATGATCGTCGCCTCCTTCCTTATCAAGGATCTGATGATCGATTGGCGACGCGGCGAGGCCTGGTTCCGTGACACGCTTGTTGATGCCGATCCCGCCAACAATGCGGCAAGCTGGCAGTGGGTGGCAGGCTCGGGAGCCGACGCCTCGCCGTTCTTCCGCATCTTCAATCCGGTGCTGCAGGGAGAAACCTTCGATCCCGGCGGCGACTATGTCAGAGCTCATGTGCCGGAGCTTCGAGGGCTCGGGGCAAAATACATCCACCGGCCATTCGAGGCGCCGCAAGGCGTGCTCGACGAGGCCGGCATCACGCTGGGCCAAACCTATCCGAAACCGATCGTCGATCATGCGAACGCGCGCAACCGAGCGCTCGCCGCCTACAACGCCATGAGGGATGCCGCATGAACGCGCATGTCCGTCCCGCATCGCGCCGGCTGAAGATCGCCGTCATCGGCTCCGGCATATCGGGCGCCTCCGCTGCCTGGGCGCTGAACACCGTGCACGACGTCACGCTCTACGAGAGCCAGGCGCGGGCCGGTGGCCATACGGCGACCGTCGACGTCGATTACAACGGCTTTCGGATTGCGGTCGACACCGGCTTCATCGTCTATAACGAACAGAATTACCCCAATCTGACGGCGCTGTTTGCCGAGCTCGGCATTGCGACGCATGCCAGCGACATGAGCTTTTCGCTCTCGCTCGACCACGGCAGGCTGGAATGGAGCGGCGGCGGACTGTCCTCGGTCTTCGCGCAGAAGCGCAACCTGCTGCGGCCGTCATTTCTGTGGATGATCCGCGAGATCCTGCGCTTCAACCGCAGTTGCCTCGAAGATCGGGCCGCTGGCCATCTCGCCTCACGCTCGATCGGCGATTATCTCGACTGGCGCGGCTTCTCGCCCGGTTTCACCAACAATTATCTGGTGCCGATGGCGGCGGCGATCTGGTCGACGCCGTCCGCCCGCATGCTGCAGTTTCCGGCCGAGCACTTCGTCAATTTCTTCGACAATCACCGGCTGATCTACCGCCGGCAGCACCAGTGGCGGACGGTCACCGGCGGCAGCCGCACCTATCTCGACCGGCTGCTTCGACCCCTCGGCGAACGGGTGAAACTTTCCTGCGGCGTTCGCGCCGTCATCCGCTCCGAGCACGGCGTGACGCTCATCGACGAAACGGGCGGCGAACACCTGTTCGACAAGGTGATCTTCGCCTGCCATAGCGATCAGACGGCACGCCTGCTCGCCGATGCCAGCGATAGGGAAAGCAGGCTCTTTGCCGCCATTCCCTACCAGCCGAACCGCGTCGTCCTGCACCGCGACCAATCGTTGATGCCGCAGCGGCGCAAGCTTTGGGCCTCGTGGAACTATTTGCGCTCCAGCCGTGAAGAGGGAAATGCCGGCGTTGCCGTCACCTACTGGATGAACCGGCTGCAAGGCATCGACGACAATTTTCCGTTGTTCGTCACTCTCAATCCCGACCGGGAGCCGGAACGTGACAAAGTGTTTGCCGAATTCACCTACGACCATCCGCAATTCTCGGCGGACGCCATGGCTGCACAACAGGCGCTTGTCACCATTCAGGGACAAAGCCATTGCTATTTCGCCGGCGCCTGGACGGGCTACGGATTCCACGAGGATGGCCTCGTTTCCGGTCTGGCGGCGGCGGAAGCCTTGGGCGGGATCATACCCTGGCGAACTACCCGAACCGCCATCCTCAAGCCTCAACCGGACGTGGCGGCATGACAGGGCGCGGCGAAAAACACGGCATGAATACGATGACCAACGGCCCTCCACCAGATGCCGCGGCAACGCTCTATGTCGGCGACATCATGCATCAACGGATGAAACCGTTCGGTCATCGCTTCCGCTACCGCGTCTTCTCGCTGCTCGTAGACCTCGACAGGCTGGATGAGGCTGGCAGGCTATCGTCGCTGTTTTCCGTCAATCGGCGCAATCTTGTCTCGTTCCACGAGAAGGACCATGCCAGTGCCGGGAGCGCGACGCTGCGCGCCTATGTCGACCGGCTGTTCGCCGAGACGGGGCTCGACCGCGCGGACAGGATCCTGCTCGTCTGTTACCCCCGAATTCTCGGCTATGTCTTCAACCCGCTCTCTGTCTATCACGCCTATGATGGCGGCGGCGCACTCGTCGCGATGATCTATGAGGTGCGCAATACGTTTGGCGAGCGGCACAGCTATGTCTGTCCCGTCGGCCCCGGTGAGATGTCGGAAAGCGGGCTTCGCCAGAGCTGCGACAAGCGCTTTCACGTTTCGCCCTTTATCGACATGGCGGCGCGTTATCATTTCCGCATGCTGCCGCCCGGTGCCGAAATCCGCTGGCGCATCCTGGAAAACGATCATGAAGGCCCGCTTCTCTCGGCGACATTTTCCGGACGACAGGTGCCGTTGACCAGTGCCTCGCTGCTCACGCTCACGGCGCGCATCCCCTTCCTCACCTTCAAGATCGTCGCCGGGATCCATTGGGAGGCGCTGAAATTGTGGCTGAAGGGCGCGCGCTACATCAGGCGTCCGGCACCGCCCCCTGAAGTAAGCGTCCGACAGCCCCGCCCGCTTCCGGAAGCGGCGGAATGACATGAGAGCCTCGCCTGCCCCGCGCAAAGGAGCCGTAACTTTTTGAACTGCTAAATCTATTCCGATTTCGGGAATTATGCGGTAGCGTTCGATGCAATGGCCGAGGGGGCGGCCACGCATATCATAATGGGTGTATCGTCGTCCCTAACCGGCACGGAAATGCTGGAGGAGAAAAGATGAGCAAGGCGCAGGATTGGAACCTGCTGGCTCGTGATGCGGTGACGCTGACGGCCGAAAATATGTCCCGCATAGTGAAGGGTCTGCCCTTCAAGGCAAGGCTAGCCCTGCGCGGACTTCTGCACATGCAGCACGGTTCGCTTGCCGTCACACTCCCCGACGGCCGCAGGCTGCTGGTCGAGGGCAAAAAGGCGGGACCGAAGGCGGCACTCCACCTCCGCAACTGGAACCTTGCCTATAGGGCGCTGACGAGCGGCACGATCGGTGTCGCCGAAACCTATATGGATGGCGACTGGGACAGCCCCGACATCGCCGCCTTCCTCGAGCTCTTCCTCGTCAACGGCGAGGCCGCGCACAGCTATGCGCATGGCAAGGGCGGCCTCGGCCGCCTTTTCGAGCGCGTCCGCCATTGGATGAACGCCAATACCAAGACGGGCTCGAAACGCAACATCTCCGCCCATTACGATCTCGGCAACGATTTCTACAGGCAATGGCTCGATCCGAGCATGACCTATTCCTCAGCGCTCTATTCCACAGGCGCCAACGACCTGCAATCGGCCCAGAATGCCAAATACCGGGCGCTTGCCGAAGCGACCGGCATCGGCCCCGGCGACCACGTGCTTGAGATCGGCTGCGGTTGGGGCGGTTTTGCCGAGTTTGCCGCAAGCGAGCTGAACTGCAAGGTAACAGGCCTGACGATCAGCCGCGAGCAACTCGCCTTTGCCGAGGAGCGCATCCAAAAGGCCGGCCTCGACGACCGCGTGAAATTCCGCTTCCAGGATTACCGCGATGAAACAGGCCTCTACGACCGGATCGTCTCGATCGAGATGTTCGAAGCGGTCGGCGAGAGGTACTGGCCATCCTATTTTTCAAAGCTCAGGCAATGTCTGAAGCCGGGCGGCAAGGCCGGCCTGCAGATCATCACCATCCGGCCGGAATCCTTCGACCAGTATCGCAGCAACCCCGACTTCATCCAGAAATACGTCTTTCCCGGCGGCATGCTGCCGACGCGCAATCATCTGGCCGAGCTTGCCGGCAAGGTCGATCTGTCGCTGGTCAAGGATTTCGGCTTCGGGCTCGACTATGCCCGCACGCTGGCCGAATGGCGCGAACGCTTCTGGTCGGTCTGGGAGCGCATCCGTCCGATGGGCTTCGACGAGCGTTTCAAGCGGCTCTGGGAATTCTACCTGTTCTATTGCGAAGCCGGCTTCCGCGCCCGCAACATCGATGTGCGCCAGGTCGTGTTCTCGCGCCGTTGATCATTCCGCCGGATGCGGCGTCGCCGGATGGTGACCAGCCAAGGGCGGCCGCTCCCGCCAGCCGGTCGCGCGGTTCACCAGCGCGAAATAGGCGCTGTAAGGCAACAGGCGTCCGAGCTTCAGCATGGTGGTGAAGCGCTTCGGGAAGGTGATCTCGAAGACCTGCGATTTCAACCCGGCAGCAATCTGCCGGGCCGCCTCCTCGACCGATACCAGGGCCGGCATCGGAAAGGCGTTCTTCCGCGTCGCCGGCGTATCGACGAAGCCCGGGCTGACGAGCTGGATGCGGATGCCCATCTTGTCGAGATCGAATTTCAGGCTCTCGGTCATATTGATCAACGCCGCCTTGGTGGCGCCGTAGGCAGCCCCTGTCGGCAGGCCGCCATAGCCGGTGACGGAGGAGACGATGGCGATCTGCCCCTGCCCCTTTTCCTTCATATGGCGGATTGCCGGCAACAGGCAGTTGACGACGCCGGAAAGATTGACGGCGAAGCTCTTCTCGAAATCGGCGCGGTTCAGATCCTCGGCATGAACAGGCAGGTAGACGCCGGCATTGAGGATCGCCATGGCGAGCGTGCCGTGCTCATATTCGATGGAAGCCATGATATGTTCCATGTCCTCGGCATCGGTGACGTCGCCGTCGAGAACGACAATACTGCCGGAAAGGCCGCTGGCCTCGGTCTGCAGCTCGACCAGCTTTTCATGGCTTCTGGCAGTGACGGCGACCTTGTATCCTTCGCCGGCCAGCTTCAGCGCCAGCGCCCGGCCGATGCCGGAACTCGCGCCCGAGATCCAGACGATTCCATGTTCGGGACGGGCGATGAAATCACGCATGACATGTTCCTCCGGGCTGCCTGATCAATGTGAAAACAGGTCCGGAAGTTCCTCACCTCTCCCGGATTTATGGCTCTATCACACCATTGTGGCTGCTTTCAGCCGATCAGGTCGCCGATCAGCTGACGAAAGGATCCCGTGAGCCTGACCGGCCCGTCGGAAACGGCAAAGGCGATGCAAGGCCTGTCCTTTTCGGCGACCGGCCGATGGTCGACCGTCTCGTCGGCAATAGAGATGTCGCCGGGGCCGAAGCGGCCGCGTTCATCGTTGAAGGCGCCGTCGAGAATGAGGATCAGTTCCATGCCTTTGTGGGTGTGCGCCGGCAAGGCGCGACCCGGACGGATCCACATCAGGTTGACCTCGCAGCCGTCCATGTCGAGCGGATATTCCCTGAAGCCCGGCAGCCGCGTGCGCCAGGGCACATCCTCGGCCTCGAAGCCGACGAGATCGCGCAAGGCTTGGGGAAACAGCGCGTTTTCCGGCCGCGCCGCCGCCGGTGGCGGCGTTCCGGGAGATGCAGAGGAAAAGATCGCCGCAAGCCGCCCGTTGCGATCGGCAATAGCCGCTTCAGGCACGTTTTCCAACGCTTCGCCGGCCAGCAGCTCGAGGCTGTTCACCAGGATGCGATTGTCCGGTTTCATTTCGAGATGAGACTGTACCAGCACGCGCGCCGGCTCGGGCAAGGAGCCGGCAACATAATGCGCCATCAATGCATCGATCGTGTCGATCTGCTCGTGAACCATGTCTGTTTCGGTCACGCCCTGTTGCCGCGCTCCGTTTCGCTTTGTCGTCATCCGTACGGGGAAAGTCAATCTTCGGATCACCCTCACAGGGCGGGAACGCGGGCCGTACACAATTTCGGTGAGGAAAGCGAAATTTTATCGTGTCCAACAGAGGCGTGGAATAGCTTTTCTTGCCAACCCAGCCTTGTGAAGGGAAAAGACCGTTCCTAAAGTAAGAGTTCGAATAGAGGCAGATTCCATGACCTTCCACCCCTCCGTCCTCGAAGCCATCGGCAACACGCCCTTGATCAAACTCAAGGGCGCCTCAGAGGTGACCGGCTGCACCATTCTCGGCAAGGCGGAGTTCCTGAACCCCGGCCAGTCGGTGAAGGATCGCGCCGCGCTTTACATCATCCGCGACGCAGAGCGGAAGGGACTGCTTCGTCCGGGCGGCGTCATCGTCGAAGGCACGGCCGGCAATACCGGTATCGGCCTGACGCTGGTCGCCAAGGCGCTCGGTTATCGCACCGTCATCGTCATCCCGGAAACGCAGAGCCAGGAAAAGAAAGACGCGCTGAAGCTGCTCGGCGCCGAACTGGTCGAAGTGCCCGCCGTTCCCTACAAAAACCCGAACAACTATGTGAAGGTATCCGGGCGGCTGGCAGAACAGCTGGCGAAGACCGAGCCGAACGGCGCAATCTGGGCAAACCAGTTCGACAACGTCGCCAACCGTCAGGCGCATGTCGAAACGACCGCCAAGGAAATCTGGAAAGACACCGACGGCAAGGTCGACGGCTTCATCTGCTCCGTCGGCTCCGGCGGCACGCTGGCTGGCGTGGCGGCCGGCCTCAAGGCTTTCAAATCAGACGTCAAGATCGGCATCGCCGACCCCGACGGCGCTGCACTCTATGAATTCTACCAGAACGGCACGCTGAAATCCGAAGGATCCTCGATCACCGAGGGCATCGGCCAGGGCCGTATCACCGCAAATCTCGAAGGCTTCACGCCCGATTTCTCCTATCGGGTCTCCGATGCCGAAGCGCTTCCCTATCTTTTCGATCTCGTCGAGAACGAGGGCCTGTGCCTCGGCGGCTCGACAGCCATAAACATTGCCGGCGCGGTCAATCTCGCTCGGGATCTCGGCCCCGGTCACACGGTGGTGACAATCCTCTGCGACTACGGCAACCGCTATCAGTCGAAGCTCTTCAACCCGGATTTCCTGACATCGAAGGGACTGCCCGTTCCGGGCTGGATGGCCAAGTCGCCCGATATCCACGTTCCCTACGAGCCCGCGTGAGACCCCATGCCCGTTAATGCCCTCTATCGTGACGACTTCTATCTCTCGACGTGCGAAGCGGTCGTCACGGCCGTTCACGAAGACGGGGGCATCGAACTGGATCAGACCTGTTTCTATGCAACATCAGGTGGCCAGCCTGGTGATACAGGTGAGTTCGAACGCGCCGACGGCAGCAAGATCGCGCTCGGCCAGACGAAGCATGGTCCGAGCAAGGATATCATCATCCATGTGCCGCTCGAAAACGAGCCGAGGCCTGTGATCGGCGAAACGCTGGTGCTGCATGTCGACTGGCCGCGCCGCTACAGGCTGATGCGCATGCACACGGCCTGCCACCTGCTTTCCGTCGTCTGCTCCTATCCGATCACCGGGGCTGCCGTCGGCGAGGAGGAGAGCCGCGTCGATTTCGACATGGCCGAGACGATCGACAAGGATGAGGTGACGGCCAAGCTGATGGAACTGGTCGGTGAGAACCATCCGGTCTATCTGCAGTGGATCACCGACGAGGAGCTTGTGGCCAATCCTGACATCGTCAAATCGAAGAATGTGCGCCCACCGTTGGGGCTCGGGCGCGTCAGCCTCGTCTGCATCGGCGAGAACTCCTCGATTGACAGCCAACCCTGCGGCGGCACACATGTCTCCGAGACCCAGGAAGTCGGACGGATCCATATCGCCAAGATCGAAAAAAAGGGCAAAGAGAATCGGCGCTTCCGCATCCGCTTCGGCACGCCCGGCGACGAAGCCTGACCATCAAGGGAGACCATCATGAGTGAGACCAAGAGCCGTTTCGTCGTTTCGGCCGACTGGCTGCAGTCCGAGCTCGGGAAAGCCGATCTGCGCGTGCTGGACGCCTCCTTCTATCTGCCGGCGCAAAAACGCGATGCCGATGCCGAATATGCGGCCGGCCATATTCCCGGCGCCATCCGCTTTGACCAGGACAAGATCGCCGACCACTCGACATCGCTGCCGCACACGATCCCCTCGCCCGACTATTTCGCTGCCGAAGTCGGGCGGCTCGGCATCAGCGAGAAGGATCGGATCGTCGTCTATGACGGCATCGGCCTGTTCGCCTCGCCACGTGTCTGGTGGCTGTTCCGGGTGATGGGGGCAAAGAATGTCTTCGTGCTCGACGGCGGCCTCGATGGCTGGAAGGCAGAAGGCCGTCCGCTGGAAACCGCAGCACCCAAGCATGCGCCGGCGAGTTTCACGCCTGACTTCGACGAAAGCCGCGTGGTGACGCTCGATAGAATGCGCGACATCGTCTCCAGCGGTGCCATGCAAATCGCCGATGCCCGCAGCGCCGGCCGCTTCGCCGCCGCCGAGCCCGAGCCGCGTGCCGGCATGCGCTCCGGCCATATGCCGGGCGCCCGCAGCCTGCCTTCCGGCGTCTTTGCCAACCAGGGCCGGTTCAAATCGCTGCCCGAACTCAGGCAGACGATCGAGGATGCCGGCATCGATCTTTCGAAGCCCGTCGTCACCTCTTGCGGCTCGGGGATCACCGCAGCGATCATCACGCTGGCGCTGGAATCGCTCGGCCATCACGACAACAAGCTTTATGACGGCTCGTGGAGCGAATGGGGCAGCCGTGACGATACGCCCATCGTCACCGGTCCGCCGACACCGGTCAAAGCCTGATCGCCATGGGGAAGACACCTGCTTCGCTAAAAGCTCACATCACCCGGCTCGAAATGACGTCGCCGCCGAAGGCAAGCATGCCGGTGCCTGTCAATATCCAGACGGCGATCATGCGCGCTCCCCAGATTCCGCTACCCTTCTACCGCTATCTCTACCGGCAGGTGGGCGCGCGCTGGCAATGGGTGGACCGGTTGCGCATGAGCGACGAGCAGCTTGCCGAGACATTGAACGACAAGCGCAACAATATCAGCGTTCTCTATGTGAACGGCGCACCCGCCGGATTCTACGAATATTTCTGCGAAGACGAGGATGTGATCGAGCTCAGCCATTTCGGCCTGATCGAACATGCGCTCGGTCTCGGCATCGGCAAATGGTTCCTGCTGCAGGCGCTCTATGCCATCTGGTCGCTCAATCCGAAGCGGGTCACCACCACCACCAACAATCTCGACCACCCGCGCGCGCTGCAGCTCTATCAGATGTACGGCTTCTCCCCCGTCTCCACCGGCACCGGAATCGTCCGGCCGCTGAGCGACAAGGAGCTTCTGGAGCTCGCGCGGAAAAGTTGACGGCCTCCTCCCCGACATAGGTGGAGATGACTAACGCTGTGTAAGGCTGTTCGGGCGGCGCGGATCGTTGCGGCGCTCGAAATCGAGCGTGCGGCCCGACTGTTCCTTGAGCTCCGCCACCTCCCGGCGCAGAGCCCTGAGCTCTTCCAGTATTTCGGCATTCTGTTGCGCCAGCAGCGCGAGATCGACGTCGACCAAGGGTTTCTCCTTTTCGTCATGCAGTGTTGCGGCGGACCCGGAAAGGCTCTAGCCGTGCCGGTGGCCGGTGATCAGCCATGCGCGCGAATCGAACTGAATTCCATGGGATGTCTGGTGCGCTCGCAGCATGTCGAGTAGACGCGCCCGTATTTCGGACGCAGCAGTGGGATGATTGAGAGCCGTCTCGACATTTTCAAATGTCTGAATAGTCGCCAATGCAGTCTCAGGATCCGGACCGTAGAACACAGGCTCGCTGATTTCACGAAACTCGACGGCAGTGAACCCGGCCGTCTCGAGCAATCGAGACGTCACCGAGGGTTCGCTCAGTGAAAAGGCTTTGCTGGCCGCAACCGGACCGGTTGAATCCGGGTCGAGCGCCTCATGTATAGCGGTCGCCCACTCATTGCGATCTCTGCCCTGCCAGACCATGAAAACGAAACGCCCGCCCGGCCGTACGGCGTTGGCGATATTGGCGAAGGCGGCCGCCGGATCGGCAAAGAACATGACGCCAAATCGGCTGATGCAAAGGTCGACCCCCCCTTGTGCGAAGAAATGGTTCTGTGCATCCGCCACTTCGAACGTAACATTGGACAACCCCTCCTCGGCGCTGCGGCGACGGGCGATATCCAGCATCGTCACGGACAGGTCGATTCCATGCGCTCGTCCTGTTTCTGTAACACGAGCGGCATCACGAGTGGTTTGTCCGGCGCCGCAACCGATATCGAGCACACAATCAGACTGCCCAACCGCGGCGGCGACCCGAAAATGCGCGTTATGAAGAGCAAGCTCGGCATCATAGAAGTGCGCGAAATTCAATGCCGTTTCGTCAGCCATGATCTATCCCTAGAAACCGAAATTCGTGAGGAGTTAGCCGCCCGGCCCGCGCAGCCTCTCAAACCGAGCATGGGCCGTACATGTACCATCCCGATCGTGTATCACGGGATGAAGACGCCAGACATACCCGGCGCGGCGACGAGAGACACGATTGACGCGACGATAGCATTATACCGCAGAGGCAAGCTGGCCCACGATCGCCCATTGCCTGCGGCGCGCAAGAAACGGGTGGCTTGCACGCTCGTCCGGGTGCATTTCATGGCAATCACAAAGGAGATCTGCCATGACCGCCATTCGTTTTGTCGCCATGCCGACGACCGACGCCGAACACCTCTGGAACGGCGGGCGCGACGCCTATGACAGGCTGCCCGAGACGACCGTTTCCGATGGTCCCGGCCATCCCTGCCGCCACTGCCTTCAGAATATCGATGCCGGCGAGGCGTTGCTGGTTTTCGCCTACCGGCCCTTTCCGGACTTGCAGCCCTATGCCGAAACCGGCCCGGTCTTCCTGCACAAGCAGCCTTGCGCACGTTATGCCGCCGAAGAGATCATGCCGCCGGTGCTGACGACGAGCCGCGACTTCATCGTCCGCGGCTACAGCGAGAACGACCGCATCGTCTACGGTACCGGCACGGTGACTGAGATCGGCGATATTCCGGCCTATGGCGAAGAGCTGCTGGGACGATCTGATATCGCCTATGTGCATGTGCGCTCCGCGCGCAACAACTGCTTCCAGTGCCGGATCGACAAGGTAAAGGCGCCGGCCCTGGCGGAGGCTGGCGCCTGATCGGCGGCCGTCGAGGCGCAACAAGAAGTCGTCAATTCGCCGGCACGCTCCTTCTGCTGTAATCGGCGGGCCGTTTCGGTTTCCCCTGACGAATGCTGCCAGGATCGCGCCCTCGAACGTTATTAAACGCCGCGTAAAGCAATGATCCGCGAACCTGCGGCAGCCTGCCGTTGGTGTGCGAGCGGCGCATATTCGGGCGATGCAAAGAGACCACGGATGGCATCCATATCGAGAAACTCGATGATCAGCATATTTGTCGCCTGCCAGCCTTCGAGTTCGAGGGGGGCGTCATCGAGAGCGATGAGACGGCCGCCGGCCTTTGCCACCAGAGGCAGGGCCTTCGAGCGGTAATCGGCAATGGCTTCGGGGTCGTGGATATCGAGATCGACGACGAGATAGGCGGACATGATGATATCCTTTCAATCAATGTGAAGTTTGGGATGTGTATTTTGCGTGCGGCGGCGCGCCTTATGGCAAGTGCCGCCACTTAACCATGCGCTTCCGGAGATCGAGTGTGCCGCCATCCACGGTGAAGCTGCCGTCGCCACGATGATGCATGGTCCGCCGTTCCTTGCGGGTCTCGTCGATCCAGATCCTCTTCGCTTCGAGGATGAAGAGATTGTATCGATCGACGAGGCTCGGATCGGCAACACGGCATTCGATATTGGCAAGGCAGTCCACCAGCAACGGCGCCGCGACATCCTTTGCTGGACGAGTCCCCAAGCTGAACCGCTCGAACTTGTCCACCGTGTCACCGGAGCAATTGCCGATGTCCACCACGGTTTCGGCAAGATCGGTGGCTGGAATCGCAATCACGCATTCGCCGGTCTTTTTCAAAGTCTGGTGGCTGAAGTCCCAGGGGCCGATGACGCAACCGATCAGCGGCGGTGCGTGCTGGACCATCATGTGAAAACCCATTGTCATCACATTGGGCGTTCCCTCAAGGCTCGTCGTCACAAGAACGATCGGGCCCGGTTCGAGCAGGCGATAGGCCTGGGAAGCGGAAATCTCTTTCATCGTGCGGTTCCTTCGCGAGTTTCTTCCCCGCACGTATGCAGGGAAGCTGAAAGACCTTCTGGCGTGGTTACCAGCCCTGTTCGACCGGCAGAACGAAGAGTTCCGCGACATTCACATGTGCGGGCGCCTGCGCGGCAAAGACGATGGTGTCGCCGATGTCCTCGCCCTGCAGGAACGTCATTTGCTTGGCAAGGTCGTCCATCTGCTTGATATAGCCGGGTTGGGTGATGTGATCGTACAGCTCGGTCGCCACGGCACCCGGCTGGATGCAGGTCACCCGAATATTGTGCTTCTGGCCCACTTCCATGCGCAGGCCGTCGGAGAACGCGGCCACCGCGTGCTTGGTGGCGCAATAGACCGACAGGCCTTTGAAGACCTTGCGGCCAGCGATCGACGACATGTTGAAGATGTGGCCGGAATGCTGATTGATCATCTGCGGCAGAACGGCAGCCGTGGTATTCAGCAGGCCCTTCACATTGACGTCGACCATCCGGTGCCATTCGTCGACCTTGAACTGATCGACATCCGAAAGCGGCATCAGACCGGCATTGTTGACGAGAATGTCGATCGAACCATAGGCACCCACCAGCTTTTTGACGCCGGCTTCGACGGAGGCTGGATCGACCACGTCCATTTCGATCACAAGGGCTTCACCGCCCCTAGAGGCGATCTCCTTTTGGAGGCCTTCAAGTTTGCCGGTGCGACGGGCGGCGATCCCAACCTTTGCGCCGGCCTCGGCGAGCTTCAACGCGGTAGCGGCGCCGATGCCGCTCGAGGCGCCGGTGACCAGCGCGATTTTTCCATTGATATTCGTCATGGTTTATCTCCTTGCCTGGCGCCCTTCCAACCGAAAGGACGGTCGTGTTCGACAAGGAGGAACATAAGGAAGCGGGCATGATCCCTCTCTCGGGACCTTGCGGGACCTGTCGGGATCTTGCTCAAAACCGCAAGGACCAAGCTGAATTCCTAAAGCATGCCACGCAAAACTGTGCAGCGATTTTGCGAGACATGCGCAAAAACAAAGACCTAAAAGCGCAAGGAGCGAATTTGAAAGATCGCGACGCGTTTTAACTGCGACGGTAGTCGCTGGGGGAGACGCCGGCCTCCCGGCGGAAAATCTGAGCAAAATGGCTGGGGCTCGAATACCCCACGGACATGCCGATCTCGATGATGCTCGTGCTGGTTTCCTGCAGAAGTTGCTGGGCTTTGGCTATGCGTTGGCGAATGAAATAATGGGATGGGGAAAGGCCGGTGGCTTTCTTGAAGAGGCGGCTGAAGTGAAAAGCGCTCATGCCGGCCGTTTGCGCCAGACGTGCCAGATCAAACGGCTCTTGAAGGTTGGCTTCCATGAATGCGATGGCCCGCCGTAGCTTGGCGCCCGGGAGGGCATTTGACGGCCGTGTCTCTGCATCAAATGTTGCATATTGTCGAATAAGATGAACAGCGAGCGTCTGCGCCAATCCCTGCACGAAGAGCCGACTTCCCTGCCCTTCTGCCGTCAATTCAGCATGGATCAGTTCCAGCATGGTGGAAAGATGCTGGTCGCGGCCGCCAGATACGTCGCGCAGGCGCATGGCGCTGGCAGCCTTGCCGAGAACCCCTTCCGCCACCCGGTCGAACAACGGAACGGAGAGATAGAGATGCATTACCTGGAAAGGTTCGTCTCCCTCGGCATGCCAGCGCATTTCGTATGGCGTGGGCGACCGCGTCAGAAAAAAGTCCCCAACTCTGACTGTATTGGCCTCCCACTCCCCACCCAGATCGCGTTCCTCGACACATGCTTGACCTGAGATCACCCAAACAACGAGAGGCTCGGCGACTGCCGGAACAAGAAAGGGGTGTTGCACCTTCAGGCGGGAAAACACCTGCACGAATATGTCGGTCCAGGCTGGGCCATCCCCGCTGACGAGTGTTCTGCCGGCAATATATGTTTCGAGCCCGGTAGGTGACGTTCGAAGCGGAACCGGCGATGTTTGCTCTCGACTCTCAACCGTCATTGCTGCTCCGTTGGATGGCGACTGCACATCGGCATGATACGATGGCAACTGTTCGGGAGGGACACAACTCATCGCGCTGCCTGACGAGGAAAACCATAGCTCCAACGCCGCCGACGGTCGCGGTTCGATTACAGGTGCGCCGTCATACAAAGAAGGCGGCATCCCTTCGGATACCGCCCTGCCGATCGAAGAATAATGCTGTAAGCCATCACCTTGAGTGAGATAGCTTACGCTACGTTCAGTACGCTCTCCGGCGCGAAGGCTTCGTAACCCAGTGCGTCGGCGACCGGCTTGCTGGTGATGCGGCCCTTGTGGACGTTGAGACCATTCCTCAGATGCTTGTCTTCGGCGATGGCGCGCAGGCCGCGATCGGCAAGCGCCAGACCATGAACCAGCGTGGCATTGTTCAGCGCATGCGCCGAGGTGACCGGCACGGCGCCCGGCATGTTGGCGACGCAATAATGCACGACGCCGTCAACCTCATAGGTCGGATCGGAATGGGTCGTCGCATGCGAGGTCTCGAAGCAGCCGCCCTGGTCGATGGCGACATCGACAATGACGGAGCCCTTCTTCATGCCGGAAAGCATTTCCCGGGTGACGAGCTTCGGAGCGGCAGCGCCGGGGATCAGCACCGCGCCGATAATCAGGTCGGCCGAAAAGACTTCCTCCTCCAGCGCCTGGATGCTGGAATAACGGGTGTGGATGCGGCCGGAAAAGATATCGTCGAGCTGGCGTAGGCGCGGCAGCGACTTGTCGAGGATGCTGACATCGGCGCCGAGACCGGCGGCCATCCGGGCCGCATGCAGGCCGACGACGCCGCCGCCGATCACCGCGACCTTGGCCGGCAGCACGCCGGGTACGCCGCCGAGCAGGACGCCGAGGCCGCCGTTGGCTTTCTGCAGCGCGGTCGCTCCTGCCTGGATCGACAGGCGTCCTGCCACTTCCGACATCGGCGCCAGCAGCGGCAGGCCGCCGCGCTCATCGGTCACCGTCTCATAGGCAATCGCGGTCACCCCGGAGGCGATCAGACCCTTGGTCTGTTCGGGATCCGGCGCCAGATGCAGATAGGTGTAGAGAAGCTGACCGTCGCGGAGTTGCGCCCATTCGGAGGGCTGCGGCTCCTTCACCTTGACGATCATGTCGCACTTTTCGAAGATATCCTTGGCGGAGGCGGCGATCTTGGCGCCAGCCGCGGCATAGGCTGCATCATCGGCGCCGATGCCGGTGCCCGCCTTGGTCTCGACCCAGACTTCGTGCCCGTGGGCGACATATTCGCGCACCGAAGCCGGCGTCAGGCCGACGCGATATTCATGATTCTTGATTTCCTTCGGGCAACCGACACGCATTGGCGTTCCTCTCATGTCACTCCGCAGTCGCGGATCTCCTCAGACGATGAATCCAATCATCAAGGGCACGAAATGTCCTTGCAAAGACGATTTGCACAGATGCGTTTTTTCGGTGATTATTGTGCAATACCCCTCCTTTTTCGAAGGTTCTTCGAATGGCCGATCTCGACACCATCGATCTTGCGATTCTAAAGGTGCTGCAGGCCGATGCCCGCATCACCAATGCCGAGCTTGCCGAAAGGATCGGACTGTCGCCTTCGGCCTGTTCACGCCGGCTCGATATCTTGGAAAGAAGCGGCGTCATCGACGGCTACCATGCCCGCCTTTCACACAAGGCGCTCGACTACAAGATGATCGCCATCGTGCATATCTCGCTCTCCGGCCAGTTCGCCAAGACGCTGGCCGAATTCGAAGCGGCGGTGAAGCTCTGCCCCAACGTGCTCGTTTGCTACCTGATGTCGGGCGAATACGATTATATCCTGCGTGTCGCCGCGCGCGATCTCGAGGATTATGAGCGCATCCACCGCGACTGGCTGTCTGCCCTGCCCCACGTCGTCAAGATCAATTCCAGTTTCGCGCTCAGAGAAATCATCGACAGGCCGAATGTCGGCCTTTGAGGCCTTGCATATTCATTGAAAGCCTGCCCAGACTTTCGGTGCGCGCGGGCGTTTCCCGCTCAACGGCATGTCATGACATCGAAGACCCACGGCTATATTTTCGCCCTGCTGGCAATCACCATCTTCTCCTTGCAGGACGCGATCTCGAAACATCTGGCATCGACCTATCCGCCGATCTTCGTGACGATGATCCGCTACTGGGCTTTCGCGCTCTTCACGATCATTCTCGCCTCGAAGATGCGCGGCGGTCTCAAGGCGACGGCCCGCACCAAACGGCCTTTCTTGCAGGTGACGCGCGGCGTTCTGCTTGCGATTCAGGTGGTTCTCGCCATCACCTGTTTTGCCATGATCGGCCTTGCCCGTTCACAGGCGATCTTTTCCGCGACGCCGATCCTGATCGCGCTGCTGGCAATGCCGATCCTCGGCGAGCGGGTCGGGTGGCGGCGGTGGGCGGCGATCGGCGCCGGACTATTCGGGGTGTTGCTGATCCTGAAGCCGGAAGGCGAATTTTTCGACCTCAAGCTGCTTCTGGCCGTCATTTCCTGCTTCAACTTCGCCTTCTATGTCATCGCCACCCGCCTGGTCAGCCGCGACGATTCGTCGATGACCAGCTTCTTCTATACCGGCGTCGTCGGCGGCGTCACGATGACGCTGGTCGGACCATTCTACTGGAGTTGGATGTCGCCGGGCGACTGGGGCTGGATGGCGCTCGTCTGCATGACCAGCATCTCCAGCCATTATTTCCTCATTCGCGCCTACGATATTCTCGATGCTGCCGCCGTCCAGCCGCTGACCTATCTGTCACTTGTCTACGCCTCGATCATCGGCATGGTGATCTATGACGAAACGCTCAGCATCAACATGATCGTCGGCTCGGCGATCGTGGTCGCCGCCGGCATCTTCACGGTCTGGCGCGAACATGTGGTGGGACGCAGAGCCGCCGCGGCAAACTGACGGTTTCACTGCAATTTTAGCCAAGCCCCTAAAACCATTTCAATTTTCGGGCGCTATGTTCCCTCGCTGTAGAAGGGAGACAGTATGACTCGTAATTTGAAAATCACGGCCCGAAAGGCCGACCGGAAAAGCTGCCGCGTTTTCGGCCATGTCAAATATCTGAACAGCCAGGTGGATGCCCGCATTCTCAACCTATCGGTAACCGGCGCCGCCCTGGAGATGAAAGGGCCGTTCCATGCCGCCTCCGGCAGCAAGGTGCGGATCGAGGCCGAAAACCTCGGGCTGCTCGAAGGCGTCATCCGCTGGAAGCACAACGGCCGCGTCGGCATCCAGTTCGACGTGAATTCGAATGCGCGGGCACAGGTCTCCTCCTATTTCCGCTTCTTCCATAAGGAACTGCGGCCGGTATTGGCGACCCGCCCGTTGACCATATCAGGCGCCAATGGCGATCGGACGCCTCACTTGGCGGCATCGACACTGAAATCGTAAGGCTGCACCGCCTTTGCCCTGAAGGAGCGGCTAAGATCGTTCCAGTAGCTGCGGTTGACGTTGACGTCGAGGGTGACCGCCCCTTGCGTCTACGACAGCCTGACGCCCCCGAAGTCGATGGGGGCGCTCTTGGCGTTGACGGCGGAGCAGGATCGATCCTGCCGATGATCCGTCCCCGATGAAATTTCAGCCGGGCCACTGCACCATAAATTGTATTTCGGAGCCACGCTGCTTTCCCGGCGGATTGTTTTGACGTCCTGTCATTTTCGCAGTGTACTCCACGGCAAATCGTCCTAATTCTGACGGGCCGGACGATGCATGATCCTTGAAGGAGAGTTTCCATGTCTTCTATTTTCGATGTTGGCGTAATGAGCCGCCGTTCCCTGCTCGGCGGCCTCGCCGCCACTTCCGCCCTGGTGCTGCTGCACCCCTTCAGCGCGCGGGCCAGCGCAAACCAGGCGCATCTGAGGCTGATGGAAACGACGGATATTCACGTCAACGTCTTCCCCTATGACTATTATGCCGACAAGCCGAACGACACGATGGGTCTTGCGCGCACCGGGACGATCATCGACGGCATCCGCGCCGAGGCCGTCAACTCGCTGCTGATCGACAATGGAGACGTGCTGCAGGGCAATCCGATGGGCGACTACATGGCCTATCAGCACGGCATGAAGGAGGGCGACGTCCATCCGGTGATCAAGGCGATGAACACGCTCGGCTATACCGTGGGAACGCTCGGGAATCACGAGTTCAACTACGGCCTCGACTTCATGTTCAAGGTACTCTCGGGCGCGAACTTCCCCTTCGTCTGCGCCAACCTGACCAAGGGCCAGCTTGCCTCGGACCCGAAGCAGGACGACCTCTTCTTCAAGCCCTACGTCATCTTGGAAAAACAGATCAAGGACGGCGCCGGCAATGAGAGCCCGGTCAAGATCGGCTTCATCGGCTTCGTCCCGCCGCAGATCATGCTCTGGGACATCAAGAACCTCGAAGGCAAGGCGCAGACGCGCGATATCGTCGAGGCCGCCAAGGCCTGGGTTCCCGCCATGAAGGAGGCCGGCGCCGATATCATCATCGCACTCTCCCATTCCGGCATCGACGGCAGCGCACCGTCCGAAAAGATGGAAAACGCCTCACTGCATCTGGCCGCCGTCGACGGGATCGACGCGATCTTCACTGGTCACCAGCATCTCGTCTTCCCCGGCCCGAAGAGCTGGGACGGCATCGCCAATACCGATCCGGTCAAGGGCACCCTCCATGGCAAGCCCACCGTGATGGCCGGCTTCTGGGGCTCGCATCTCGGCCTGATCGACCTGCTGCTCGAAAAGGACGGCAATAGCTGGAAGATCGTCGATTTCACCGCGGAAGCGCGGCCGATCTATCATCGCGACGACAAGAAGAAGGTGGTGGCCGATTACGCCGACAAGAAGGAAGTGGTCGAGGCCGCCAAGGCCGAACACGAAGCGACCCTTGCCTATGTCCGCACCCCGGTCGGCAAGACGTCCGCACCGCTCTACTCCTACTTCGCGCTGGTCGCCGACGACCCCTCGGTGCAGGTCGTCTCACAGGCGCAGACCTGGTACATCAGGCAGATGCTCGCCGACACCGCTTTCAAGGACCTGCCGGTGCTTTCGGCGGCGGCTCCCTTCAAGGCCGGCGGGCGTGGCGGCGCCGACTATTATACCGACGTTCCAGCCGGCAATATCGCCATCAAGAACGTCGCCGATCTCTATCTCTACCCGAACACGGTGCAGGCTGTCGCCATCACCGGCGCACAGGTGAAGAACTGGCTCGAAATGTCGGCCGGCATGTTCAATCACATCGAAGCGGGCTCGAAGGACGCGCCGCTGCTCAACAGCGACTTCCCGTCCTATAATTTCGACGTGATCGACGGGGTCACCTACCAGATCGACCTGTCGCAGCCGCCGAAATATGATTCATCCGGCAAGGCGATCAATCCAGACGCCAACCGCATCCAGAACCTCGCCTTCGATGGCAAGCCGATCGATCCGGCCCAAAAGTTCGTCGTCGTCTCGAACAATTACCGCGCCGGCGGCGGCGGCAATTTCCCGGAGATCACCGCAGACAAGGTGATCTTCCAGGCGCCGGATACCAACCGCGACGTCATCGTCCGCTATATCCATGACCAGGGCACGATCAATCCGTCGGCCGACGCAAACTGGACCTTCAAACCGCTTCCCGGTACGACCGCGACCTTCGAAAGTGGCCCGAAGGCGAAGCAGTTCCTCGGCGAGGTAAAGAGCGTCAAGATCGAGGATGCCGGCGAAGGCGCCGACGGTTTCTCGAAATTCAGGCTGGTTCTCTAGAGCTCCGTGCGTCCTTTCGGACGCACAAAGGACGCTCTAACACCTTGAATCTACGCATCGAAGGATATGTAGACGAAGGCGCGGCACCCGCGCCTTCGTCATTCTGCCGCGAGCGGTGTCGCGGGTTCCTGGAGTTCGGCCATCTGCGCATGGAAATCGGCCTGGCTCGGGCAATGGGAAAGCCGCGTGCGGAAGGCGTCAATCATCCAGGTGGCGGCAGGTCCGGGCGGGTTGGCGAGCTGGCGCACCGAATATATCGGATACTCCCCCTGTTCATAGGCATCCAGATCGAGATGGACGAGCGTGCCGCTCACGAGATCGTCATGGATCAGGGAAGCCGGGAGGCCGCCCCAGCCAAGACCGGCTTTGATGAGCTGGTGCTTCGTTGCAATATCGCTGACGCGCCAGGTCTTGTAGGACAGAACGTTGAAATCGCGGCCCTTCGTCCGGCCCGACGCATCGGTAACGACGAGCTGCACTTCCTCTCGAACATCGCCCAGCGTCAGCGGCCGGCCAATCCCGGCCAGCGGGTGGTTGCGCGCGGCAACCGGCAACATGAAGGAATGACCGATCCGCTCTGTAACGATCGAATCGTCCTGCTTGACGACTGCGCCGCCAATGCCGATCGTCGCCTTGCCGCTGAGGACGAGATCCATGACCATTCCGAGCTCGCCGACGTTAAGGCTCAACGAAACGGAGGGAAACATCTCGCGGAATTCGCGCAGGACATCCACCATGGCCCGTGACGGCACCATGACGCTGATGGCGACGGACACCTCCGCTTCGAGCCCTTCCCTCAGGCTCTTGACCCGCGCCCGCATGACCTGCAGGTCGCCGAGAATGCGCCGCGCATCCTCCAGCATCGCCTTGCCCGCCTCCGTCAGCTTCGGCTGGCGCGCGCCGGAGCGCTCGAAAAGCGGCACTTCAAGCTGCGCCTCCAGATTGGCGATCGTATAGCTCACGACCGATTGCGCCCGGTTCAGCGCCCGCGAAGCGGCCGAGAAGCTGCCGGTCTCGGCAACGGTCAAAAACACCTGCAATTGGTCCAAAGTTGGGTTCGGAAGCATCTTCCATCCATTCCATCGATAGTTTCGATCGACATTATCACCGTTTTTTCGATAGCAGGCCAGACCTATTTTCCTCGTCGAGACTGCGGCTCACCTCCCAGCAACGGGCCGTCAAATTCAATTCGAAAGGAAATGCACCATGTCGTCCATCCTTCTTCTGACGTCCAGCCCGCGTGCCGAATCCCTCTCGACGCCGATCGCCGTCGATCTCGCCGAAAAGCTGAAGAGCCAGAACCCGGGCAGCGCCATCGTCCGCCGCGATCTGGCCACCAACCCGCTGCCGCATATCGATGACCTCTTTACCGGCGCGATCCGCAAGCCGGCTGAAGCCCGTACCGCCGAAGAAATCGCGGCCATCAAAACCTCCGACGAACTGGTCAACGAGTTGTTTGCCGCCGACACGATCGTCATCAGCACCGGCCTGATCAACTTCAACATCTATTCATCGCTGAAGACCTGGATCGACAACGTCGCTCGCGCCGGCGTGACCTTCAAGTATACGGAAAGCGGCCCGGTCGGCCTCCTGACCGGTAAGAAGGTTTACGTGGTACTTGCTTCCGGTGGGGTCTACTCGCAGGGACCGGCTGCTCCCCTGAACCATGCCGTGCCGTACCTGAAGTCGGTTCTCGGCTTCCTCGGCATCACCGACATCGAGACCATCTATGTCGAAGGCCTGGCCTTCGGACCGGAAGCTGCCGAAAAGGCCATCGACGCCGCCAAGTCGCGCGTCCAGGAAATCGCGCTGGCCGCCTGATCGGCGCCTAAAACGCTCCATGGAACGGCCGGCTTTGCCGGCCGTTTTTCATTTGTCGATACCGGCGACAAAATCCCGGACCGTCGCGAGGATTTCGGCCGAGAGTTCCTCATCGGACGAAATTCTGGCAAGGCCGACGCCGCCGGCCATCATCGCGAAGGCCATGATCGCCTTGCGCCGCCTTTCCCCATCGTCCGCTCCCGCAGCCTTGCCCGCCAATGACGCGAAGTTTCGCCGGAGCCCGTCCGTCGCGATCCCCCGCGCCTTCTCGCCGCTGCGGGATATGTCGGAGGTCAGCGCGGCAAAAGGGCAGCCCTCACCCGGATTGTCACGGTGATAGGCGCTGACATAACGATCGGCGACATCGGCGGCCGTCATCTCCGCGGGGTTGATGCCTTCGGCCTCCAGCTTGCGTCCCCATGAATCGAAAGCGGACTGGATCGCCTCGGCGACCAAATCGTCGCGGGAGGCGAAATGCTTGTAGAAGCCGCCGACGGTCAGTCCGGCTTCCTTCATCAGGTCGGCGACACCGATACCGTCAAGCCCTTCCTCGCGCAGCCGCTTCGACGCGGTCTCGACAATCTTCTCGTGCGTCTTCTGTTTCTCCAGCTGCGAACGGCCCATCCGAAATCTCTCCAGTACTGCTTCTTGACTCATATGGATTACTGTCGTAATCCTGATAGATAGCGATCATAATCTAGATCGTTGCCAATTCCAAGAGGAGCATGAATCATGCGTCTAAGAAACAAGATCGCCCTGATCACCGGCGGGAACAGCGGCATCGGTCTTGCGACCGCCCGAGTCTTCATCGATGAGGGCGCCAGGGTCGTCATCACCGGCCGCAACCCGGAAACGCTCGCCGCTGCCGAAAAAGCGCTCGGGGCAGGCGTGCTGGCGCTGAAGGTCGATATCACCGATGCCGCCGCCACCGAAAAGGCCTTTGCGGAAGCTGCCGGAAAGGTCGGCAAATTCGACATCGTCTTTGCCAATGCCGGCATCGGCGGCGCGACGCCACTCGGCGAAACTTCGCCGGAGCAGTTCAACCAGATCATCAGCACCAATCTGACGGCGGTTTTCTTCACGGTGCAATCGGCCCTGCCGCATCTCAATGACGGCGCTTCAGTGATCCTCAACGGTTCGGTGCATGCCGTGCTCGGCGCTCCCGGCTGGTCGGCCTATGCAGCGACCAAGGCGGCGGTCCGCGCCATGACGCGCAATATGGCGTCCGAACTTGCGCCGCGCGGCATCCGCGTCAATCAGGTAACGCCAGGCGGCACGAAGACGCCGATCTGGTCGCCGATGGCCCAGACGGAAGATGCAATGTCGGCGCTCGAGGCCCGCATCGGCGGCATGAGCCCGCTCGGCCGCATGAGCGAAGCCGACGAAATCGCCAAGGCGGCGCTCTATCTGGCTTCGGATGATTCGGCCAACGTCACCGGCATCGAGATCACCGTCGATGGCGGCATGACGAGCGCCCCCTCCGGCGCCAAGATTTTTCGCGCCGCCTGAACCTGCCGGGCCGGGCAAGTGACCTTGCCCGGCCCCGCCGTCAATCTCCTCGCCGACCCGGTCCGCCGTCCTCGAGCGCTGCTATTTTCTCCTGAGGACGCTTGCTTCGTTTGCGCCTGTCGCGCGCAGGGCAATACGAAACAGGACAAGTGCGAAATTCAGGACGGCAAGCAGGAGCACGACGTACAGCATGGTCTGTACGCCGGAGGAAACGATCAGATTGCCGGCGATCAGCGGAAAGCCGAAGACGCCGATGATATAGGCCAGCGAGAACAACAGAAGTGATTGCGGCATAAGGCCGGCGGGAGCCTCATTGGCAGCCAGGCCGTTGATGACGGAATAGGTCAGCCCATAGCCCAGCCCCAGCATCGCTGCGCCTCCGAGATAGGCAAGCTGACTCGATGTCAGCATCAGGAACAGCAGGATCGATGCCAGCGTCAGGCTGGTCAGGATCAAGAGCGAATAGAGTGGGTCCTTCTTGACCACATAGCCCGCCACGAACAGCCGGCTCAGAATCGCGGCGGACATGAAGCCGATGAAGAACAGGGAGTAGTCGAACCCGTGCGCCTTCGCGTAGCTGGTCTGAAAGCTGGACAGCCCGCCGAACATCGCACCGCCGATGCCGACCATGACGATGGAATAGATGGCCGGCGAAGCAATCACCTCCCGCGTCGCGCCAAACGAGATCTTGTTGACATGCGGCAAGATCTTGCCGGCCTTGGTCAGCCTGATGTGGAGCAAAAAGTAAAGCGCACCGCCGGCGAGACTGGAGAGGAAGGCAAATACGAAGGCTGTCTCGATCGGCATCGACCAGCCGGTGGCAATGCGGCCAATGATCGGTCCAGCGCCGATGCCCGACATCATCGATCCCGAAAGCAGGGCAAAAAACCTGATGCGGTGCACGGGCTCGACGATCGCGGCGACCAGAATGGGTCCGAGCGTATAAAACGCGCCCCAACCGATGCCGAGGATGAAACCGACAATCATCAGGCTCAATCCCGCCGATGGGATGATGGCGAATGCCAGCGCCGATGCCGCAAGAAACAGTCCCGAAACAGCCACCGCCCGCGCCGAGCCGATGGCATCCGCGATGTGGCCGGAGAGGATCACCAGAATGACGGTGCTGACAGTGGCGGCCGAAATGATCAGACCGGCCAGCGCCTCGTCGCCGCCACGCTGACCCACCAGCACCGGGATCAGAAAGGTCACGCCATAAGCGATCGAAAGAAGAAACCCTCCGATACACAAAACGGCGAACTCGCCGCCATCGACTTTCTTCCGTGCCATTAAATCACTCATGTCTCCACGCCCTTCGCAGGAAAACTCATCCGGGATATTGCGGCAATGGAGATCACGTTTGGATTTTACGAACAAGCCGTTTTTATGTTTCCACTAACATATTGAAAATACTGAAATCCAATGACAAATGTTGCGGTTTAAGCAACATCCTCAACATCGAGTTCAGTCAAGTGGGAAGAGTTTCAAAATTAAGGCCAGCCCGACTAATTGAGTTTCACCACGCCTGAGCGGCCGACGACGCAGTTGCGTCCGCTCTTCTTGGCCGCGTAGAGCCTGCCGTCGGCAGCCGTCAGCACGGCGGTGAAATCGACGCCGTCCTCATCGGCGGTCGCAACGCCGATACTGACGGTGACCGGCCTGTCATCCGGCGTCTTGACGCTGGTCGCGATCGTCCAACGCAGGCGCTCGGCGAGCCGCAGCCCCTCCTCGTGGTCAGTGCCTGGGCAGACGGCAACGAATTCCTCGCCGCCGAAGCGGAAGACGCGGTCGCTGGACCGCAGCGTCGTGCCCAATCGGGCGGCGATCGCCTTCAGCACTTCGTCGCCCTGGAGATGGCCGTAGCCGTCATTGACATCCTTGAAGTGATCGGCATCGAGAATGAGGACGGTGGCGAACAGGCCTTGCTTCAGAGCCTCGCGCAGCATCAGCGGCGCTTCCATCTCCATGCGCGTCCGATCGTAGAGGCCGGTGAGCATATCGCGGCCGGTGCGCTCCAGAAGATCGTTGTAGCGCTCGCGGAATGTCAGGTCGCCGAACACGTCGCTGATCGAGCGTGCAGACACGGCCGCCCGACCGCGGCGAATGTAATACTCATAGATGGCGAACATCGCCGCATAGAGGCAGACGGCAAACATCTTTGCCTTCCAGCCGCCCCAGAAGGCGGCGATCGGCACTCCCAAGAAATAATGCAGCGCGGAAAAGAAGCCGATCTGGTCGAAAGTCAGCAGCACGAAGCCTGAAATCAGGAAGCGCAGGACGACGCGGCGGCGGAAGAAGTCGCCGAGTTTTTCGTACAGCAGGATGATGCCGAGCGAATCGACATAGAGCAGCGCCGTGCCCCAGACCATCAGCCAGCCCATCTCCTTGAGGAAATCGACGTCGGGGGTGTGGTCCGGCGACATCTGCAGGGGCTGGTGCAGCTGCAGCACCCCGGCGATGCCGACGGTGAGCAGGTTACCGAGGAACAGGCCATAGATCGGCTGGCGCACCGTCGCGGCATCCTCCTGCAGATAAAGCATCAGGATCATCATCAGCTTGCCGGAGAAGAAGACGGATGAACCCGGCGATACGTCCCCGAACGGCAGCGAGACGTAGAAGACCGCCGCCAGATAGGTCTCCATGAAATGCATGACGCCGAGCGCCGTCAGGAAAACCCCGAGACCGAGCCGATGACGGAAATGCAGAAGCGTCACCATCAGCGCGAAATAGGCGATGGCTTCGACGACGAAGAGAAGGAGGTTGAGTGTCTCCATCACGATAGCTCGGCTCCGGACATCCGCCCTCGGTCTCCTGCCGGCGCGGCGATCGCGACAGCGAATCCTTTGGTCGATCGTCGGAAAAAGTCAAACACGAGGGCGTCCTGCAAATCCTGCAGGAGATACCTTTCACCCCAATCCTTTAAGATTGCGTGAGTGAGATCGCGTTCGCCGGCGGGGGCCCGGGGTCACCCGATTGATAAACAAGAGTAATTGCGGGCCGGCATCGCGTGCTGATCCGGCGGATCCCGATTTCAGACCTGGCGAATTTTTTCGCCGTCGCCAAAGAGTGACGAACCATGCTGATCGATGATCTGATGCGCCTTGCGCACCGTGCATTCGATCGCGTCGTCGGAGGAGGAAAACAGATCGGCGCGAATGAAATTGCGCACCAGAACCTCGTCGCCGACCTTCTTTTCAATGCGGCCGGCAAGGCGATACTGGCTGCCTTCCCTGCGCGGCTCGGCATAGATCGTGCAATCGCCGTAAAGCTGGGGCTCGCCGGAAGGGCCTGCCGCTTCCGTGGCCGGTTTGCCGCCGCCGGAGAACATCGAAAAGATATTTGAAATGAACGAAGCCATGCTCCGCCTTTAGCACGACGGCATCGCTGTCGCCAAGTCAAATGATCAGGTTGGCGAGGATCTCGTTTTCGGTGATATCCTCGTAACCCATGCCGGCAGCTTCGAAATTTCCGATCAGCCGGGCGAAATTCTCAGGCGCCTTGGTTTCGATGCCGATCAGGATCGAGCCGAAATTGCGCGCCGATTTCTTCAGATATTCGAAGCGGGCGATATCGTCGTCGGGACCGAGCAGATTGAGGAAATCCCTGAGCGCGCCGGGGCGCTGGGCGAGCCGCAGGATGAAGTATTTCTTCAGCCCCGCGTAACGCATGGCTCTTTCCTTTACGTCAGGCAGACGCTCGAAATCGAAATTGCCGCCGGAGACGACGGCAACGACGGTCTTGCCGCGGATCGTTTGGCCGTCCATCGCGGCGATCGCCGTCAGCGACAGGGCGCCGGCCGGTTCCAGCACGACGCCTTCGACATTCAGCATCTCCTGAATCGTCACGCAGATGGCGTTCTCCGGCATCAGATGCACTTGGCTCGCCGGGAAATCGCGAAGGGCGGCGAAATTCAGGTCGCCGATACGGGCGACGGCGGCGCCATCGACGAAATTGTCGACCTTGGCCAGCGTCGTCACCTTGCCCGCCTCGATGCTGCGCCTGAGGCTCGGTGCGCCGGCGGGTTCAGTGAAGACGAAGGCCGATTTCGGCACGGTGCCGTCGAGATAACCGGTGATGCCGGCGGCAAGCCCGCCGCCGCCGACCGGCAGGACGACCATGTCGGGCACCGTTCCTTCCGGCAGCTGCTGCATGATTTCCGCGGCGACCGTCGCCTGGCCCTCGATGATGTCCTCATGGTCGAAGGGCGGCACCATGACGCCGCCGACCGCCTCGACATGTTCGCGGGCGGCCTGGTAGCACTGGTCGAAGAAGTCGCCGAACAGCCGGATGGTGATGAATTCGGCGCCGAACATGCGGGTCTTGTCGATCTTCTGCTGCGGTGTCGTCACCGGCATGAAGACGACGCCCGGCACGCCGAAATGGCGGCAGACGAAGGCAAAGCCCTGGGCATGATTGCCGGCCGAGGCGCAGACGAAAGTCTTGCCGGCCGCACCCTGCCCGATCGCCTTGCGGAAGAAATTGAAGGCGCCGCGGATCTTGTAGGAGCGCACCGGCGACAGGTCCTCGCGCTTCAGCCAGATGTCGGCCCCGTAGCGGGCCGACAGATGGTCGTTCAGCTGCAGTGGCGTTGCCGGAAACAGGCTGCGCATTGCCTCTTCGGCGCTTTCGACATCAAGTCTCGTCACGGGCGTGATCCATTCTCATGATTGCAGCGCCGCTATGGCACAGGCCGGCCGGCAAAAGAAAGCCCGCTTCGACCATTTGCAGTTCGCTCCTGGGAAGCTTTTCTTAAGCCAATCGCAAAATCAGCGGCACATGAACTGATTTTAACTGTCAATGAAAAGGCCAGCCACTAATATGAAGCCATGATCACATTCAAACTCGCAAAACCGCTCGCCTGGCTGCTACTCGCCTTCATCCTCGTCGTCACGGTTTCACCGATCGGGCTGAGGCCGGATACAGTGACGACGGTCAATACCGATCGCGCAAGCGCCTATGTTCTCCTCGGCCTTGCCTTTGCGCTCGCCTATCCGAAACAGTGGAAATTGGTGGCGGTGCTGCTGATCGCCGGTGCGGTTGGCATCGAATATTTGCAGTACTTCTCGCCGACGCGGCATCCGCGCCTGCATGACGCGGGTATCAAGGCCATGGGTGCCGCCGTCGGGCTGCTCGCCGGCTGGGTGATCAACAGGCGGCGCGACACGAAAGCGCCCAACGCGCTTCCCCTAGCGGAACGCTGATTGTCCCAGCTTAGAAAGCGCGCAACTGCACTGCCCAAAAGAACAGTGGTATTGCAGCCATCGCAGTTCCCAGAACAAGTGCGACACTGGTCTTGAAGATTCGGATGCGCCGAACCCTCGCCCCACTCCAATCGTAAACCATCGTCTTACTCCCACAAGACAACACTTACTCAACCGCCGCGGCGCAATCCTTGCACCGAAAATGTCATTGTCAAGCAACAACGCGCTTTTACGCACAAAATACAGGCATATTCAAACAGGATTGTGAAGATGGTGCGGGCGACGGGGGTCGAACCCGTACAGCCAAGGCCGAGGGATTTTAAGTCCCTTGCGTCTACCAGTTTCGCCACGCCCGCTTGCTGCGTTTTCAATATCTTGCGTCATTGGCGATGGGAAGAGCCGCGAAGCGTAAATTCTGCTCGTTTTGTCGGCTGCGCCAACGAAAACGGATAAGGCGCGGCGAGCCTCACGCCCGCCGCACCCTTCATCATGTCAATATCAACGATCAGGCGAGCTTGGCGGCCAGCTTGGCAACATGGGCGCCCTGGTATTTCGCGCCTTCCAGCTCGATCTCGGAGGGCTGGCGCGAGCCGTCGCCGTTGGTGATGGTGGACGCGCCGTAGGGCGAGCCGCCCTTGACTTCCTCGGTGCCCATCTGGCCCTGGAAGGCATAAGGAAGGCCGGCAACGACCATGCCCTGGTGCAGGAAGGTCGGGATGAAGCCGAGGATGGTCGATTCCTGGCCGCCATGCTGGGTGGCCGAAGAGGTGAAGACCGAACCGATCTTGCCGACGAGCTTGCCGGCGAACCAGAGGCCGCCCGTCTGATCCCAGAAATTGCGCATCTGCGAGGCGACCGTGCCGAAGCGGGTGCCGGCGCCGACGATGATCGCGTCATAATCCGCCAGTTCGTCGACGGTGGCGATCGGAGCTGCCTGATCGACCTTGTAATAGGAAGCCTTGGCGACCTCTTCCGGAACCAGTTCCGGAACGCGCTTGACGGTGACCTCGGCACCGGCCGACTTCGCGCCTTCGGCGACGGCATAGGCCATGGTTTCGATATGGCCGTAAGCCGAATAATAAAGGACGAGAACCTTCGCCATCTTCTATCTTTCTTGAAACATCGGGTTGAATTTCGTGACCGGAGGATGTCTATCAGCCCGCCTGCTTGAACAAAGCCCCGGCCTGAAGAACTCAGTGTTCAACTGACGTAGACGAAAATTCACTTGCCTTTTCATTTCAGCAAAATGGACGCAGATGCTGCCGTCCGATAACCGCTTGCACTTGCGGCATAATGCTCCGGCTGTTTGCAAAGAGATCGAACGGCGCTACCTATTCACCATTCACATTACGGAACATCCCATGAGCCAAGACATCGTCGTCACCGCCGCCATGCTCGCCATCGGCGACGAACTTCTTTCCGGCCGCACCAAGGACAAAAATATTGGCCATCTCGCCGATCTGCTCACGCTTTCCGGCATCGACCTCAAGGAGGTGCGCATCGTCGCCGACGACGAGGAGGCGATCGTCGAGGCGCTGAACGCGCTTCGCGGCAAATATGACTACGTCTTCACTTCAGGCGGCATCGGGCCGACGCATGACGACATCACCGCCGACGCCATCTCCAAGGCTTTCGGCCTGCCCTGCGAATACGACGAAACGGCAATGACGCTGCTGGCCGAAATGTATCGGCGCCGCGAGATGGAATTCACCGAAGCCCGCCAGCGCATGGCGCGCATGCCGCGCGGGGCCGTGCATATCGCCAATCCCGTCTCGACGGCGCCTGGCTTCATCATCGGCAATGTCCATGTCATGGCCGGCGTCCCTCAGGTCTTCCAGGCAATGGTCGACAATGTGCTGCCGGCGCTTCGGACCGGCACGCCGGTGCTGTCGCTCGCCATCGCCTGCCCTTACGGCGAAGGTGAAATCGGCACGCCCTTGACCGCGATCCAGAAAGCGCATCCGGAAACCAGCATCGGCTCCTACCCGCGCTATATCGGCCAGAAATTCTCGACCGAGATCGTCGTGCGCGGCCGCTCGCAGGCAGTGATCGATGCGGCCGGCGCCGAGGTGCAGGCGATGATCGAAGCCATCCGCCGGAGGAAGGACATCACAGAAAACCATTCTGCCGAGGCTTGAAGGAAACGCCGGAACGGGGGTCATCCTTGATCCCTGTCAAGGAACAGCAGAAGGGGCCGGTGCATTCCTTCCCTCGCGCACGCCATTTCAGCGCAAGGAGAATTGATATGTCTTACAAAACCATTCTCGCCATACTCGATACATCCGATAATAGTGCTGCGGTTGCCGATTTCGCCTTTGCCATCGCCGCTGAAAGCGGTGCCCATGTGATCGGCCTGCATGCCGAAATCATCTCCGCCGTGCCGCTGGTGGCGCCGATGGAAATCCCCGATCCCGTCGCCGTGCAGGCGCTGCAGGACATGGCGCATAGCGAAACGCTCGCGGTTGAGCGCATCTTCCGGGCAAAAGCGGCTGCGACAGGCGCCTCCTACGAGTGGCGCAGCTTTGCGACCTCAACCGGCTACGGCTCCGCGCCGCTGATCGAAAGTGCACGCAGCGCCGACCTTCTGATCGCCTCGCAGGCCGATCCGGCCAAACCTTCCGACAGCCAAGTCGACGTCGACAGCTTCCTTTTCGAAACCGGCCGGCCGGTGCTGATGATCCCCTATATCATCCGCCAGCCGAAGCCGATCAAACGCGTGCTGATCGCCTGGAACGGCTCGAAGGAGGTGGCGCGCGCGACCTTCGACGCGTTGCCGATCCTCAAAGCCGCCGAGGAGGTGGAGATCTTTTCGGTCGATCCGGCCGACACGGCGCTGCAATCGCCGCTCACCGCCGGCGCCGAGATTGCCGCCACACTCGCCCGTCATGGCGTGAAGACGACGCTTTCGACGGCCCAAAGTGTGGACAAGAACGCGTCGCATGTCATCGAGAACCGGCTTTCGGACAGCAGCATCGATCTTCTCGTCATGGGCGCCTATACGCATTCCTGGCTCTGGCAGATGATCTTCGGCGGCACGACGAAGAGCTTGCTGCAATCGATGACGGCGCTGACCCTGTTGTCGCGATGATCCTCTTGCCGCAATCATTGCTGCTCTTGCGTTTTGCCGGCAAATCCCGCTAATTGCAGCGACCGATGAGAGCTTCGAGCCTCGGCCACAACTCGCGCAGTGCCGCTCGCGATCTCGCGCAGCTGCAGCTCGCGATTTCGCGCAGTTTCGGCTACGCGATTTCTCGTTTTGCCGATCGCCGTTCTAAGCCCATCCGGTCGCCGGCAAACGGCGTATCGTTTTTCATGCCGCGGAGCAGCCCGAATGTCCCTTCCCGATAAAGCCTTTCCCGTTTCCTGGGATCAGTTCCACCGCGATGCACGCGCCCTTGCCTGGCGGCTAGCCGGCCTCAATCAGGCGTTCAAGGCGATCGTCTGCATCACCCGCGGCGGCCTCGTTCCGGCGGCGATCATCTCACGCGAGCTGAACATCCGGCTGATCGAGACCGTCTGCGTCGCCTCCTATCATGATTATGTCAACCAGGGCGACATGGTGCTGCTCAAGGGGATCGCGCCCGAACTTCAGGAAAATGGCGGCGAAGGCGTGCTCGTTGTCGACGACCTGACGGATACCGGCAAGACCGCCGCCCAGGTGCGCGCCATGCTGCCGAGGGCGCATTTTGCTTGCGTCTATGCCAAGCCGAAGGGCGTGCCGACGGTCGACACCTTCGTCACCGAGGTGAGCCAGGACACCTGGATCTACTTCCCCTGGGACATGGGCTTCACCTATCAGGAGCCGATCGCCAAAGGCGCAGGCTGATCGCCACCGATCACAGCGCGCGGCCTTCGTATTTACCACTTGAAATTGTTCCAGTTTTTGTCTGCGGGGTTTCCTGAATCCGCTATCGGGAGCAGCACATCTATTTTATCGTGTTCGCATAAACTCGACAGCTGCGAATCGCATCAAATTGCGCTTAAAGCGTGCAGCAAACGATGTGATATAGGGAAACAAGATGGCGCGGTGGGGGCGTAGAGCAGCGGTTGTGACCGTCGGGCTGGCGGCATGTCTGTTTTCCCTCACGCCTGTCCGCGCCGAGCCTGCCTATATCCCCCTTGTGCGCGACTATGTCGAGAAGCAGATCCGGCCAATGGTGGAAACGCCATTGGTGCTGAAGGCCATTGCCGAGCAGAACGCGGAGTTCGGCAACGTCAGCGAAATGGATATGCGGGTGCTCGATGACACTTACCGATCTGAGGTCGATCAGCATCACCTGCATATGGTCAAGCTGCTGCTCGACAGATCCGTGTCGCATTACCTGAAAGCCAGGCAGGACGCCTCGCAGGGAGCGATCGTCGAATTTTTCGTCACCGATAGTCATGGACTGAATGTCGGGCAGAGCATCATTACCGCCGACTACTGGCAGGGCGACGAAGAGAAATATCTCAGAACCTTCGCCAACGGCTCGCGAGAGGTCTTCATCGACCGGGCCGAGCGCAACGAATCCACTCAGATACTCGAGACGCAGGCGAGCTTCGTGGTCATGGACGAAGAGAACAGGCCGATCGGCGTGGCCACCGTTACCATCGCCATCGACGCGCTTTAAGACCGCTCGTTTTCTCGCCGAATCGCCATGCGCATTTGCGCCGGAAATTCCATCATAAGATTTGCCGCAGGGCGCTTTTTTATCGTTCCGGCCTTTTCCTTAGCCGGCAACGCCTGCAAGCCATTGTAATTTCAGCGCTCCCCGGCTTTCCCCAATCTCCACAGGCGCATCCACAACATGTTGTGGTTAGCAATCAATTAAAAGCCAGCCCTTGACGGAATCAGCTGTTTCAAACTTTACTGTTTTTGATGTTGCGGCGGCGACAGGACCGGAGGTAACGAGCCCGGTTCCCTTTTGAAAATCAGGACGCAGAATCAGGGTGATGCGCCGGGAGCGGTTCAGGCCCGACAGGTTCTCTGCGCGGTTTTCAGCCTCCAAAAAAAGTGACGTCGGGACTGGCGATAATAAGCTGTTAATACTATATTTAGCGTTTGCAGCCACCATCACCACAAGATACAGGAAGGACATCTCCGGATGACACCCCTGTCACGATACGGAAACGAGGCTGGCTGCACGACGACAAAGTGCCGCCGGATAGGAATTTTGCGCCCCGGTCGCTGGGGATCGGGCGCCAACACGAGGTCAAGACCATGCGCATCGAACGTCGTTTCACGAAGGCCGGCCAAGGCGCCTATGCGGATATCGAATTCCGCAAGGCGACGAGCGAGATCAAGAACCCCGACGGTTCGATCGTGTTCCGCCTCGAGAATATCGACGTTCCCGCGCAGTTCTCCCAGGTCGCGACCGACGTTCTGGCGCAGAAGTATTTCCGCAAGGCTGGCGTCCCCACCCGCCTGAAGAAGGTCGAGGAAAACGACGTTCCCTCCTTCCTGTGGCGCTCCGTTCCCGACGATGCTGCGCTGAAGACCCTGCCGAAGGATGAGCAGACCGGCTCCGAAATCGATGCGCGCCAGGTTTTCGACCGTCTTGCCGGCACCTGGACCTATTGGGGCTGGAAGGGCGGCTATTTCTCCTCCGAGGAAGACGCCGCGGCCTTCAAGGACGAGCTTGCCTATATGCTCGCCACCCAGCGCGTCGCCCCGAACTCGCCGCAGTGGTTCAACACCGGCCTGCACTGGGCCTATGGCATCGACGGCCCCGGCCAGGGCCATTTCTATGTCGATCCCTTCACCGGCAAGCTGACCAAGTCCAAGTCGGCCTACGAACATCCGCAGCCGCATGCCTGCTTCATCCAGTCGGTCGAGGACGATCTCGTCAACGAAGGCGGCATCATGGACCTCTGGGTGCGTGAAGCGCGCCTGTTCAAATACGGCTCCGGCACCGGCTCCAACTTCTCGATGCTGCGTGGCGAAGGCGAAAAGCTTTCCGGCGGCGGCCGCTCCTCCGGTCTGATGAGCTTCCTGAAGATCGGCGACCGCGCCGCCGGCGCCATCAAATCGGGCGGCACGACGCGCCGCGCCGCCAAGATGGTGGTCGTCGATATCGACCATCCCGACATCGAGGAATACATCAACTGGAAGGTCAAGGAAGAGCAGAAGGTGGCGGCCCTCGTCACCGGCTCGAAGGTCGTCGCCAAGCATCTGAAGGCGATCATGAAGGCCTGCTTCAATTGTGAAGGCGGCGACAACGGCGATTGCTTCGACCCGGCCAAGAACCCTGCCCTGAAGCGCGAAATCCGCGCTGCCAAGAAGGACCAGGTTCCCGAGAACTACGTCCAGCGCGTCATCCAGTTCGCCCGCCAGGGCTATAAGGATCTCCAGTTCAAGACCTACGACACGGATTGGGATTCGGAAGCCTACCTCACGGTCTCGGGCCAGAACTCCAACAACTCCGTCTCGATCAAGGACGACTTCCTGCGCGCCGTCGAGAATGATGGCGAATGGAACCTGACCGCCCGCAAGGACGGCAGGGTGATGAAGACGCTTAAGGCGCGCGATCTCTGGGAAACGATTTCCTACGCTGCCTGGGCCTCGGCCGATCCGGGCATCCACTTCAACACGACGATGAACGACTGGCACACTTCGCCGGCCGGCGGCCCGATCCGCGGCTCGAACCCGTGCTCGGAATATATGTTCCTCGACGACACGGCCTGCAACCTTGCCTCGCTGAACCTGCTGCAGTTCAAGGACAAGGCCACCAAGCGCATCAACATTGCCGATTACGAACATGCCGTTCGCCTGTGGACCGTTGTGCTCGAAGTCTCGGTGATGATGGCGCAGTTCCCGTCGAAGCGCATTGCCGAACTCTCCTACGAATACCGCACGCTCGGTCTCGGCTACGCCAATATCGGCGGCCTGCTGATGTCGTCGGGCATTCCCTACGACTCCACCGAGGCCCGCGCCATTGCCGGTTCGCTGACTGCGATCATGACCGGCGTCTGCTATGCGACGTCGGCTGAAATGGCTGCCGAACTCGGGCCCTTCCCGAACTTCGCGCCAAACCGCGAGAGCATGCTGCGGGTCATCCGCAACCATCGCCGCGCCGCCCATGGCGAGACGTCAGGCTATGAGGCCCTGTCGATCAACCCGGTCGCGCTGATCCATTCGGAAAACCCGGACCAGGATCTCGTCGCCCACGCCAAATCGGCTTGGGACAAGGCGCTCGAGCTCGGCGAACAGCATGGCTATCGCAACGCCCAGGTCTCGGTCATCGCGCCCACCGGCACGATCGGTCTCGTCATGGATTGCGACACCACCGGCATCGAGCCCGACTTCGCCCTCGTCAAGTTCAAGAAGCTCGCCGGCGGCGGCTACTTCAAGATCATCAACCGCGCCGTGCCCGAAGCGCTGCGCACGCTTGGCTATTCCGAGAGCCAGATTGCCGAGATCGAGGCCTATGCCGTCGGCCACGGCAACCTGAACCAGGCGCCGGCGATCAACCCCTCGACGCTGAAGACCAAGGGCTTCACCGACGAGAAGGTGGAAGCCGTCAACGCCGCGCTGAAGAGCGCCTTCGACATCAAGTTCGTCTTCAACCAGTGGACGCTCGGCGCCGACTTCCTGAAGGACACGCTGAAGGTTTCCGACGAACAGCTGGCCGACATGAGCTTCAGCCTGCTCGACCATATCGGCTTCTCGAAGAAGGACATCGAAGCCGCCAACATCCATGTCTGCGGTGCGATGACGCTGGAAGGCGCGCCCTTCCTCAAGAATGAGCATCTGCCGGTCTTCGATTGCGCCAATCCCTGCGGCAAGATCGGCAAGCGCTACCTCTCTGTGGAAAGCCACATCCGCATGATGGCGGCGGCCCAGCCCTTCATCTCGGGTGCGATTTCCAAGACGATCAACATGCCGAACGAGGCGACCGTCGAGGATTGCAAGAACGCCTACCTGCTCTCCTGGAAGCTCGGCCTCAAGGCCAACGCGCTTTATCGCGACGGCTCGAAGCTGTCGCAGCCGCTCAATGCCTCGCTGATCGAAGACGAGGATGACGAGGATGCGCTGGAGGAACTGCTGCAGGCGCCGGTCGCCGCCCAGGCCGTCACCATCACCGAGAAGATCATCGAGCGGGTGATCGAACGCGTTTCGCGCGAACGCGAGAAGCTGCCGAATCGCCGCCAGGGCTACACCCAGAAGGCCGCCGTCGGCGGACACAAGGTCTATCTCCGCACCGGCGAGTTCGGCGACGGCCGCCTCGGCGAGATCTTCATCGACATGCACAAGGAAGGCGCTGCCTTCCGCGCGATGATGAACAATTTCGCCATCGCCATCTCGCTCGGCCTGCAATATGGCGTGCCGCTCGAGGAATATGTCGAGGCCTTCACCTTCACCAAGTTCGAGCCAGCCGGCATGGTCATCGGCAATGACGCGATCAAGAACGCCACGTCAATCCTCGACTACGTCTTCCGCGAACTTGCCGTCTCCTATCTCGGCCGCCACGACCTTGCGCATGTCGATACGTCCGACTTCTCCAACACCGCGCTCGGCAAGGGCATCCAGGAGGGCAAGACCAACCTGCTCTCCACCGGCTGGACCCGCGGCTACAAACCGACGCTGGTCTCCGGCACCGGCGGCGAACGTCAGGCAGCGGCCGAGCCCAAGGGTGCGGCGACTGCCGCCCCTGCCCGCGCCGCTTCCACCGGTACCGTGACTGCCTTTGCCGGCAGTGCCGCCCGCAAGCTGGAGCCGACGGTCGCCATCTCCACCTCCGAAATCGTCGCCTTCAAGCGCGACTATGAGGAGCGCGCCAAGGAACTGGCGGAAGAGATTGCCGAAGAGGTGATCGACGACATCACCAGCGACGCAACCGCCCTCTTCTCCGACAAGGCGGCGGCCGACGCGGCCACGGCGAAATCCGAAGCCAAGAAGCGGGAGGCCGAACGCCGCCAACGCTCGATCATGCAGGGCTATACCGGCAACATGTGCTCGGAGTGCCAGAACTTCACGATGGTGCGGAACGGGACTTGTGAGAAGTGCGACACGTGCGGTGCTACGAGTGGGTGCAGCTGAGTGGGCGCTTGTTGTCTAGCGCGCCCCGTTGAAAGGCGTCCGACACAAACTGATCGATAGTCAAAAGCCGCCGACAGTCAGCTGCCGGCGGCTATTTATTTGGCCGAGACGATCGCCACCAGTTTGAAGCTCGAGATAGACGCCGCGGTCTTCTCGCCTTCTACTCCGCGCTCGCCGCAGCCGACGGTGAAACCGCCTCGGCGCTGGTCATTCCGGAGAAGCGCGGCCAAGGCCCTTCAACGAAGCGTCGATCCACGGCTATTTCGGCGCGATGTCGCAGCCGCTCAAACTCGCGGGCACGGCGCTGCGCGGCAATGATGAGGTCCGGGTTACGTACGAATACGTCACCAATGATGGCCGTCGCTGCCGGATCGCGCCGATGTCCAAACCATCTATGCGTTTGGCGAGACTTGGTCTTGAGGATCAAGGCGCTTGATGACTGCTAAATGGCTGCCTTCGCTTTGTGGGCGCGCTCGCCTATCCTTCAGAGCAACTGCCGAACTTTGCGGTCGTTCGCTTCCGGTCCGGCATACTTAATCTCAATACCTACGGGAGTTGGCATCGCATTTGTGCCATTGCATATCCATTCCGGCTTCATCCTCATGGCCATAGCACCAGTCGACGCGATTGAGCAGCGGACTGATCTGCTCGCGCCGTTTGCAGGCCCGCTCCGTCTCGATGCCGTAGCGATCGGTGCTGCCGCGGCAGATGTCGTCCAGTCCTATCCACTGCTGGATCAACCGATCCGGCGCTTTGGCTCCTTTGTCCGTGGCGATCACCTTTCCGGTCTCGGACTCGATCTGCAGGGAGGCGGTGTTCCACACGAAAGAGAATTCCGCCATCCCGGAGGTTGTCCTACCCGTATCCCGGTTTCGAGCAAACCACTCGACAATTCCCGACAGTTCGCATTTTCCAGCGCAGCTGGCGGTCACGGAGCCGGGTTTGACGCTGTATATGCGCTCCGGCCAGCGTTGGGCGAAGGCTGCCTTGTCTTTCAAGACGACGTCTTTATCGACCACGGTCCCGAAGAAGGAAACCTGATCGGCATAGACGCTCTTCATGAATTCAAGCGCCGAAGCGCTGTCTTTCGACCATTCGTCATTGTAACGGTTGACGAAATCAACCGCCTCCGTGGTCAGGTCGCCGGGTTCGGATGCGGCGACCTCCTCGGAAGCGCTTGGGTCTGATGGCATGACGGCGGGTGCTGCGCTCACCTGCGGCGCGGCGTCCGGCGGTGGCGGCGCGCTTGACGATGGCGAGGGCATATCTTCGGGCGTGACGATATTCCAGTCTCGCATTTCCGCGGAGGTCAGATACCTTATGTCGGTGCTGTCGATCGACAGGCTGAGCTGCAGCAGATTGGGGCTCACCCCCATGTCGGTCAGATATCCGATGATCTCGCCGGTCAGCGATTGAACCGACGAGACTGCCAATTTGCTGTCCATGGCGGCATCGTCGGATAGGGAAACCCGATGCACGCCGATGGACCCCGGCTCGGCAAATCTTTGAACGCCACCGACGAAGGCGAAGGCGCAAGCCGATGCGCATTCCACGGCTCTGAGCTGGATCGTTCGCGCATTCAACGCGCGGATGGTGCGGCCGAACTCGATCGCGACGATCACGTTTCCACCGGGCGAGTCAAAGGTAATATAGGCCGGCTGGAACTGCTTGTACTCGTCGACAAGCGCCTTCGGATCGTCGGAGATTTCGAACGCGCCCTTTATCGCAAGGCCGCGCTTGCCCGGCGCGCCGTCGAGACGTTCATAGGAAATTGCCGCATGCGTCTCTTGCGCCAGGGCGGCGAAAGCCAGCAGCATCGATATGAACGACACGGATTTCCGTATTCTTCTCCAGCCTTCGAGCACGTGTATTTCTCCCGTCGTCACTCGCAGCATATCTTGCTCACGTATGTATTGCCGGGGGTGATCATCAAATCCCGTCAGCGTTCAATGCGATCAAACCCGTGTCCATTACGAGTTTGAAGATCAACAGCTTTGACGGGAACATTTCATACTACCCCAGCAACCCGATCAATGCACAAGGGGCGATCTTCTGGCAAGCGGCACAATCAGAAGTGATGAGACACGGTAAATGCCGGTTGCTCGCCGCGATCGTGAAATCCCAGCCCAGGCGATCCGACGCGGTGCCGGCAATTGATGTGGGAGCAGCAGGAAAAAGGCAGCGCGTCTTCGGATTTCGTCGCTGTTCGGCCTGCCGTTATGGTTTCACGCGATCAGGATGCGCCGCCTGGAAAGCGGGTATGTCGGCGCATTTGGCGTCGATATCGGCGATGCGCCTGAAAGCGGTCATATCTACTCCCCAGCGGCGAGCATTGTAGACCTGGGGAACAAGACAGAGGTCCGCCATCGTTGGCGCGTCTCCAAAGCTGAACGCGCCATCACCGTCGCCGATCATGGCTTCCACTCGGCGCAGTCCGTCGGTGATGAAATGTTTCATCCATTCCTCGCGGGTGTCAGCCTTCTCCGTTAGCGTCATGAGATGCGACACGACATGCATGTTGCAGATCGGATGGATGTCCACGGCGACCGCATATGCAAGAGCGCGGACTTTCAGGCGATCGGCAATGTCAGGTGGCAGCAATCCGCATTCCGGCCTGGTCTCGGCGAGATATTCGATGATGGCCAGCGACTGCGTCAGTGTTTTCCCGTTGATCACCAGTGTCGGCACCAAGCCTTGCGGGTTGAGCGCGAGATAGTCCGGCGTCCTGTGCACGCCCTCCAACAGGTTGATGGGCACGGTCCGATAGTCGACGCCCAGGAGATTGAGCGCGATGCGGACGCGATAACTCGCCGATGATCGCCAGTAGTCGTAGAGAACGACCTCGTTCATTGCGGCCCGGCTCCCCGGTATTTTTCGACCGTCTGCTCGATCGCCCCGAAGATCGAATGGCCGGCATGATCCTTCATCTCGATGCGGACCTGATCGCCGAACTTCATGAACGGGGTCTTCGGCGATCCGGTCTCGATGGCCTCGATCATCCGGAGTTCAGCGATGCAGGAGTAGCCGTTTCCTCCCTCCTCCACCGGCTTGCCGGGGCCGCCGTCCAGCTTGTTGGAGACCGTTCCAGAGCCGATGATCGTGCCGGCCGCGAGATGGCGGGTTTTGGCGGCATGGGCGATCAGCTGGCCGAAATCGAATGTCATGTCGATGCCGGCATTCGCCTTGCCGAAGGCCTTGCCGTTCAAACTGACGAGCAGCGGAAGATGCAGCTTGCCGCCATCCCAGGCCTCTCCAAGCTCGTCCGGCGTCACCGCGACCGGCGAAAATGCCGAGGCCGGTTTCGATTGGAAGAAACCAAATCCCTTCGCCAGTTCGTCGGGGATCAGACCGCGCAGCGACACGTCGTTGACGAGCATCACCAGCCGGATCGCGCCGCGCGCCGCTTCCGGGCTGGAACCCATGGCGACGTCGCCGGTGATGACGGCGACCTCGCCCTCCATGTCGATCCCGTAAACCTCGTCGGCCATCACGATCGGGTCGCGCGGGGCGAGGAAAGTGTCCGACCCGCCTTGATAGATCAGCGGATCGGTCCAGAAGCTCGCCGGCATCTCGGCACCGCGCGCCTTGCGCACCAGTTCGACATGGTTGACGTAAGCGGAACCATCTGCCCATTGGTAGGCCCGCGGTAGAGGTGACGTGGCGTCATGTTCGTGAAAGCGGATCGTCGGCTGGGCTCCAGTCTCGATGCCTTCGGCGATCAATGCAAGTCTCGGTGCCATATGCGCCCAGTCGTCGAGTGCTGCCTGCAATGTGCGGGCGATGTGGCCGACCTCGGAACAGCGGGTCAGGTCGCGGGAAACGACGACGAGCCGGCCGTCCCGTGTGGAGTCCTTCAAGGTCGCAAGTTTCATGTCCGAATTCCAATGCCGGAGGATGTCTTCACTTGATGCTTCACTTGATACTTCACTTGAATCCGGGGGTTCCGTCGAACTTGCGTTCCAGGCCGTCCCAGCATTCGAGGTAATTATCCTGCAGCGTTTCGAGCTCGGCCGCATATTTCGTCAGCTGCTGCGGGTACCGGGTCTCGAACATGAAGGCCATGGTGTGATCGAGCTTCACCGGCTTGAGCTCGGTATTGGATGCCTTTTCGAAGGCGATCGCATCCGGCCCGTGGGGAAGCATCATGTTGTGCAGGCTCATGCCGCCCGGCACGAAGCCCTCCTCCTTGGCGTCGTACTGGCCGTGGATCAGGCCCATGAATTCGCTCATGATGTTGCGGTGGTACCAGGGCGGACGGAACGTATGCTCGGCGACCAGCCAGCGCGGCGGAAAGATCACGAAATCGACATTGGCGGTGCCGGCATCTTCGGTGGGCGCGGTCAGCACGGAAAAGATCGACGGATCGGGATGGTCGAAGCTGATGGCGCCGACCGGAGAAAACGTCCGCAGGTCATATTTGTAAGGCGCGTAATTGCCGTGCCAGGCGACCACATCGAGCGGCGAGTGGCCGATCTCCGTGATATAGAATTTTCCGCACCACTTCACATGCACGCGGCAAGGCGTTTCCTTGTCTTCGAAAGCGGCGATGGGTGTCTTGAAGTCACGCGGGTTTGCCAGGCAGTTGGCGCCGATCGGGCCGCGATCCGGCAGCGTGAATTTCGCGCCGTAGTTCTCGCAGATATAGCCACGCCAGACCGTCTGTTCACCGCCCCTCAAAATCTTGAACATCATGCCGCGTGGGATGAGACATATTTCCAGCGGCTCGACATCCATGATGCCCATTTCGGTGAACACCCTGATGGCGCCGAGCTGCGGCACGATCAGCAGTTCACCATCGGCGTTGAAGAAGTAATCGTCGACCATGTCCTCATTGAAGAGGTAGGCATGGGCTGACATGCCCACCTGGGTGGTGGCATCGCCTGCCGTCGTGATGGTCCGCACCCCTTCGAGAAAGGTCAGCTTCTCCGTGGGCGCAGGGATGGGATCCCAACGAAGCTGACCGAGAGGAAGCGAATGCTCCTCCAGGCAGGGTGCGGTTTTCCAGAGCGGATAGGAAGCGTTGGAGAAGCGGCGGGTGTGGCGTACGCTCGGGCGGATGCGATAAAGCCAGGACCTTTCGTTGGTGCCGCGCGGCGCCGTGAACGGCGAGCCGGACAGTTGCTCGGCATAAAGGCCGTAATTGCATTTATGCGGGCTGTTCTGGCCCTGTGGCAAGGCGCCGGGCAGTGACTCGGTTTCGAAGTCGTTGCCGAAGCCCGGCATGTATTTCAGTTTGTTTGCCGTCGCGGCTTCACCGTCCGATGCCTGGATCGATGTCTGGTCCATTGCTCAATTCCTCCCCGAAAACGCCGCAGCGCCGCGCGTCCGAAAAAACCCGCGGCGCTAGTGAGTTTACTCTGCTGCCGTGCCGATGACACCACGCTTGATCTGATCGGCCTCGATCGACTCGAACAGCGCACGGAAGTTGCCCTCGCCGAAGCCCTCGTCGCCCTTACGCTGGATGAATTCGAAGAAGATCGGGCCGATGACGGTCTTGGAGAATATCTGCAGCAGGATTTTCGTCATGCCGCCATTCACCACACCTTCGCCATCGATGAGGATGCCGTGTTTCTTCATGCGCTCGATCGGTTCGCTATGGCCGTTCACCCGTTCATAGGACATGTCGTAATAGGTCTCCGGCGGACCCGGCATGAAGCGCAGGCCGTTGTCGGCCAGCCTGTCGGTGGCGTCGTAAATGTCCTCCGTTCCAACGGCGATGTGCTGGATGCCCTCACCCCGGTACTTTTTCAGATATTCCTCGATCTGGCTCGTATCGTCCTTCGATTCATTCAGCGGAATGCGGATCTTGCCGCAGGGTGAGGTGATGGCGCGGCTGACCAGACCGGTGATGCGGCCATCGATATCGAAGAAGTGAATCTGCTTGAAATTGAACAGGTTGCGGTAAAAATCCCACCACTTGTCCATGTTGCCGCGGAAGACGTTGTGGGTGAGATGGTCGAGGTAATAGAAGCCGATCCCCTGGGGATGCGGGTTGCGCTCGCCAAGCCAATCGAACTCGGCATCGTAAACCGATCCCTTTGCGCCATAGGTCTCGACGAAATAGAGCAGCGAGCCGCCAATGCCGACGATCGCCGGGACGTCGAGCATCTTGTCGTCCCCTTCATAGGGAACGGCGCCCTTCGACACCGCATGACCGAAAGCGTGCCTGGCGTCGACGACGCGCCATGCCATCGACGGAGCGCAGGGACCGTGATTTGCGACGAAACGGGCGGCATGGCTGCCGGGTTCGGCGTTCAGGACATAGTTGATGTCACCCTGGCGCCAGACGGTGATGTCCTTGGTCTTGTGCCTGGCGACCGCCACGTAGCCCATGCGTGTGAAGAGCTCGCTGAGCTTCTCGGGCTCGGGATGGGCGAATTCGACGAATTCGAAGCCGTCGGTACCTGCCGGGTTGTCGGCGGTGATTTCCGAAGGCGGCGCATCATGTGGAAAAGGGCCCATTTTCTCCTCCTGAGGATTGAACCTTGACTGGTGCAAAGTGTGGCCCAAAACGCGCGCAAAGTTCTTGCATTCTTTATGCTCCAAGAAGATATTATGCACGGTTTGTGAGTGTTTTGGAGATTTTGCGCAATGGATGAACAGCTCGACAAATTGGATTTGCGCCTACTCCAGGAGCTTCAAAAGGACGGACGGTTGACGAACAACGAGCTCGGCGAGCGGATCGCGCTTTCACCGTCGCAATGCTCGCGCCGGCGCACGAGACTGGAGGCTGAGGGATATATCCGCAGCTACCGCGCCTACCTCGATCAGCAGAAGCTAGGCCTCGATATGCTGGTCGTCATTTCGGTGACACTTGCCACCCACAACCGGGACAATGCCCGCCGGTTTTCGCAGCTGATCAACGGACTGCCGGAAGTTCTCGAAGCCTACGCGCTCACCGGTGAAATGGACTATCACCTGAAAGTGGCGACCCGCGGGCTCGCCGACCTTTCAAAATTCGTCAACGACGTTCTGTTGCCGCACGAGTCGGTGCAGCATGTGAAGACGTCGATCGTGCTCGACACGCTGAAGACATTCGAAGGCTTTCCGGTGCACATGCCGGGTCATTGACGTGGCGACAACATCGCCCTGCGCAGACGCATCTCAATCAGAGCGGCAGTTCGGTCGAGAATTTCAGCTCGCGCAGCACGAAGCTCGAGACGACGGTGCGCACGTGCGGATTGCGCATGAGGTAGCGGGTCATGAAGGCTTCGTAGCTTTCCACGTCCCTCGCCCGGATCTTCAGCATATAGTCGAAGGCACCTGACAGGGCGTAACACTCCATGATCTCCGGCCGCTCCAGCACAACGGAAGCGAAAGAGGCAACCGCCTCTTCGTGGTGATCCTCCAGCGTCACATGCGCAATGACGCAGAGCTTGAGATCGAGTTTTCCGGGATCGAGCAGCGTCACCCGCTTGCGGATGACGCCGTCGGCTTCCAGTTCCTGGATCTTCCGCCAAGCCGAACTCTGCGACATGCCGGCCTTTTCGGCCAGGTCTGCCAGCGAAAGGCTGCCGTCGGCCTGAACGAGTTGCAGAAGCTTGCGGTGAAAATTCCCAGTTTCTTTCATTTTATGCGCCGCTTTCGGGAAGATTTGCCAACAGTATGGCAACAGCCAGCACGAAAGAAAAGAAAATCCTCCAAACCTGGATCATAATGGGAGGAATAGCGCCGCATCTGGGAGGATCAGCGAATGACGAAGGAAAGCAGCTACACCGCCAAACTGCCCGGCCCGGACGGCCTCTATGACTATACCCCGGATGAAGATGCGATATGGGGCGAGCTCTACCGGCGTCAGATGAAGCTGCTCGCCGATACGGCGTGCCGCGAATATCTGGACGGCGTCAAATTGCTGGGACTGACGCCTGATAAGGTGCCTCAGCTTCTCGATGTGAACAGACGCCTGAACGAGACCACCGGCTTCGGCGTCGAAGGCGTGCCGGCCCTCATTCCGCCCTCACGCTTTTATGAGCTTCTGTCGCAAGGCAAATTCCCGCTTGCAACCTTCCTGCGCCGTCGCGAACATATCGACTATATCGAGGAACCGGACCTGTTCCACGAGGTTTTCGGCCACTGCCCGATGCTCACCAATCAGAGCTATGCCAATTTCGTCCGGCATTTCGGCGAAACCGCCGTCGGTCTCGGCAAGGGTTATTCCTGGCATCTGTTCCGCATCTTCTGGTTCACCGTCGAATTCGGCCTGATCAACACGCCGCAGGGCCGGCGCTGCTTTGGCGCGGGCATCGTCTCATCGCCAAGCGAAGCGAAAGCGGCAATGGAAGGCAAGGCCTGCGAGTTCCGGCCGTTCGATCTCATGAGCGTGCTGAGAACGCCCTACCGGATCGATATCCTCCAGCCGATCTATTACGTCATCGACAGCTTCGCCGATCTCGAAGCGATCGTGGAGCAGGATATCGAGGGCATGATCCTCAAGGCGAAATCGCTCGGTGATTTCGCCCCCGCTTTCGAAGCCAAGGCGTCGTGAATCGCTGACGATAAGGCGGCGGGTGCGGGCCTCACTTCGGCGTGGCTGCACTTCGATTGACGAAGTCCACCAGGACTCCTGGCTTGACCATGCCGGCCAGTTCTTCGGCGTCCCAGTTCGTCAGCCGCACACAGCCATGCGATCCAACCTTGTCGATGAGCTTCGGCTCCGGCGTGCCATGGATTCCATAGGTCGGTTCGGTCAGATCGATCCACACCGTGCCAACCGGGCCATTCGGTCCTTTCGGGATGGTCAGGACCTTGTCGTTCTTTCCCTGCTTGAAGTTGCGCTTCGGGTCATATCGGTAGACCGGCATCTTCGCCACGCCCTCGACCTTATGCTTGCCCGACGGCGCCGGATTGTCTTCGCTGCCGATCGTCGCGGGATAGACGGCAAGCAGTGATCCGTCCTCGGCATAGGCGAGCACCTGCCCCGTCTTCTTGTCGGCTTCGATCCTCTTGACCTTTCCTTCCCTCGGCGGACCTGAGTTCACGACCCACACCGTATCGCCGGGAGCGAACTGCGAACCCGGGTTGAGGGCATTGAGAAGATCGATACCCATGTGGAAGCGCTCGGACAGCTTCTCGGCAACGTTCACATATCCCAAGCTCTGCATCTTCGCCTTCTCGCCATAGTCCTCGGGGATCTTGTCGACGAGGCCGGCAGCATCCTCCGCCGAAACGACGTAGCTTTCAACGATCGGGGCGACGTTCGGGCCATTGCCTTCCAGGTGGGAGATGACTTCCGGATCCAGCCTGCCATCGACAGGAAGCTTGTTCATCGCCTCGAAGCCGGCCACGGCCTTGCTGACGTTTTCCCCGTAGAGGCCATCGATCTCGCCTGGAGACGAACCCGCCCGGTCGAGCAGAACCTGAAGGCGGGCGATCGCCGGGTCTGGATCTGCGGGCTTGGGCTTGCCTGCCTCAATGGAAGCAATCGACGCGGTATTGATGGCTTCGGGTTGGAGTTCCCGCGCGGCTGCACCGCCAACGGAGATGGTGAGAGCGAGCAGCGACATCGGCAGGGCTGTTTTCATGGACGACAAATGGCCGGCGCTGCAACTTGTTCCATTGCGGCAAGAGGGGTTGGAGAATTCCGGCGACAGCGACGCCTTCCGCGGGATGGCCGGCTTCTGCATCCACTGGCAACGTTTCGAAATTTAGGCGCCTTTGCGTACCGGCGGCGGCGACCAGGTGCCGTCCATAACAGGCGTTTGCGGCCAATAGGCGCGGAGATAGAGGGAAAACTCGCCCGCGGGCGTGGGCAACCAGTTCGACTCTTTGTCCTTGCCTGGTGACATCCGCTGAACGTAGATCGTCAGAGAGCCATCGCTATTGTATTCGAGTGTCTTGTTCTTCGTGCCCAAGGAGTAGCGGGACAGCGCGTTTGGCACGAAAAAGTGCTGGGCGTCGTAAAGCGTCAGGGACCAGAAGCCATTGACGTGCGGGGTGGAGCCCTTTGGAAACGTGACGGTATAGCTCATCGCACCGCTCAGACGCTGCCCTTCCTCGTCGAGGTCCTGATAGAGATACTTGGTCTCGGTCGGAGCGTTCACCAGGATGTTGGATTTGGCCACCGCCGTCCGAGTGAAATAGTCGGTGCCGAAGGCGGCATTGTTATCAGTGGTCGACCAATGGCCGTCGCGCTGTACGCCCCAATTCCGGAACTGAAGCAGCGGCTCCACCAACTCCGTTTCCGCCTTCGCGGCTTCCTCGATCATTGCATCCATGATCTTGGAATCCTGCTGCGCGGCGGCGAGAACCGCCAGGATCTGTGCATATTTCGCCTCCTCGCCCGGCAGCGGCGGCGCATCCCTCATCACCTCAGGCAATTGCTGGAAGATGGTTTCCGGAAAGACCCATCTGGTCTCGGCGGCTCCGCCTTCCGCCGTCGTCGAGCCAAGCGTCGGCAGCGAGCGCCAGTCATGCGCCTTCATCTTCCCATCGAATTCGGAGAGCGGATAGAGATCGATCGTCGAGATGACCTTCTGGATTGCCTCGCGGTCTTCAGCCGTATCGTCCATGAATACGCGCGGACCAAAGAAGGCCGTATGGGTGCGCGCCCGGAAGACCTTGGTGATGCCTTTCGGAACCTCGCCGTTCCAGTCCGGGCCGGCAAGCAGGTAGAAGCCCGGTTGTGTCCCATACATCGCCCCGAGCTGCGCGAAACTGTCGGTGCGGATGTCAACGACCTGATAGACCCAGAAGCGGCCGCCGAAGTCAGGCACCTGCAGGACAACGGGCGTCTGGTCGAGTGCGGCAATGGCTCCGCCATAGACCACGTCCTGGTTCGGGCAAGCCACCCAACGCTGGTCCGCCTGGATATAGTCGTGCAGCATCGACAGCCTGTTCAGCGGCGCGAACGGCAGCACCCCATTCATCAGCCCCACCTTCGGCGCCTTTCCGAAGGCCAGCCGTCTATTGTAGATGTTGATCATCGGCCAGGCCCAGAAGTAGGCGTCGCGCGCCACCATCCGTGCGTATTGTTCCGTGATCTCCATCCCGCTGTCCGGGCCTGACGGCATGGAAAGCTGCCAGACCGGCGACAGCGAGAGGGGTTCTGCCGCAACGCTTAAGGACAGCCCCGCCAAAGTTGCTCCAACCACGCCGGCAAAGGCAAAACATCTCGATCTCATCGCGTCCTCCTCACCTTCATTTTCCGACGATCGTTTTCCAGTCGTTCCTCATACTGACGACCTGGAAGCCATATTTTCCGGCGGCGTTCAGCGAGTAGTCGTCGGACTCCGAATAGGCGTATTCCCGCTCGCCGTCGTCATGATCGATCAGAAGCTGGAAGCTCGGGCCGTTTCGATCCTTGGACCAGCGCATCATGGCGATGTCGCCGCGCCCGCCCTCGTTGCCGCCGACGAAGACGGGACGCCTGCCCATTGCAAGATTGATGCCGACGGGCTTGCCCGCGCCGTCGTTGAACTTGTCGATGGTGCCGTCGAACACCAGGACGGTCCTGCCCTCCCGCTCGTCGAGCTTTGTCCCTGCGGTGCTTCCGATCACCCTCTCCGCCGGAATTGTAAACATCTCCATCGAAAGCTCCCGCGTGATCAGCACGGGGCTGCCGCTGCAGATCCAGTTCTGGAAGCCGTTTTCCGCCAGCAGCGCCAGGAGTTCGCGCATCGGCTGGTAGACCGTCTTCGAATAAGGCACGGCGAATTTCGGATGGGTTTCCTTGTCCAACAGCGGCTTCACATTCTTCACGATCTCCTCGGTCGTCCTGCCATCCGTCGCAACGGCCACCAGATCGAGGATGCCCTGTTGGCCGGCCGCATGGAGCGCTTCCTCGTCACCCTTCAGCAATGCGGCCACCGCCGGCTTTTCGCCGAGGAACGGCTTCCTGGCCACCGCTTCCTTGATGTCGGTCAGTACCGGAACAAGGGCGATCGGCACCGGCTTTTCGGGAACGAGCGTGCCGTCCATGTCGAAAACGGCGACGCGGTCTTCGCGCGAGACGAAGCCGGCCCCGCCTTCTGTCGTCGCGCTCTCGACGAAATCGAGGATCGCCCGCTTCGTCGGCGTGTCGTTCCACGACGGCAATGGATCGTTCTGCGCGAAGGCGGCGGAAGCCGAAAGCAGCAGCACTGTGATGATCGCCACCAGTTTCGAGGATGTGAAGGCTGCGTGATGCTGTCCTAGTCTGCTCATGCTCCGTGTCCCTCCCCGGCCGGCTCAATCGGCCTTCACCAGCGCCGGCGGCCAGTAGGTGCCATTGGCGACCCCGTCGAGCGGCCCGTAGAAGCGGAAGGTCAGCCGATACTTCTGGCCCTTCGGTATCGGAAGCCAGTTTCCGTCAGGCGCTTCGGCCGGCTTTTCTGCGGCAAAATAAAGGGTGAGCGATCCATCGGCGGCGTACCGGGGATGGGTCTGTTCGTTGAGCAGGTAACGCTTCGACGCATTGGGCAGGACGCGGAAATGAACATTGTCGACGGCGATCACTGACCAGAAGTATTTTGCGAACCGCGCCGGCAGCGCATCCTTGGGAAAGGTCAGCTTGTAGACATGGTCGCCGGTCAGGTCTTCGCCGCTCTCATCCTTTCCGCCGCGGTAGTAGAGCACTTCAGGTTTGATGTTCGCCCAAATGCCACCGTTGTTCACCAGCGTGCGCGTCAGGTAGTCCAGCCCATATTCGCCGACGACGCCTGGGCGCGCCCAACCGTTGTGTACGATGCCATGGCCGATCGTCGCCCCTGCTTTGGCCAGTTCCGGGAAGGCGTGCTGCTTGATGACGCCGTCCACGCGCTCGCGCTCGTCAGGATTATCTCTAACGGCAGTGGCAATGGAGCGAACCTGCGCCTGCAACGGTTCGAGCCCGGGATTGGTGTCCGGCCCACTTTCCAGCGCCGCCGCGGCCGCATCGAAGGCCTCTGCTCCAGGAAGGTGCTCGAGTTCGAAGATCGGCGTTTTCGGAATATCCGGCAGTTTCGGCGTGCCGGTTGCCCGCAAGGTGAACATTTGCTGCAAGGCAACGGCCCGATCCGGGTCATCGCCGAGGGCCACGCGCGCGAGCACCCGCGAATGGGGAACGGGAAGGTCGATGCGCAGTGCATCGCTGGGCACCTCGACTTTTGCCCCCTGCAAGCACATGGCGAAGTCGCCCGATCGTCTGTTGGGAAATACGCGCTCATTGATATTGGCGAGCGTTTCGCCCCAGCCATTCAGGAATTGCACCGTATAGTATCGATCCGCAATTTCCGGGACGGTGACGATGGTGCAGCTGGTTTCGTCAACAGCCACCCAGGCCTCGGAATAGGCGACGTCCAGATTGGGATTGGGCCAGTCGACCGCACCGGGCTTGCGGTGGATCAGTTCGTTCCACTTGAAACCCTCCTGAAAGTCGAGCTGCTGCTGCCGTGTCACCAAGAGGCGGCCGAGCAGATAGATGTAGGCCTGGCTGATGTCCTCGTCGCTCAACGGAGTGGCCGCCTTGGCGGGTGCTGCTACCGTGCCGGCCGCGATCAATGCGAGGACCATCCCGATGTTATTCCGCCTCATCCAGCATCTCCTCTTGGTAACCACCGGAGCTGCGGGCGAAGGTGAAGGCGGTCGTTCATGAATGGAAGTACGCAACGGTAACAAGCGACGTAACAAAGGCGCGTGCCGCCGAAACCGCCGGAGGTCGGCGAGCCCCTCCCGAAGCGGGTGAGCTCCGCTGCTCTCCCAATAAAGACGGCTGCAACGTCGTTGTTACGGTGCCTTTTACTGTTGCGTACTTCTATTTACGCCCTTTCTCGAAAAGAGTTCGTACGTCGGCATCCCCTTTCGATCCCGTTCGACAGAAACCGAGGAGAACGCAATGACCTGCGAATTCGACATGAACGGAGCGCAGCCATGAAAACGCTTCCGAGACGCATCCTGAGCGCAGGGGCGGCCTTGGCCGTCGCCCTCGCCTCCACTTCTCTCGTGCCCGTTAAAGCTCTGGCACAGACCGCGCCGGCTCCCACCGCCTCGGCGTCCTCAGACGCCTCCGCCGCCAAACCCAATATCCTTGTCATCTTCGGAGACGATGTCGGGCAGACGAACATCAGTGCCTATTCGGACGGTGTGGTCGGCTATCGGACACCCAATATCGACCGGATCGCCAATGAGGGCATGAGGTTCACGGACTACTACGCTGAAAACTCCTGTACTGCCGGCCGTTCGACCTTCATCACCGGGCAGACCTGCCTGCGGACGGGCCTCTGCAAGGTGGGCGCGCCGGGAGCTCCCGTCGGACTGCAGGCGGGCGACATTACGATCGCCCAGGCATTGAAGCCGCTCGGCTATGCCACCGGCCAGTTCGGCAAGAACCACCTTGGCGACAAGGACGAGTATCTGCCGACCAACCACGGCTTCGACGAATTCTTCGGCAACCTCTACCATCTGAACGCCGAGGAGGAGCCGGAGGCTCCTTACTGGCCGAAGGACGACGCGGAATTCCTCAAGGCCTATTCGCCGCGCGGGGTCGTCAAGGTTTCGGCCGACGGCAAGATCGAGGACACCGGCCCGCTGAACAAGAAACGCATGGAGACGATCGACGACGAGACGACCGCAGCAGCGATCGACTTCATCGACCGCCAGGTCAAGCAGAACAAGCCGTTCTTCATCTGGATGAATACGACGCGAATGCATGCCTTCACTCACGTGCGGGAATCCATGCGCGGACAGAGCGGCATGGTCGGCAACGAATATGCCGACGGTATGGTCGAGCACGACGGCGACGTCGGCAAGCTTCTGAAGGCGCTTGACGATATCGGCGTGACCGACAACACCATCGTCGTCTACACGACCGATAACGGGCCGAACCAGTGGTCGTGGCCGGACGCCGCGACGACGCCGTTCCGCAGCGAAAAGGACACCAATTGGGAAGGGGCATTCCGCGTTCCGGCAATGGTGCGCTGGCCCGGCCACATCAAGCCCGACGAGATTTCAAATCAGATATTCTCCGGGCTCGACTGGTTTCCGACCCTGCTGGCAGCGGCGGGAGACCCGGATGTCAAGAACCGTCTCCTTCAAGGATGGAAGCCGGAGGGCAGCGCCGTCAGCTTCAGGAACCATCTCGACGGTTACAACCAGCTCGATTACCTCACGGGCAAGACGGAGAAGAGCGCGCGTAAGGACTTCTACTACTTCGACGACGACGGCGATCTCGTCGCAACGCGCTTCGACGACTGGAAGGTCGTGTTCAAGGAGCAACCTGCTCCCGGAGGCTTCGCCGTCTGGCAGACACCCCTGATCACCTGGCGAGTTCCCAAATTGTATAACCTTCGGATGGATCCCTATGAGCGGGCCGACATCGTGTCGGACCAATATAACGACTGGATCGCCCGAAACGACTATCTGCTGGTGAAGGGCCAGTTGCAGGGTGCTGCGTTCCTGCAGACCTTCGTCCAGTTTCCCCCAAGCCAGCGAGGCGCGAGCTTCAACATCGAGGGCGTCCGCGAGGAGGTCGATAAGGCGATCGACAAATCCTTCAAGGATCGCGGCATCGAGAAGTAACTGCGAAGAGTGGGAGGCGCGCAACGGTCTTCGCGTCTCCATCTTCTTTGGCTGAGGGCGGGAACGCCGGCTGTTACGGTTGCTGTAACTGTTGCATACTTCCCTGTCCCGCGCTCCCGCGCCAATCTGCCCGACAACGAGAGGAGGCGGCGATGGCACTGGCATTCGACGACGCGGCACTACGTCGGCAATCCGACCTCGTGTGGATCGAGGGCCGCACCTTCATGATGGGTTCGGACCATCATTACCCGGAAGAGGCGCCTGCCCACCCGGTAAAGGTCGACGGCTTCTGGATCGAACGAACCCCAGTCACGAACCGCAAGTTCATGGAGTTTGCCAAGGTCACCGGATACGTCACCGTTGCCGAGACAATTCCCGACCCCAATGACTATCCGGGCGCACGGCCTGAGATGCTCCGCGCCGGGTCCCTGGTCTTCACCATGCCGAAGGAGGTGAGCGGCCCCGACATCTCGCAGTGGTGGACATTCAAGTTCGGAGCCAACTGGCGGCGGCCGCTCGGCGGTCTCAGCGACCTTAGAGGGAAGCTCGACCATCCGGTGGTGCACGTCGCCTATCCCGATGCAAAGGCATATGCCGAATGGGCGGGGATGGACCTCCCCACGGAGGCGGAATGGGAACTGGCCGGCCGCGGCGGTCTCGACGATGCCGAATACGCCTGGGGCGACGAGCTGACGCCCGCAGGCAAGCCGATGGCCAACATCTGGCAAGGCACCTTCCCGACGCATAGCACGAAGCCCAAGGGTTGCGAACGGACAACGCCCGTCGGCGCCTTTCCGCCGAACGGCTACGGCCTCCACGATATGATCGGCAATGTCTGGGAATGGACGAGCGATTTCTGGTCAACCCGCCATCCGGAACCTGCGAAGCACTCCTGCTGCATTCCGACCAATCCGCGCGGCGGCGATATCGAGGCAAGCTTCGATCCCCGGCAGCCGCAGATCAGGATTGCCCGCCGCGTCCTGAAGGGCGGCTCCCACCTCTGCGCGCCGAACTACTGCCGCCGCTATCGCCCCGCCGCCCGTCACGCCGAGCCCGAGGACACTTCGACGAGCCATGTGGGCTTCCGCTGCGTGAAGAGAGCAAGCTGACGAGGTCTTTGATCCGCATAGGGAGCCGTCACTTCGCGGCCACGTCGAGGCGCTTCGGTACCGACAGCGGTATCGCGATCGTCAGGAAGACCGAGTCTCCTTCCGCACGGTTCTCGACGTCGAATTCATGGAAGTATTTGATTCTGGCCGAGACCGGATGGTCGGCGACTTCGAAGTTCCATCCGATCGTTGCGCCGACTGCGAATGCCCTTCCCTTGAACGGCCCGTTCGCTCCCTCGCCGCTGTCGCCCGTCACCTGGTCGTAGGCGTAGCCGACAAGGCCGAGATCCCACTTCCGCTCGAAGTGCTTGAGTGCTGCCCATTCGAAGTGAAGCTCATTGCCCGTCCGGTAGTCGGTGGCAGGGTTCTCGGCGTTGAACGTCATGCCGATCGCGCCGGAAAGTTCGATGCCCGAGGCGGGGTCGAGCCATGTGAGAGCGGCGTTGACGTCGACGCCCCAGTGGTGGAAGGCGATGTTGGAGATTTCGCCGTCCTGATAGTCGCCGATCGGCACGTTGACCATCAGGCCGGTGTTCCAGTGAAAATTGCCGGCGTCCCAGCCGATCATACCGCTGACGATCGGATCGCCGATCGTGAAGATGGGGTCGCTGACCGACCCGGTCACGGCGCCGCCGCGCGGCCCGGCAAGCGTCAGATCGGCATCGGTGTTCATCCAGCCGTAGGGTATCGTCACCCCGATGCCGGCGCGTCCGCCCAACACCTCTTCGGGAAGGACCCACAGCAGGCTAGGAGCAGCGAGCACCGCGTCGCCGGTGACCCCCACCGCAAGCCGGCCACCTGTCGGCAGCTGCTTGTTCCCGCCGAGGTCGCCGCTGTAGAGCCAGATGTCGTTCTGAAAGTACACGCCGGGCGGCGGCGTGATGCCTGCCTCGGGGCCTTTCGAGCCGAGCAGATAAAAGCCAGCCCCGCGTTCAGCCGCCAAAGCAGCGCCGGGAAGCGCCATCGCAGCCGTCAGAGCAATGGCGTAGCGGTGTATTCCGACTGTCATCATCGTCCCCATTTCGATAGAGGGCAGCGCATCCGGCTCCCCCTTTTGCCCGGTCCTGCCAACCGGCGCCGACAGAATGTCGGAGGCCGGATTCGGCACAAGTACGCAACGTAACAGACGTCAGTTGGCCGCCTGCGTCCGTTCCGCGGTTGCTCTCTCCGCCTTGGTGAGCCCCTCCTCAAGCGACGCGATCACCTCGGCCGGATACCGGCGGCGCTCCATCCACGGTTTAAGAGAGGTCCGGTAGTCCGGCAGCATCTCCTCGAGGCGGGCAAGGCTTCCCACGGCCGCAGTCGAGCCCATCTCCCCCAAGGCAGCGGCCCGTATCGCCCGGACGACGAAATCGCTGCAATTGATCTGTTCGGAAACAAGCGAAGCGTTGGACCAGTCACCCTTCCGGTAGGCTTCGAGGGCGAGCACGATGCGGGCGTCGCGGGGGACGGCCTCGACGTTTTCGGACGCGTCCTCGGCGAGCGTCACGCCGGCGGCGCGATAACCGGAGCTGTAGAGGACGCCGGCAAGCTTGGCGAGGACATCGGGGTTGTCGGGGTTGAGCGTCAGCGCCCGGTTTCCGGAAGCGATCGCCGCATCCGTCCGGCCGGCGTAGAAGTGCGCCAACATCAACGCGACGTAGCCGCGGTCGGATCCCGGATCGACGGAGACCGCCCGATTGGCGAGCGTCGTCGCCTCGGCGAAGTCCGCCGTCTCGGGATCGGCTCCCTCGGTGACGACCAGGATCCGCGAGAGCACGGCCATGGCGTCGGCATTGTTGGGCGCAAGCACGAGCGTCCGCTCCAGGCATGGACGGGCGGCGGCGACGCTTTCCCGCCCGCCCTCGTCCAATGCATACTCGCCTCTCAGCACGCAGGCGTTTCCGAGCGCTCCAGCGAAGGCGTCGTCGTGAGCCTCGAGATTGCCGATCACGCCGCGGCTGCTGGCGAAGCGCCGGGCAAGGATCGACACGAGTTCGGAGCGGACCACGGCTTCGCTTCTGCCGTCGAGTTGGACCTTGTCGACGCCCGACTTCAGGACGCCGCCATCAAGGCCGTCGACCACCTGCCACCAGACCGTCCTGTCATCGTCGGCGGCGTAGTACTTCAATTCAATCTCATACGAGGCGGCAACGGGCGCCTTCGGGCTTTGCCGACGCGCGACGATATCGAGGGTCCTGAACTTGGAGAGCGCCGACACCAGGTACCTCGCTACGCCATCCGCCTCGGCGGCATGGCCGTCGTCGGCGGCCGACATCTCGACAGTGACATGGGGACGCACGGTCATCTCGGGACGCCCGACCACGAATGAAGCCGCTGCGGCGCCTGCCGCGGCGAGAGCCATGGCGATGGCGCCCACCCGATAGACCTGCGCCCTGCGGATTCCGGCCCGGCTCCGCTCCGTCATCGCCGGCGCGTCTTCGGTCGAAAGTTCGACATAGTTCTCCGCCTCTTCCATCTCCTCGTCCGTCGGCTTGGAGATGACCACCGAGGGGGTGAATACGGCGAGATAACGGCCGACCGGAAGGTGAACGGTGACGTCGAGTTCCGGTCCGTAGGCCTCGTAATAATAGCTGAGCGCGCTCCTGAGGCGGCTGACCTCGATCCGGACGATGGGGTCCGCATTGGTGTCGAAACAGGCGGGCCGATTGAGCACGTCGAGCGCGATGGCGTAGGCTTTCACCCCGCTCTTCTCTCCCTCGAAGCAGCGCTCCGCGATGTATCTGAGTATGCGCTTTGCCCTGTCCGTCGCATGAAACCGCTGATCTGCCAGCAGTCTTTCCAGTTCCGCCCTGGCTTCGTGCAGTCCGACCTCGCACCGTCCGGCGATATGTTCGTCCGCTCCCATCGCAGCCCCTCCGCCAAGGTTCATGCTATATTAGAGAAAACGAACTTATCGCCCGGATGACAAGAAGTTGCAATCGCAATTACCAACAAAACCGAAACGTTAGCGGATCCACATAGGAGTGTCGCGGTTCGGAGCACGTTCATTTGTGCTGGAGACAGTACTGGATGACGTCGGTCTCTATTTCGGAACAGACAATGCGATATTCTTGAAGAAGGCCGCCAGAGTCCTCCGCCTGGCCGCGTTCCAGTCGGTCGAGCATGGCGGTCGCCTCGTCATAGGCCTCGCACAGGTCCAGGAGCGACGCCCGGCGGGCTGCAATCATCTGCAGCTGACCGCGTATGCTCGGCAGCTTCACCATCAGCTTGAGCAGCCCCCGATGCGACGCTCTCCCCACGTCCGAGTTTCCGCTATGTCCCGCGCTCATCGCACCATCCGTACCTCCCCTCGCCTGAAGCCGGGAATGCTATCGGATCGCTCGACATCGGGGGAGTACGCAACGGTAACAGGAGCAGCGTTTACGGAGACAGGTGTCCACTGCAGCCTGTCTTGCAACATTACATTTGCTGCCGTTCCTCAATGAATTGTCTTCGGCCGCTTCTTCGTATGCGAAATGTCATCGAGCGTCGCCATTAGCTTTTCGAACTCGTTCAGGACACGATTGAACTCGGCGTCCTGCATGCTGACGATTTCCGAGATCGTCGAAGACACGGAGGCGATGAGGGTGTCGATCCAAACGCAGCGCTCGGCCGGCACGTTTCCGAGCGCGCGCCGCCGATGCGCCTTCAGTTCGTGGAGGATGCGAACGATGAGGGCTCCTCTATCCGCCCTGCTCAAGAACGGGAGCCTTGTCTGCGCCTGCTGGATTTCCGTTATCAGCGTCGTTGCCATCCCCGATCTCCAACCTCTAATACAACCGGTTATCACAACCGCAGCGTTTGTAACACGGACTTTGGTCCGACATCCCGGTCAGTCCAGCTTGGCATAAATCGCGCCCACCCCCTATGATCAATTGCGCGTCGCAACGAGATCCGACATGTCGCAGGAGCGTCTCGGTCCATCCCATGGTTGATATGTGTTGTCTTCCGGTCGATACGACTTGTAGCGAGCAGCGCACCGGGCTGCCGCCTGTGCATTCGCTTTCATGCCGACGCGTTCATCGGATTCGGCGGTGATCTGCCGGAACGGCGGCGAGCACTCGCGGGTCTCGCCGCTATAGGATCGATAGGTGTTCGTTTCGGGATTGAAGGAGCGGTAGCGTTCCCCACACCAGGCAAGGTGTTCGGCCGAAAGTTTTGGCTGAGGCGGCGGAAGTTCGGTTGACGGGCGAGCGGCATCCGATCTTGCCGCTGACATCATGATGGCCGGCGCCTCGGTGACATAGCTGGAATAGAGCGGCGGAATTCGCTCATAGCGCTGCTGCCGCGGGTCGATTTTCACTGGCGTCGTCGTCCATAGATCGCGTGCTGCGAGGTCGTTGAAGATGTGTGGTTCGGACTCCGCCACGACGTGGGACGCGACAGATGCGGCAGCGATGCAGGCTCCGACAGAGCTGACAATGCCAAAGGCGAGGGATGCGATGGCGTTCATTGTCCCGAACCTTGCTGTTGCGCCTGGGGAACCCAGACGCGGCCGACAGCCGTGCTCTCTCGGCCGCCGGTAGCGACAAGCACGGCGAGAATGCCGGCAATAGCCAGCATGATGGCGATCAGCGGCACGGCCAGACCACCGGATTTCTCTTCGGAATAGATCATGTTCCTCTCCTCAGGCCCGGCGGCGCAGGGCCGCCGGCTCGTTGCTTTGGCCGCACGACGACGCTGGCGTCCGTCGTGCGGCGGTTCTCGGGTCCTTAAAAGTTGATTTCCGGAAGGAAGGCGCGGCAGAGGCCGCGCAGAGGATCAGGTCACTTGATAACCTGGATCACCTTGCGGGACGACGGTTCGACGATGACGCGTTCATCGTTGACCACCGCGTAAGCATAGGTGGGGTCGTCCGGAATGGGCGTGACGACGACCGTCTCCGGCAGGGGTTGACCGACAACGACCTTTTCCTTCACGACCACGCGTGCCGAGGGCGCCGGGGCCTCGCGGACATAGGTGACGACCTTTGCCGGCGGCGGATCGATCGCCGTGCCGACGACTGCGCCGGCAACGCCGCCGACAGCAGCGCCAACGGGACCACCGACGATCGCTCCGGTGATTGCACCGCCGGCCGCACCATTGACGGTCGAGGATTGGGCGAATGCGACGCCCGACATGAGGGTCGCGGCAGTTGCTGCGCCGACGATAAGTTTGGAGAGCATGGTTTCCTCCTTCTGTTGGAGCGGCCTTCGTGACCGCTGCCAAACCAACTGGCTGGAGGCGGGGTCGTTCCACGCCCCGGACCTCAGTCTGAGCGATCCCGGCCTTTGGTCCTAAACCCATTCCAACGTCCGTTGCCGACGCTATTTCAGAATCGAGAAGCAGCGTAATCGCGGGCATAGGCAGGAGATCGAAGGAGATGGCGCGATCCAACCGTCGGGAAGCCGGACGCAGGCGCCTGGCGATGCGCCTGCCGCAGATGCGGAAGCTGATCATGGAAGCGCGCGACCCGTGGCTGCTCGAGCTCTTCGAAGCCTATCAGATGGCAGTCGAAGCCCGCGACTCCGTTCGAACGCGACGGTTCAATCCGAACCTGGTGCAAGAGTACGACGAGACCTGTTTGGTGATCGAGCGGCACGTCATTCGCGCGATAGAGGACCCCTCCTACGCAAACCCGCTAAAGTCCGATGAGCCGTCATATCCGGGCGGATAGATCTCTTGGACCGCCTGAGGAAGCGCCTGATCGAGACGACACCCTGCGCCACGCAGCATTATGATGCGCGGCCGGCGGCGATGAGCGCGCTCATGCGGCCGCTAGGACGGGCTCCGTAGCGCGATTGCACGCGCTCGGCTACCTGATCGACGATTTCCGACATACGTTCCGGCGCCCGCTGTTCGATTTCTCCCCTGAGCGGAGTGCCTTGGCAGAACGCCGCAGCCACGTCGCGCGCGGTGGCTGCGACGGATGTCAATTCGACCCGATCGCAGGACACCGCATCAAACCCCGCCGCAGTCAGTTGCGCCTTGATCAGATCGGGGTCGAAGTAGGAATATGGCAAGCGCCTGAAAAAATCCGGCGGATCTGACGGGAAGAACCTTCCCAGGCATTCATCCACACATCTTGCGAAATCGTTGGCCTCGAGTGAATCCCACGTCGAGAACAGAAAATGACCGCCGCTGCGCAACACTCTTTTAGCCTCGCCACAGGCCTTCGGCTTATCAGGAAAGAACATCACGCCGAACTGGCAGACGACGAGATCGAACATCGAGGGCGCAAACGGCAGATCTTGCGCATCGGCGTGCATCCAGTGGGTCCGCGACAGCGTCAGCGAAGATGCGCCGACGTCAATCATCGCTTGGCTGAGGTCGGTAGCAACGATCTCGGTTGCCGGATCAAGCCTCGCCCGTAATGCGCGTGTCAAAGCGCCCGTCCCCGCAGCGACCTCGAGAACACTGCCTGGTTGCGACCGTTCGGCGACGATTGCCATTTCCGCTGCATAGGGTTCGAAGAGGATCGGCACGAGAAAGGTCTCGTATAGGTCGGCAACGCTTTCCGGAAAAAGCGCGAGAGATCCGGCGCCGGCGCCGCCTTCGATATCGACAGAAGCTGTCACTCGCAAACCTCCAGACCCGAGCCCATCGAGCCTGAAATATGCCTGAATCTGCGAATGTCCACGGGATCAGACCTTGGTCCCACCCTTCTCCGACCGAAGTCCCCAATGTGGAACGGGCACCGGTTCCGCTCCGTTTCGAACGATACCGAAGGAGATCCGAACATGTCCCAGACTAATAGATCCCGAATCAATGGCGCCTGCAGCGCGTCCGTTTTCGCTCTTGTTATCGTTCTGGCCGCACTTCTCTACGTTTTCGGCGCAGCCATGTCAGGCGATAGCCTCCGGCTGACCCAGAGCATAGCCGGCGCCGAGATCTTCGATACGAGGAACGCACCCTGACACCGTTTGGAAAAACTCTAAAGAAGCGGTAGGTTATTCTGCAAGTCTCTCGCCGGTATCAAAATGAATTGGCTTCGCCGCTGGAATGCCCGCACCCTCGCCTCCCAGTTCTTCGTCGCGGGTGGGCTCATATCGATCGCCACCATGTTCCTGGTGGGCATTCTCGTCACCCACCTCATAGAGGAGGCAGTCATCCACAATTCCGGTGCTGCAACGGCACTATATGTGGACAGCGTCGTCGCGCCGCTGCTTCCCGACATGCAAAAGGAATCGCTGCTGGACGAAGGCAGTGCCCAGGCTCTCGACGAGACGCTCGGTCAGGGCGCCCTCGGCAGGCGTCTTGTTTCGTTCAAGCTGTGGCGAAGCGACGGCACCATCCTCTATTCGAACGAGAAGGAGCTGGTGGGAAGGAAATTCCCGGTCAACGACAAACTCCGCAGCGCATTCGAAGGGTCTCTGGTCGCGCGCTACGAGATCGCCAGCGATCCGGAAAGCAGCGAGGAGCGCGCACTCGGCAAGCCGCTTATGGAAATCTACAATCCTGTCCTCCAGCCATGGTCCGGACAGGCGGTCGCCGTCATTGAGTTCTACGAGACGGCAGAAGGACTGAGCGACAGTCTGGCGCATGCCAGGCTCCGGAGTTGGGGCGCCGTCGCCGCTCTCACGGCAATCTTTTTCCTTATTCTCTCCGCTCTGGTATTTCGGGGCAGTCGCACGATCGAGGCGCAACGCAAGGATCTCAAGGAGCGGGTCAATGAACTGTCTGCGCTGCTTTCGGAAAATCGCGGGCTTCAGCGGCGGCTGCAGCGCGCCTCCCAGCGGGCGGCGGCGCTCAACGAAACATATCTGCGCAGCATCGGCGCCGATCTGCACGACGGTCCGGCCCAGCACATCGCCTATGCCTCATTGCGGCTGGACAGCGATTTGTTGATCAACGCTTCCACAGAGCCCGAAGCACGCGAGAAAGAGCTTTCATGGATACGCTCGAGCCTTGCCGAGGCGATGACGGAGATCCGCAATATCTGTAGCGGGCTGGTGCTGCCGCAGATCGAGAAGTCCTCGATCACCGAGATCGTCATGCGGGTCGTCGAAGCGCATCAGCATAAGACCGAAACCAATGTCGAAACCGTCATCGACGAGGATGGACCTGAACTTGCTCCTGCTGTGAAGATCTGTATCTATCGCTTCGTCCAGGAAGCCTTGAACAACGCCTATCGCCACGGCGGCGGCGTTCAGCAGGCTGTCAGCGCCGTCTCGCACAAAGGCCATGTCCGTGTCGAGGTCAGCGATCGCGGCAATGGCTTCGATCCGACCGAGGTGAGGCCAGCGAGCCTCGGTCTTGTCGGACTTCGGGAACGCATCGACAGCCTCGGAGGATCCTTCGACATCAAGACAGGGGAAGGTGGGACGACCGTGACCATGACCTTCGAGCCTATGGAAGTGGGAGATTAGCGATGACATCAATCACCATCGGCGTCGTGGACGACCACCCGCTTTTTCGCGAGGGCGTCACGCGCAGCCTGTCGGAGATCAGCAGCTTTGTCGTCATTGGCGAAGGCGCCAGCAGCGATGACGCGGCGATGATCGCTTCGGACAACCGCCCCGACATCATGCTCCTCGATGTCTCGATGCCCGGCGGCGGGCTGTCTGCGATCAGCAACGTCCTGGAGCGGAGCCCGACGACGAAAGTGCTGATGTTGACGGTATCCGAGGAGGTGGACACCTTGCTTGACGCTTTGCAACGGGGAGCGATGGGTTATGTTCTGAAGGGTGTCGGCTCCCGCGGTCTCGCCGAAGCGATCCAAACCGTCCTCGGTGGAACGCGATATATCTCGCCGACCATGTCGGCAAAGGTCATGGAGAATTCACTGAATGGCGGAACGTCGGATAAAAGCAGTCTGACGCCACGGGAACGTGAGGTGATGGATCTTGTCGCTCAAGGCTTGTCAAACAAGCATATCGGCTTGCGTCTCGGCCTGCAGGAAAAGACCGTGAAACACCATATGACCCAGATTCTGAGCAAGCTCGGCGCCTCGAACAGGACGGAAGCGGCTCTGCAATGGCGCGAACTGCATTAGAACAAGATTCAGCTTTTAGCGAAAGAAACGGCTCAATCGGAGGGCATCGTTGGCCGTCGCCTGCCGGCTTACGATCGTCCGTCCTTTCGAGTCCTTCATGATGTAGCGGCCACTGCGCAGGCTTTCCGTGATGCCATTCGCGTGACGGACATTGATCGAGCCATCGGACGCTTCGGTCGCTTTCGTTCCCGATCCTCCCGACGCCCCTGTAGAAGAGGTATTCGAAGAGGAACTGGAAGAGGAAGAGGATCCAGAACCGCTACCGGAGTTGCCACCGCTATTACCATTCCCCGAGCCATTGCCGTTGCCGCCACTATTCCCATTCCCTCCCCCGTTACCATTGCCGCTGTTGCCGTTCCCTCCCCCATTGCCGTTACCGCCGCCATTGCCGTTGTTGCCGTCTTTTGCCTGTGCGCGTTCCACCGCCAGCCCGGGAAGGAAGCCGTCGAGATTCAAAGTGGCTGGCAATGCGGCAGCGACCAGGGCGATGGCCGCGCTGCCGCCCAATCTCAGAAAATCGCGCTTCCGGATATTCATGCAATAGCCTCGTTCGGCGGTTCTTCGCCGTTTTCCATACAATATATGCCATATGGCGCATGAGATTTCTCGCTTTTCCCAATGCAGAATGCAACCGACCTAGGTAGTAGGCACTGGCAAGACTTTGGTCCGACTGATTGATTGTGACCCTCGTCGTCCAGAAAAGTCCGAGCGATTGCGCGCGCCGGCATTGCTCGTTTCGCGCATCGCTGTTGCTCTGTGAGGCGCGGAAGCATTTCTATGGAACTTCTCCGCTCGTCGTCGCTTTGTTTGTCGAAGTGCAACAGAGGAAACCCCGATGGCAAACCCGAACGAATCCCCCGCCGTCCAATCCATGCGAAAAGAACAGGCAGAGCAGCGGAAGCAGTCCCGAAAGGGCGAACTCGACAGAGCAATCGAGGACACTTTTCCGGCGTCCGACCCCGTGTCAGCCACCCACACCTCAATTCCTGCCGGGCGCAGCGACGTCGAGGCCGCCGAGCGCGTGAAGCGAGAGCCCGATCCCACCAAGGTCGACGAGGCGTTTCCGCTCGCGGATCAAGCCCTGCGCTCGACCGGCGAATTCGCCCGTTCCTCCGAAGGATTTGATGCCGATCACGAGAAGATGCGCGCGCTTCAGAAAGAAGCCGGTCGGATAGCGGAGTCGGCTTCGGAGCTGGCTTCCGGGACAGCCCGCCTGGCAAAGGCGGAAGCAAGCAGCTTCGTCCACGACCTCGAGGATCGGATACGCCGGCAGCCGCTGACAGCAGTTGCGATCGTCGCCGGCATCGCCTTCGTCTTCGGTGCGACGCGTTGAGGCGCCAGCCATGGCCGGCAAGACATTCCGAGGAGGAAATTCAAGAGCGTTTCTAGAGCATGTCCGGCTGGGGCTCGGCTTCCGGGAGTATGATGAAAATCGCAACCTACAACGTCAATGGGATCAATGGACGGCTGGACATCCTGCTGCGCTGGCTCAAGGAGGACGCGCCTGATGTGGTGTGCCTCCAGGAACTGAAGACAGACGACGCGGGGTTTCCGCGAAGGGAGATCGAAAGGGCCGGCTACGGCGCCGTCTGGCACGGACAGCGATCCTGGAACGGGGTAGCCATCCTGGCCAAGGGCAAGACACCGATCCTGACGCGGCGCGGACTTCCCGGCGATCCCGATGATAGCCACAGCCGCTATATCGAAGCTGTCGTCGACGGCATCGTGATCGGGTGCCTGTATCTTCCGAACGGAAATCCGTTCCCGGGCGTCAAGTTCGAGTACAAACTCCGGTGGTTCCGTCGCCTGCACGAATACGCCGCCGAACTCCTCGAGCTCGAGGTGCCTTCGATCCTGGCCGGCGACTTCAACGTCATGCCGACGGAGATCGACGTCTATAAGCCGGAACGCTGGCTGGACGATGCCCTCTTCAGACCGGAAGTGCGCAAGGCCTATGCGCAACTCGTCGCCCAGGGCTGGACCGACGCCATCAGGCATCTGCATCCGGGCGAGCGCATCTACACCTTCTGGAAATATTGGCGAAACAGCTTCGAACGTGACGCGGGGCTTCGGATCGACCACTTCCTGCTCAGTCCGGCCGTCGCCCCATGGCTTCGATCGGCGACGGTCCGGAGAAAACCGCGCGGCTGGGAACATACGAGCGACCACGCGCCCGTCATAATCGAGCTCGACATTTCCGAAGCTGGAGCCGACCTATGAGCCTGGGCCACCGCCGGCCGACCAGCGAGGGAACCCGTCATGTCGCCGAGCGTTAGCGTGCAAAGCGCCGATGCGGAGAATCGTTTTCCTGCATCGCAATTCCCCAACCTGAGGTGACCGCTATGGACGAAAGCAAGAACTACCTCAACACCGATGAGATCCAGGCCGACGACCAAATGTCGCCGAAGCCTATCGAAGGCAAGAATCCGCCAAGGCGAATGCGCAGAAGCGAGGAAGCCATTGCCGAAGGCTCTGACGACACCGAGCGAGTTCGTGTTCCGTCCGCGGTTGCGAATCCTGATTGATCAGCCGATCTGGCGTCCCCTCATTCGTCCGACCTCAGTCGTAGATGCGGCCCGTCAACCAGGATGGCCAGTCCCGCTCGAAGAAGGACTTGGCGCTTTCATCGAAACTACGGTTCGCCCGCGTTGAAAGCCTTATCTCATCACCATCGAGAAGAACGACGATCTGCTCCTTGCGATGCGATTCGCGTTCTTTCCGGAAGCGATAATCCGGCAATGGACCTGAGCGCGCGAGCGGCGTGGATTCGCCCGCTATATCGCATATCGCTCGCGCCCCACGGCTGCCGCCGCCACCGCGAATGAAGAAATCAAGCGCGCTGAGCACGGCTTCCGAGGCGAGCGCCATATGCCGCCATTGCACGCCTCGGACCGCCTCCGCTGCGCGACCATAGGCGACGCCGTTGGCGCGGATGTCCACATTCAGTTTGCGCGCTTCGATCAAGGCTCGGGCCACATTCTGCTGATCGCAGAGGATGCCAGCCTTCTCGCTCATTCGCGCCTGCACCTCCGAGCGGATCGATTTGACGGTGAGCGGGCTCTCGGTGCGAAGGGCGGCAAGGAGATCGGAGATGCCTGTCTCTGCCGTACCGGTTATATCCCCTGAAGCTGCCCGCTTCGCCCTGCCGCTCGCGCTGATGTGCTCGGCCGCGCGGGTGCCGAAGACCTGCCCGGCATTGAGCGCTGCCCCACCCGGCCGCGTCACCCCATGGGTGCCCGCTGCCTCCCCGACCGCGTAACAGCCGCCGAGATTGCTGCGGCCCCAGGTGTCGACCATGATGCCGCCGTTCATATGCTGGTTGTTGACCGCAAATTCGAGCGGCTCTTCGGCAATATCGATCTTATAGCGGCGGTAGAGTTCGATCGCGAGCGGGTTCATATGCTTCAATCGATCGATCGGCATGTCCTGGTCGGCGCCGGCCTTGCCGAGATAGTCGCGGACATCTTCGTCCAGTCTTTCCAGGCTGAACGGCAGGTCGCCCGGTACGGACAGCGGATTGCGGTTGAAGTCCATGAAAACGCGCCGGCCAGCGGCGGTTTCGCCAGAGATGGCGAGATCGACCAGGCTCGAGCCGAAATCGAGCATGCGCGTCGCATGAAAGGGCCACTGATAGCCCTTGCGGAAGACGTTCGACGCCAGTTCCTGCGTGCTGCGGTAATAGTCTGCCAGGAAGTGGTGTTCGACGCCTTCGCGATCGAGCGAGTAGATATGCGGGATCGCCTGGACATAGGTGCCCGACAGGTTCCATGGGAAGCCTTCCCTGCGCGTTCCGATGCCGAACTGGCTTTCGGTCAGGTTGACGAGTTCGACGCCGGCTTCCAGCGCCAATCCGAGAGAGCCGAAGCAGCCGTTGGGATAAACGCTGTCGCGATAGAGTTCGCCCGGCCCGCCGGCGGCGAGCACGATCACGCTGCTGACGAACAGCGCGATACCCAGCGGATTCTGTTCCGTACGGTCGCCGGCGCGCATGACAAGTATGCCGAGGACATGACGGTCAGCCCCCTCGCCCCCAGTGAGGATCTTGACCGCCGTGGTCTGGTTGTAAAACGGCACGCCCAGTCGGATCGCCTCCTCGGCCAGCACCTTGACCATCAGGCGCGAGGTGCGCGGGCCGCAGCTGGTGGCGCGGCCGACCTCATCATGATCGGTCTGATATCTCAGCGTTCCCCCAAGCGGATCCTGGGGCAGCGGCAGGCCCAAGAACTGGAGCGACGCCATCATCCGGGACGAGCCCACCGCCTCGACGTAGGCCGTGTCCTCGTCCATCGCGCCGCCGCTGCGGATGGATCGGGCCATCGCCTTGTAATTGTCGCCCTGATCCGCCGTATTCGCAGTGTGCAGGGTCTGCTTGTCCGATCCCGAACAGGCCGAGGTTCCACCCCACGCGCTTTGGCTGACGATAACGACGTCATCGCCGCGCCGCTTCAATTCCACCGCCGCCCGCAGACCTGCCGCGCCGGATCCGACGACGACGCAGCCGGCCCGATAGACCGGCACCTCGACGCCGGCGAGCCGGACCGTTTCCGAAGGAGCGGCCTCGGGTGGCAGCCGCGGCATGTCGACATCGGTCAGCGCGTCGAGAATTTCCTGCGGAACGTCCATGGTCATTGGCGTTCAGCCAGCGGGATGTCGACCCAGCGCCTCTGCCGGGAAGACTCCATGCATGCGTCGACGATCTGGCAGATGTGGTGACCGGTCTCGAATGTCGGCCACATCGGCCTGTTGGCAACGATCGAGCGGATCACCTCGGCCACTTCGATGATCTTGCTTTCATTGTAGCCTAATCCGAAATTCGGCAGCGGGAGAAAAGCCCGGAAGGTCGAATTTTCAGGTCCCACGTCGATCTCCCGGAAGCCGCGCCGCCCCGTCCGGTCGTCGTTGGAGTAGAAGCGCAGCCGGTTTATCTCGTCATAGTTAAAGGCGATGCTGCCTTTCGTTCCGTAGATTTCATAGGTCTGCATGAACTTGCGGCCGGTCGCCACACGGCTGAAATCGACGATCCCGCCGGCGCCGTTCTCGAACCGGCACAGCAGGTTTGTTGCATCGGGGTTGGTAATCTCAGCCCAGGACTCGTTGCCGGTCAGTTTCACCTGCTCGCCATAGGTTAGGCCCTCGACGACGGGCCGGCGCGGCGTCACGATCAGATTGTCGGCGATCAAGGAACTGACGCGACCGACCAGGAAATCCATGAAACTGAAGATGTGCGAGCCGGTGTCGCCGACGATCCCGGTCGGTGCCAGCTTTCCATCGGCCCGCCACATGAACGGTGCATAGGGATCACCATAGATGTCGACGTGCTGGCAGCCGCGGAACAGCTTGATCTCGCCGATTTCGCCGGATTGAATGATGTCTTTCGCCAGATCATGGACCGGGTTTCGGGGAAAGGCGTGCCCGACGCGGGTGATGACACCCTTTTCCCTGGCGATGTCGGCCAGCTCCCGCGCTTCAGCGGCGGTGTTTGCCAATGGCTTCTCGCAGTAGACATGTTTGCCGGCCAGCAAAGCCGCCTTGGCCACCTCGTAGTGAAGATGGTCAGGCAGGCAGATATCGATCAGATCGACATCGGGATCAGCGACCGCCAGGTTCCAATCCCGAAGAATTTTTGCGCCCGGCGCTCGGTGGCCAATATCCTCGGCTGCCGTCGAGGGGCCTTCGACGAGAGCGACGACCCGCGCCGTTCCGTCCGACACTCCGAAGAAATGCGGAAAGGTCTGGTAGGCCATCGTGTGGACCTTCCCCATCCAGCCCGAGGCGCCAAGCACGGCCACTTTGACTTCAGACATTGTCGTCTCTCCTCTCGACGCGGCTCACCGGATTTCGGCGCGAGCCCGAGGCCGCGCATCGTTGCGTTCGTAGGCGAAAATGGTGGGGGCAAGTGCCGGCAAGCCCCGAATGAGGTCCGACCCTTTTTCACCGACCATGATCGTCGGGGCGTTGGTGTTGCACGACGGCACGCGCGGCATGACGGATGAATCGCATACCCTCAGGCCTTCGAGGCCATGGACCTTGAGATCGAGCCCGACAACCGCGTCGGGCCCCGTCCCCATCTTGCAGGTACCGACCGGATGATGATCGGTCTTTGCGTTGGCGCAGCCATAATCGAAGAGCTCTTCGTCGGTCATGACCTTCGGTCCCGGAAGCCTTTCGGCCATGACATAGGGCTTCAGCGCCGCCTGCTGCATGATCTCGCGCGCGAGCTTGAGCCCCTCCAAAGACATCTTCCTGTCGTGAGGATCCGACCAGTAATTGGGGTCGATCAAGGGCGCGGCAGCCGGGTCGGCGGATGACAGACGGACCGTCCCGCGCGAGCGCGGATGCAGATAGGCAGAGTTGAGCGTCACACCTGCATTCTTGAGCCGCTCGACGCCCGCTTCGATGCCCGATCCCAGACCGAGGTGGAACTGGATATCAGGGGAACGCGCTTGCGGATCGGCGTACCAGAAACCGCCGGTCTCGAAGAGCGACGAGGCGACCGGACCGGTGCGGAACAGGACATACTGAAGCCCTGCCCAAAGCGTGCGGTGGATCTTTGCGACGCCGTCATAGGTGTGATCGCCGGTGCATTCGGATATGACGAAAAGATCCAGGTGATCCTGGAGGTTGCCGCCGACACCCGGCAGATCGTGAAGCACCTTGACGCCAACCGAGCGCAGATGGTCGGCCGGTCCGATGCCGGACTGCAGAAGCAGCTTCGGCGATCCGATAGCGCCGGAAGAAATCAGCACTTCGCGTTCGGCGCGGATGATCTCCTGGCCGCGCGCGGTCACGATCTCGACGCCTGTCGCACGGCCTCCCTCGACGATGATGCGCGCGACGCGAGCGCCGGTCCGGACCGTCAGGTTCTTGCGGTCCTTGATCGGCGAGAGATAGGCGAGCGAAGCCGACGACCGGCGGCGATTGCGCTGCGTCAGTTGGTAAAATCCCACGCCCGCCTGCTGGCGGCCGTTGAAATCGTGGTTGTAGGGAATGCCGAGTTCCTGCCCCGCACGGATATAGGCGTCGCAGATCGGCAGCGGCGCAGCCGGCATCGAGACCCCCAGCGGACCGCCATAGGCGTGGTAGTCGTCGGCGAAGCGCTGGTTGTCCTCCGCGCGTTTGAAATAGGGAAGGATCGAGCGGTAATCCCAGCCCTCGCAGCCGTCCTCCCGCGCCCAGAGGTCATAATCCGCAGCGTTGCCGCGAGTATAGAGCTGTGCGTTGATCGACGAGCCGCCACCGATGACTTTGGCCTGCGTGTAACGCAGCACCCTGCCTTTCATGTGCTTCTGGGGAACGGTTTCCCATCCCCAACTGGCGACGCCTTTGGTCATCTTGGCGAAGCCGGCCGGCATGTGAAACAGCGGATTCCAGTCGCCTCCACCCGCTTCGAGCAGGAGGACACTGACATCAGGATCTTCGCTCAGCCGGCTTGCCAGCACGCATCCTGCCGGACCGGCGCCGGTGATGATGTAATCGAATCCCATTTTACTGTCCTGTTGCATCCGGCCTGGCGACCGCCAGCGCCTCTGTCATGCCCGCAAAGTCCTTCGCCGCAATGTGATCCGCCACTCTCAGCGCCTGGGCGGCGACGGTGAGCGCAGGATTGACCGCCGCCGAGGTAGGGAGGAAACCGGCGTCGACGACGAAGAGGTTCTGGTGATCGTAGGAACGGCAGTACGGATCCAACGGCGCTGTCGCGGGATCGTTGCCGATGCGGATCGTTCCGCATTGATGGGAGGGCGTGCGTTTGTCGAAGGGTCGCGACAGCACGACCGGAAATCCGATCGATTTCAGGATGACCTTCAGCTTGGCGACAAGGGCAAGATGGGCGTCCCAGTTGCTTCGCTGCCATTGAAGAATGATCCGGTCTCCATCGACCATGACCCGGCTTTCGGGATTGGGCACGTCCTCGCTCATGGCATAGAAGTCGATGGCATGGGTTGTGATGAAGCGCAGAAACCATTCCGGAGCCTGCGGCAGAGAGCCCTTGAGGACTTTCTCGGAAATGCGGCCCAGGAGCTGCACATTGCCGAGCGGTGGTCCTCCCTCACCGTCCGAGAGATAGAAGTCGTTAAAGGCAAACGTCTTCTGGTAGACAGCCGTGTTCCTGAATTTTGGCGAGACGCCGATAACGGCCGACGCATTGTGGTTCATGAAGTTGCGGCCCACCTGGTCGGAAGAATTCGCCAGGCCGCTTGCGAAGCGGTCGTTTTTCGAGCGCAGCAAAAGCACGGAGGACTGGACCGCCCCGGCGGCGAGGATGACGATCTTCGCCGAAACGGTCAGCGTCTCACCGTTCTTGACATAGGTCACCCGGTCGATCCGGTTCCCCGCGCCCATGTCGAGCCTCGTCACGCGCGCATTGGTTTCGAGCCGGACGTTCTCGTGCTTCAGCGCCACCGCAAGGGCTGCAGTTTCGGCGTCCATCTTGCCGTCCCGTGAATTGGGATGCGCATCCCAAGGCGTGCGTGCCTTGGAGAGCCAGGCATCCAGATCCAGGCCGAGCGGCAGGGAAAACGGATGCAGGCCTTTCTTCTTGAGACGCGCCCTGACATCGGCGATCGGCGCCTCGTCAGGGACCGGCGGATAGTCGTAGGCAGCCGAATGATACGGTTCCGTGGGATCCTCGCCCAGACTGCCGCGAACCTGATACATCAGTTCCGCCCGGCAATACCACGGCTCCAGGGTTTCATAGGGAAACGGCCAGGCCGGCGACACACCTTCCCGGTGCTCGATGACGTCGAAATCCTGCTCGCGATAGCGCGACAAGACCGCGCCGTAAAACTTCGAATTCCCGCCGACATTGTAGTAGTTGCCGGGGTTGAATCCCTTGCCGTTCGCCTCGTACCAGGTTTCCTTCGGCCGAAAATGCCCGCGCTGGAAGATGGCGCGCTGGTCGCGATTGACCGGAAGATCGGCGATGTGATCGCCGGCCTCGAGGATCAATATCCGGGCGCCGGTCACCGCCAGGCCGGCGGCGACCGTGGAGCCGCCGACGCCTGAACCGATGATGACGATATCTGGTGAACCGCTCATATCAGCACCTGGCCATCACCCGATCCTCGCCTGGCTTTCTGGATCGAAGAACACGGCCTTATCGAGATTGAAGGCCAGTCGGGTTGTCTGGCCAGGTGCAATGCCGGCATCGGCGCGCAGGCGGGCGACGACGGATTTGCCGCCGAGCTTGGTGACGGCGAAGGTGTCGGAGCCGGCCGGTTCGACGACTTCGATCAGGCAGTCGCCCTCGCTCAGCATACGCGCCTTGCGGTCGGCGCCATCCGGATCGGTCAAGGCCTCGGGGCGGATGCCGAAGATCACCTGTCTGCCGGTATAGGTGGTCAGGCCATTGTTGCCAGCCATGACGGGGAGCTTGAGCGGGGCGGCATTCGGCCGCTCCAGCGAGACTTCGAGCCCGCCGGCGCCGTTCTCGACGGTGGCGGTCAAGAGGTTCATCGCCGGCGATCCCATGAAGTCGGCGACGAAGATATTGGAGGGGCTGTTATAGATCTCGGCTGGCGTGCCGAACTGCTGCAGCACGCCGTCCTTCAGCACGGCGATCTTGGTCGCCAGCGTCATCGCCTCGATCTGGTCATGGGTGACATAGACGAAGGTGGTGCCCATGCGCTGATGCAGCCGCTTGATCTCGGTGCGCATGTCGACGCGCAGCTTGGCATCGAGATTGGAGAGCGGCTCGTCGAACAGGAAGACCTGCGGGTTGCGCACCAAGGCTCTCCCCATGGCGACGCGCTGGCGCTGGCCGCCCGACAGCTGGCTCGGCTTGCGGTCGAGCAGATGGCCGATCTGCAGCATGTCGGAGACTTGCTTGATCGCCTTGGCACGTTCGTCCTTCGGTACGCCGCGGATCTCCATGCCGAAGGCGATGTTGCCCGCCACCGTCATGTTCGGATAGAGCGCATAGGACTGGAACACCATGGCGATGTCGCGCTTGGAGGGATGCAGGCCGCTGATGTCGCGCCCGTCGATCCTGATATCGCCCGAGGTGATCGTCTCCAGCCCGGCAATGGTGTTGAGCAGGGTGGACTTGCCGCAGCCGGACGGGCCGACCAGCACGAGAAAGCCGCCCTTGTCGAGTTCGAGGTCGATGCCCTTGAGAATGTCGACGGCGCCGAAGCG